>SLNO01000145.1 GCA_007132975.1 Balneolales bacterium
TCGGCCTGCTTTTCCTTGTTCTGGTGGAAAAGGCCGTATTCGTTGAGCTGCAAGTTTTTCTCGCGGGCGCGCTGGCGCATGGCCACATTGTGCTCCTTGCTTCCCGTGAAGTACATGAGGGCGGCGGGATAGTGGTCCGGGGCCACGATCCGCAGATCGACCTGCCGGCCCTCTTTGGAGCGCACCGAACTTTTGGTCTCACCTTGTCCCAGCACCTCAGTCACGCCATCCAGCCCGGTGAAGCGTTCCATGAGCGCCGGGGTGTGTTTTTCGTCCGCTGCAATAAGGATGTCGATGTCCCCGATGGTTTCCGATGCCCGGCGGAGCGATCCGGCCACCGAAATTTGCTGTACTCCATCCGCATCCTTCATCTGCCCAACGAACTGTTCTGCCACGATGGTGGCCTCGTCGACCCGGCAACGCTCGGAGAACTCCTCCATCCACGCAATAGACTTGAGGATTTTTTCGGCCGACTTATCGCCCATTCCTGCCAGGGCGGCAACAGAGCCGTCGCGGCATTTCTCTTTCAGCTCCGCAATTTCGGTGATACCCAGTTCCTTGTGGACCTTGTAGATCTTCTTGGGGCCCATGCCCGAAATCCCGAGCCATGCAATAAGACCGTCCGGCACCTGTTCACGCAGCATCTCAAGCACCGGCACTTTGCCGGTTTCCGCATAGGCATAAATGTCCGATGCAATGGATTTGCCGATTCCTTTTAAATCTGTAAGCGATTGCTCTTCAATGTAATTATTGATGTCACCGTCGAGGTTTTCGAGGGTGCGGGCAGCCCGGTCGAAGGCCATTGCCCTGAAGTCGTTCTCGCCGGCCAGGCGCATCAATGTGCCGATCTCTTCGAGCAGCGCTACGACTTCATGTTTTTGGAAGGGTACAGGCATAGTGATTGGATTTTGATTGCTGGAACATAAGAAAATATTCCAATACGGGCTATGAACAGAGAAGTATCGGGAGCAAGGTTGATCCGGGACATTTTGCATCCATTGATCGCAAACCCGGAATTGAAGCCGCAAGTCGGGTATTATCGTCTCAAACCCGGTATTGGCAAGGCGCGGCTCAGCTGCGACACAGGATGTCGCACTACACTGCGGGTCAGCTAAATCCGGGCATTTTCCCTTTCAAATGGACGCTGATTTTGGTAATCTGTCCGGAAGTGCGCATCTACCGTAAAACCACAAAAAACGGTCAGAATGTGCCTCTCTGGCCGGTCTGAAAGCATTGCCGGCACCCATGCCAACGCCAAAACGATCATCATGAAGTGGACCCGCGAACATACCAGTACCGATCCGGCACAGCTCTGGGAGATGCTGCTGGATGAGGGCGGCGGCCCGGATTCGCTCGTCCTGGTGAGCAATCTGCTGATGGAGCGGGAAGTGCGGAAAAAATGGCAGCGAGCCTGCGGCGGTTTTGCCCCGGATATCCGAACGGTGGCGTCATTTGTCGAAGAGCAGGCCATGCAAAGTCTGCCGGATGATGAGTTGCCGAAGCTGGTCATTGCCCCTGAAGAGCGGACGCTTTGGCTCGAGCAGTGGCTCACGGCTCATGGAAACCCGGATTATCGTCGATTCGCGGGGGTTAACTCGGTCACGGCCATATCCAACATCATCGCTGATCTATACCGGGAGCGACAGAGTCCCGGGATGCTGATGGATGCGGACAAGGAGGTTGGGGGTGGACGCTCGCAGGGCGGGCATGTGCTGGCGGGCATCCTGCGGGAGTATGAGAGCATAATGGCCGGTAAAAAGTGGCTGGACCGTGAGCAGCTTCCAGGAAAAATGACGCAATGCAACACGAACATGCTGCGTCATAAGAGAATTGTACTTTACCTTGTGGACGAACTTGAACCGGTGCATGAGCATGCCATCGGGCTTGTGGAAGGTCCTGAAATGGTGCAGATCCGGTTTGCCGATGACCCGTCGGCGCTGCTTCCGGCCGGGGACATTTGCCTGAGCGCTTTTCATCATCCAAGGGAGGAACTGGAGCAGGCTGTGCGTCAGATACTGGCATTAATGGATCAGCAGGGCCGGGAGATTTCCGAGAATTCAGGCTCAGCTCAGAAAGGCGCACAATCACACCGTGACGAGGCACTTGCCGGGAAATATGACGATTTTGTGATCCTGACTGGTGACCTTTCGCTATATGAGCCGATGGTGGAGGCGGTGTCGGATCGCTTCGGGGTGCCGCTGTATACCAGCCGGGGTCCGTCGCTGATCAGCAATCCATTCATTCGCCGTCTGTTGACCTATCTGAAGCTTGACCTCAACGGATTCCCGATTGACGATGTGTCACGTGTCTTTGCAGATAATCGTCTGGTGCTTCCTGATCTGCCTGATCATGACGAGAACAAGGCTCCAAACATCCGTCATTTTTCGCAATTTTGCCGGGAGTACAACTTCCGGGACCTGGATGAGGCAAGTTCGGGTTTGGAGCGTGTTTTTGAGTGGCTTCTGGATCAGATCCGGTACGAAGACGATGAGGAAAAAGAAGAGCGACGCAGGGAATATGAACGTCGCAATCGTGAATTTTACTTGTCGGTGTTGCAGTATCTTAAGGCGTTGCGTCGTTTTTACAAAGCCCCGGAACAACAGACCCTCACGGAATGGGTGGGCTGGTGCCGCAATCTGATTTCGCTGCAGGGGGACCTGAAGAGCCGTGAAGCCAACGAGGCGAAGGAGCTGCTGGAGATCATCCTGGAAAAATTGACCAAAGCCGAAACGCGGCTGGAATTGGGTCGCCGAATAGATTGCCGGGATTTCTTCCGTGTGCTGGAACTGCGCCTGAAAGAGACGAGGGAGCGTCCGTCGCAGCGTCCGGGCGGCGTGCTGCTGACCGAGATCCGGTACCTCCCGGAAGTACATGACAAGATCGTTTTCATCCTTGGCCTGCATGAGGACGGTTTCCCGAGACCTGACAAACCGGATTTTCTCCAGTTCCGCTATGAAAAGGCGCTGGAGCGTCTCACGGGAAAAGACGGATCGGAAAAATATCTGATGGCAAGGATGCAGCTTCAGCGGTTGCTGTCGGCAGGCGGGCCGCGTTATCTGAGCCGTCCGAATCTGGTTGCCCAGAAGCCGGTCATGCCGTCTCCGCTGTGGCTTGAACTGCTCCATGAAAGAAAAGAAGAAGATTTTGAACCTTGGCCGATTTCCAGCGAAAAATGGCTCATGAGCCTGAATGAGATCGGATTATTGGCAGCATTGCTGACGCAGAGAGGCAACATGGGCCATGTGACAGACGCAGAGGGTGAGGTTGCTGATGGAAAAATGACGCGGTATAACCTGGAGTATGGTGCGTCATTTGCGGATAAAGATGAACGTTCGACGTGGACCCGCATCCACAAGAACAATAGAAATGGAGAGGCGGACGGGGTTGATAAAAAGGCAGGCGGCGGTGATCCACAGACGGACGGCAAACAGGACTGGTTCGCATGGCAGCTGGCGGCGGCGGTGGAAAAGGCGCGTCATGAGCCAGAGCAGATGGGGCGGTACGACGGGGTGCTGGATCCGGGCATCACGGCAAGATGGCTGGAGCAGCAATACGGTGATGGGACGCTGAACATGAGCATCAGCCGGCTGGATACCTATGCCACTTCGCCGCACGAGTACTTTTTCCGGCATGTTCTGCGTCTGGAGCCGTTGCATGAATACCAGGACGATGCCGAATCCAACATCAAAGGGAGCCTGCTGCATCAGATCCTTGAGGATTTTTACTCGGAGACGGACCAGGAGGGGGCTCCGGTGTGGCCGCCGGATGATCCCGATGCGGCACGCAAGCGCATGGAGCGGATCCGCAGGCGGTTGGTGGATTCGTACCGTCATCAGCTCGGCAATCCGGACAGCCCGTTTCCCGGCATCCTCGAGAAAAACCTGGTGCGGGTAACGCGGTGGTTCCTGGAGCGCGAATGTGCGGGAAGAGAGCATTTCCTTACGGGACTGGAGGATGCGCGTCCCGCCGTCTTCTACCCCGGCACCAGCTACAAAATGGAGTACAAATGGAGCTTTGAGGAGGAATTCGGAGGGGTGCCGGTGAGGTTCCGCGGGATGATCGACCGCATCGACCTGTTGCCCGACTGCAGCGGTGCGCTCATTCTGGACTACAAATCGGGCAGATCCGGGATAAAAAAATACAAGGATATCTGCCATGGCAAGGGATATCAGCTGCCGGTGTATGCGATGTTCATGCGCAGCGAGGGGCTGGAACACTTTGTGACCGGATACTATGTGCTGCCGATCAGCGGAAAGAAGAAGGACGTGTCATGCGAGTATGCGCTGGGTTCCTCGGAGCTGGTGGATGAGGGGTATCTGCTCAACAAGGACTCCTCGCGCAATGCCTACAGGCTGCAGTACAAGCCGGCGGATGAGATGAAGGCGTTCATGGCGGCAATAGGGCGGCTGCGGATATCGTGGATCGTGGATGCGATCCGTTCGGGACGATTCCACGCGAGCCTGGATGCTGATCCGGTCTGGTCGGATTTCAGGCATATCAAGCGCCACGACATGCGCGTGCAGATGCGGCGCAAAAGCCGTGAAGTTGGAAGGCGACGAAGCAGGGCAATGACGTATGAGCTGGACCGGTATTACCTGTCCGAGCCGTTCTGGGAGGATGATCATGGCAAGTGACCGAGCGAAAGGAAACAGCCCGGATGCAGGCCGTGGCGTATCGTTGACGCCGGAGGAGATTACCGGGGAGATCCGTCGCCACCAGGGGTACCTCATCCTCGAAGCAGGTGCCGGCACGGGCAAGACGCACAACCTGACCGAGCGCGTCATCCACCAGCTCGTGGAACGCAATGTACCGCTGGAGCAGATGCTGGCGCTGACCTTCACCGATTTTGCCGCTGCGGAGATGCGGTCGCGGATATATGCCGCCATCAACCGGAATATCGGTAAATCGGATCATCTGCTGAGAGCCAGGGAGCGCTTCTCACACAACTATATTTCGACATTCCACTCATTCTGCTACCGGATCCTGCAATATTTCCCGGATGAAGTCACCGAAATATCGGTGCCTGATGCGCCGCCTGTCCTTGATCGAACATACAGCGAGAAGGCTGTGGATGGCGGACTTGAGCTGCTGAGCGACTATGACGAAGTGCTCTGGATGATGGAGTGGCGCAAGCAGTTCTACAAAAAATACAAAACGCACGATGGTCTGGGGCGGCAGTTGTCGCGCTTGTCGGTTTCGGATTTCGAAGAGTTTATGCGGAAGCTTTCGGGGCTGGATGAACGGGCACTCGAGGAGCTTGCGCTTATTGATCCTGAGAAGTTCCCGGTATGGCTGCGCAGAGTGTCGGAGCCCTGGCGCAAAGAGCGTGACGCGCTGGTCCGGGAGCTGCTGGATGAGTTGGCTGCGGTGCCCCACTGGTTCACATCGGCGGAGAATATCCCGCGATCGAAGGAGGGGCTGGCCGCCATCCAGAACAAGAACGGGAAACTCAACAGGAACAAATTCAGCCGCAAGGAGCGTGACGATGAGGCGCTGGCCGAACTCGATGAAAAGAGCATCGCGCTGGCGGGTTTCGACAAGGCACTGGTTCCACTCGATGAGTACCTTGCGCGGCCCGGTCTGGCAGCGGAGATCGCCGCCTATCCCGACGGGGAGGAGTTCGATCCGGAGCACGAGGCGTACTGGAATATGCGCGATCTGGCCGAACTCGGCCTGCGATGGGGTGCGCTCATGCGATACCAGCGTTTCGAAGCCGGGTATTTCAACTACGACGACATGATCTGGCTCACCCATCGGCTGCTGACTCAAAATCCCTCCGTCGCGGCGCGCATGCGGGCGCGTTTCAGGCAGATACTTGTGGATGAGTTCCAGGACACCGACCGGAGGCAGTGGGAGATTCTGTGCAAGCTGGCTTTTGCCGACGGGGTCGGAGGGGATGAAGCCGGTTATGGTACGAGTTCCGGAGACAAGGAAGTGCTGGTTGTCGGCGATGTCAAGCAGGCCATTTATGGATTCAGGGGCGGCGACGTGGCTATGATGCGGCGCGTCGAGCAGGAGCTTGGACAGCGAGGAGGAAAACCTGGCGCCCCGCCGCTGCTCCGGCGTCCGTTGCCATACTCCTTCCGATCCAATGAAGCGGTGATCACGTTCGCAAACGAGCTTTTCCGGGATGTGTTCGGTCCCCAATCGCAGGCAGCATCCTACGAGGCGCACCACCAGCCATTGGGACGTCCGCCAGGCGACATGGGCAGAAATGCCAATGCTCCCGGCGAGGTCCGTGTGCTGCGCGCAAGCGCCAAATCACTGGCCGATGAGCTCAAGAAGCGCGCGGGTGAGTCAGGCGCAGGCGATGGCTCTGCCCCGGGCACACCACCCTCCAGCGAAGCCATTCAACTGGCCTCGTACCCGGTCCACCTGGAGGCGCGGAACATCGCCCGCTTCCTGCGCGACATATACGACGGCCGGCGCAAGGGCTACGACGCCATCCGACAGAAAATGCGCAGGGGGGAGAAAGCGGTCGGCGTGCTCTACCGGCGCCGCAAGCACATGTACGCCCTTGAGGACGCGCTTCGTGAGGCCGGCCTGCCGTACACCGTGGCCAAAGGCACCAGCTATTACATGCGGCGGGAGGTGCGCGACGCCTGGCTGCTGCTCTCTTTCCTCCTGGATGCCCACGACGATATTTCGTTGACAGGCCTGCTGCGGTCGCCCATGGTGTCGTTTTCCGATTCGGGACTGCTTGCCGTCCGCGTGGTCATGGACGAGCGGCCGCATGAATATGCCAATTTCTGGAGTGCGGTATCGGATCACAGATCATGGAGCGGCCAACTGTCCCCCGCCGACCGTATGGCCCTTGAATCGGGCGTTCCGCTGCTTGAGCGGTTGCGCGAAAAGGTGTCGTTCCGTCGCGTCTCCGAGCTGCTGGAGGAGGCCTTTTTCACAACGGGTCCCTATCTGGGTGCCAACCCGGACGATCCGCAAGTGCGCGAGAACCTCGTGAAACTGCTGGATGTGGTCCGGAACCTGGAAAGCAGCGGCCGCGGTACACTGTTCGAGGTGACCGGGTTCCTCTCTAACCGCATCCACGAAGAAGCCGCCGATTCCGAAGCCGAACACGCCGAACCGGCACCCGTGCAGCTGATGACCATCCACGGCTCCAAAGGCCTGGAATTCCCGATGGTGGTGCTGCCTGATATGTACGCCGGCGACAACCACGGCGGTGTGCAGCTCTACCTGGCCGACGACGATCCCGACAGTTTTCTCTGGCCGGCATTGGCTTACAAACCCGGCGATGCTGAAAGCGAGAAGGATGCCGAGGCTTCGTTCCTGTACCAAATCCTCAAGGCAGAGCGCACAAAACGGCAGCGGGCAGAGATCAAGCGGCTCTTCTACGTGGCCGTGACACGCGCCGAGACACACGTGCTGCTGAGCCTTGTGCGGCCGGATAAAGCCAGATCCGGTTCGTTTGCGGAACTTCTGGAGCCATGGCTGGCGGATCGGGAGGCCGATCCGGAGCAGACAATCTGTGCTGTAGAAGACCTCACACCGGAACGTGTCGAAGAGTTGGCCACCGGCAGGTTGAAGGGGGATGATGACACCGGTAAATCCGTTGTGGATCCGGATCAGATCCGCATACCCGACCGCGAGTCACCGGAATTTGTCCGAGCCGATGCCATGATTTCCGTGGAGATCAGGTCCGCCTCCGGGAAAGTATCCACCCGCACGGGTATTGAAGAGGATGACGACGGTCGCGACAGCAGAGAAGAGAAAGAAGAATTGGAGGAACTGGTGGATGCCGGCCGGCCGCAGTGGACCGGCATGTCGCCTGCCGATGCCGGCACCCTTGTCCATCGAACGCTTGAAATGGGGCTGGATACGCTGTTGGAGAGCGAAATCGGAGGAAACAGCGATGCCACATCCACCCGGAAACTTGAAAACTTCTGGAAGAGGGAGTTGTTCCGGATGGATGTGGCCGATCCGGGGCAAGTGGTCGGGGCAAACAGGACGGAATTGCTGCGTCATTGCCGAAATGCCCGCAACTGGATCCGTGACCGGTTCGGGGAGGATGCGCCTGTGCGCTTCGAAGTGTCTTTCGAGGTCAGTGTGCCGCGAAGCCGTTTGGATGGGGATGTGGTAGGGAACGAGAACAGAGATGGAGTCTGGGATGGAAACAGGGACGGGGTTGGAAATGTAAAAGGGAACGGAAACGGAGATGGGGATGTAAACGAAGACGGAAACGGAGGTGGGGACGAAAAGAGGGGCGGGGATAGTGCGATGGTGGAAGCCGCTCCGGAAAAGCTTGTGACGATGCGAGGCTCCATCGACATGATTATCCGCGACCGCCAAGGGCAATGGCACATCGTCGATTTCAAGACCGGACCGGTTCCGGGATTGGGTGGAGAGGCACCTGCGGGACCGGATAGGAGCGTCACCCAATCAGCAGACAGGGAGAAAAGCGCACAAAATGGAGGGCAAGGTGGCCCGGACGTCGTTGTGCGACATGCCCGGGCCGCCGGATACGACCGGCAAATCAGCAATTATCGTGTTGCCTGGGAAGAGCTTCACGGACCGTCGGACAAAATGGATCCCGTCCGGGTCTGGTTGCTGTTTACGGCTCCTGAAACAGCCCGTGCCGTCTCGCTTGCAGATTTCTGAGCGGCAACGTTTTTCGAATTCCTTCGGTTTTATTGCTATATTTTCCCGTTTCCGGGTACGCATGCAGCGCACATCCGCCACCGCGTCCATCCACCCGGGAATTATTGAAAGACAACAAATTAAACCTGAACGGATGCGAATATTTCTAACTTTATTGCTTCTGATTATTGTCACCGGTCTGCCATCATTTCACAGTGCTGATGCAAATGCCCGCAGCAAGGAACCGGACGGAATACAATCCCCTGCCCGCTTTTTGGGCTATGAGGCCGGAGATCGTTTCACCCGCCACCACGACATCGTCGCGTACGTCCGCCATGTTGCCGATCACAGCCCTTACGTGGAGTTAAAGGAGTATGGCGAGAGCTACCGTCACCGTCCGCTGATCGCGGTTTTCATCAGTTCGGAGGAGAACCTGCGCGCGCTGGATACGATCCGCGTCAACAACCGCCGCCTGACAGGCCTGGAACCCGGCGAGGTGGAAGGGCGTACCGCCGCCATTTTGTGGATGAGCTACGGCATCCACGGTAACGAGTCTTCCAGTCCCGAGGCGGCCATGTGGACCCTCCACGCGCTGGCATCGGGCTTGTCGGCCATGAAAGCTGAAAATCCCGGTCGTGCCGGCACGGCAGGCAATGCCGCTGGAGGTGCTGGTACGGAGTATGATGCTGCTGTGGATGGTAGCGGTAATCCGGGTAGCAGGGCGCAACGCCAAGGCAATGAAGCGAAAATTATGACAGGTGGATGGGACCCCGCCGCCGACATTGCGGGTTGGCTTGAGAACACGGTAGTGGTGATCGATCCGGTGCTGAACCCGGACGGACGGGAGCGCTACGTGAACTGGTTCGACCAGACGCAGGGCCGTTTTCCGGATCCGCGCCTTGAGACACGCGAGCACACCGAGCCCTGGCCGGGCGCGCGCAGCAACCACTACTATTTCGACTTGAACCGCGACTGGGCCTGGCAGACGCAGATCGAATCGAAGCAGCGCAATGCGTTTTACAACATGTGGATGCCACACGTGCACGCCGATTTCCATGAAATGTTCACCAACGACTACTATTTCCCGCCGGCGGCCGAACCGTTCCATACCGCAATAACGCCATGGCAGCGCGAGTTCCAGCACAAAATCGGCCGCGGACATGCCTCGCGGTTCGATGCCCGCCACGAACGCTACTTCACCGCCGAGATTTTCGATCTTTTCTATCCGGGATATGGTGACACTTGGCCCACGTTCAACGGCGCCATTGGCATGACATACGAGCAGATGGGTCACGGTCGGGCCGGTACCAAAATGATTGACCGGCACGGCGATACGCTCACGCTCGCAGACCGTATCCGCAACCACCACGTGGCAGGATTGTCCACTGTAGAAGTGACCGCGCAGAACAGCGAGCGGCTGGTGCGCGAGTTCCGCGAGTATTTCCGGCGGGCGCAGAAAGAGCCGGATGGATGCTGGTCCGCTTTCGTGGTGAGCGGCGAGAATCATCCCGACCGCATCATTGCCCTGCTCAACTACCTTGACCGCCAGGAGATCCGGTACTATGCGGCCGAAGAAGGCCGCCGTTTCACCGGGCAGCACTTCGCCACTGGTGAGGAACAGCGACGCCGGACGGCCGCTTCCGACATAGTCATCCCTGTGCGGCAGCCCAAATCGGTACTTACCCATGTACTGTTTGATCCCGATCCCGGCGCGGTCCTGGCTGACTCCAATACCTACGACATCACCGCGTGGGCGCTTCCTTACGCCTTCGGGCTGGATGCCTGGGCCACTGCCGATCGGGTTCGCGTGACGGATGAGCCGGTCCGCACATCCACCAGCTACCGGCCTCTGGCTGGGATTTCCGGCAGAAACACGGACGGGGGTGGCGCAGACAATGCGGCTCCGGTCGCGGACTACACCTGGCTGTTGGCCTGGGGCGATGTGCGCGATGCCGCGATCGTGGCCGGTCTGCTGAGCCATGATGTGCGCATGAGCATCACGGAACGGCCGTTCACCATCGCCGGCCGGGTCTGGCCGGCCGGATCGGTGGTGGTCACCCGTCGCGCAAACCGCCATCTGGGGGACCGCCTTCCGCGCATCATCGACAACCTCGCCGCGCGCCACGACCGTTTTGTCCAGGCCGTTTCCACCGGTCTCACCGACAGCGGTGTTGACCTCGGATCGCCGCAGGTGCATCCGCTCGAAAAACCGGTGATCGCCGTGCCATCCGGCGAAGGCATCCACTCCGGCAATCTCGGCGAAATTCGCCACTTTTTCGATTACACACTTGAACACCCGCTGGCCCTCTTTGATCAGAACCGTTTTTCCGGTTTCCCGCTCGATGACTACAACGTGCTCATACTGCCCGACGGAAGCTACACCGGCTGGCAGGAATCCGACTGGGACCGCATCATGGAGTGGGTGCGCAAAGGTGGTCGCCTGATCGCTTTCCCCGGCTCGCTCCGCACCCTTTCTTCCCGGGAGGATGTGGCTCTCACCCTGCGCAGTTTCGAGTCCGCCGCCGCCGGCGATACCGACATTGAGGCCGGTTCAAAGGGACTCGCAGCCCGTCCGGTTGACCCTCCTGACGACGATTTTCCACGCGCAGGCACCCGGTTTGAAGACCGCCGGCGTCAGGCGCAGACAAGGCAGATCAGCGGTGCCGTCTTCCGTGCGGAACTTGACGACAGCCATCCGCTGGCCTGGGGTATCGGTTCCTTCTATGCAACGCTGAAGCGCGGCACGGTGCTTCCGGATCTGCTTACGGATGGGTGGAACGTGGCGCGCATCGCCGCTGAGGATCCGCTTCTGGGTGGATGGGCCGGCCATGACGCGCAGCAGCTTGCCGCAGGATCCCTGATGGCGGGGACACTCACTGTCGGAGAGGGTCAGATTGTGATATTTGCCGACAACCCGCTCTTCCGCGGATTCTGGCGAAACGGCCAGATGCTCTTTTCGAATGCCCTATTCCAGGCATGGATTGCAAAATAGGCCGGTTATGCGGCAGGAGTGACGGCAATGCAGCCGCATTCCGCGGCTGTGGGAGGCACCGCATCATGCAAGCTGTTGCATGTCAGAGGTTGCGGTCCTGCTGTCCGTGACTGCCACAAAAAAAGCGCCCGGCGCGCAAGGCACCGGACGCTTACTCATCACTTACACTTCGGCGGTGCAAGCAGTCTGCCATGCCGGAGCAATCCGGCATGGGTAGTGCCATCTCAAACCATGCCAGTTGGTATCAGGCATGGTCTGAAAATGATCCGTAAAGATCAGGGAACATCCCACCAGACCCGGTCAGTCAGCGATGCCGGTCCGGCCGCATCAACGTTTGCACGATTGGAATTGATCTCTGATTGCGGATAGGGCCAGCGCCGCGGAATGACACCACCGGTCAGGTTGTTCTCTGCCGGCTGTAGCTCAGGTATGCCGGTGCGCCGCCAGTCGGAAAACACCTCCTGCTGAAGGAAGAGGGCGACATACTTGTGAGTCATCAGCCGTGTGAGGCCGTCTCCATCCTGCATGGAAGCCGCCGTTTCAGAAGCCTGGGCCGCCA
>SLNO01000142.1 GCA_007132975.1 Balneolales bacterium
GTGTCCAGGAAGAGGAGTTCGCCGGCCTCGGCCTCAAAGGTGTAGTTCAGGGATTGATCGGTGATGAACAGTCCCCCTTCGGTCCATTCGTTTCGAACCAGAAGGCCACCCTCAAAGTCGACGGGTCGGAGTACAATATCAATTGGTTCATTGTCATCCTCGGCCCGGCAAACGTCCACGCTGCCTCTGAAAAGGCCGCCAGCAGCCCATGCCTCAATTGTTAGCGGGTAATTGGGCGGAAGAAAGAGCTCTGCTCCATCGACCGGGATAGTGATATTGCGCGGGGCGCCAAAAGCCCGCATAGAGGGATCTGCTTCACAGAGATCACTGCCGTTTTCATCAGTAAGACCGGAATCTGCGGAAATCCGACCCGGATTATTCTTGAACTGGTGCTGTGGAAGGCGGGCTCTGGCAATAATCTGACAAATACGACGGGTAACCCTGTCATCGCCGGGAAGCGGACATCTGAACCGTGGACGCGGAGCTCTTGGCGCCACATCGCAGTTCCACCAGGAAAAATGGGAGACTTCTCCGCGCTGCACAAATCCGGTGGGGGAGGATTCCGACGGGACGATCACACCGGTGCCTTCTTCGACCCATCGGCCGGTTTCGGGGTGGAGTGACCACATGGGGATCACATCACCTTCGCTGACGCTGGTGTCGTCCAGGTGGCGGCTGGCAAAAACAGGGATTTCAATGATGGCAGTGCGTCCGGGGGCCAGCTGCAGCAGCTCTCCGTTCTGCTCAAAGACGTACTCGGCAGCTCCGTAACTGACGATGAGCACCTCTTCGCCTTCGGGATTGATGGCTTCGAATCCACCCGGGAAGGCATCGCGGGACTCAGGCTGCAAGATGTCGACCGGTGTGAGGCTCAGGGTGACGTCGCCGGTGACCGGGTTGCCTTGGCGGTCAACGAGCGCATCCGGACCAAGGATCACCCGCGCGCCGGCGGGACCTTCCGCATCCACCCCGAATTCCACATTTTCAATGAGCATGGTCGCTTCGCGGGGGAGGAGGGCGGTTTCGAAATAGAAGACGCCTTCCCCCTCAAGCTCCGGCTCTTCCTCCTCGGGTGAGAGGTCGAGCGGTACGCGCTGCTGGGCATATCCGTCGCGTTGGATGATGACCAGGGTGCGATCAAAGGCGGGGACGTCCGGCAACTCTGCGATGCCGTCGGAGCCGGTAAGTGCGCTGATATCGGTACCTGAGACCCGTATTTCGGCATCGGGGAGCGGCTCTCCGGACACATTGCGTACCAGTCCCCTGAGGGTGACCGTGCGATCGACGGAAGCAGCCTCCTGGATGGTGACCTCCTGGCTGACGGTGTGGGTGCCTCCCTCGTCGGTGGCTACGGTGAGGGTAACAGTGTAGGTGCCGCCGTCGGGGTAGATGCGGGCGATACGCTCCTGTCCGCCGAGCCTGCCGTCGCCGAAATCCCAGGTGTATGTGAGCGTGCGGCCATCCGGGGCTGTGGAGGCTGAGGCGTCGAAGGTGACGGGCACGCCGGCTTCACGAGTCTCGCCGACAACGAAAGATGCCGCGGGGAGCTCGGCCGGGGTCAAGTTCAGGTGAAGCAGTTCGGTCAGGGATTCCACAGACCGAACCTGTGTCAAATGCTGGTAGGAGAATTTTTCGACGGTTACCAGGATACCATCCTCGCCGATGGAATGGAGGCCGTCAGTCCGAAGACCGAACTCCGTTTTTTTGACGCTGCCAACGGGTTCTATGGTGGTGATCTGATCCTGTGCTACCTGCCTGAGGCTGATGTTCACGGGTCCCGGACGTGTGAGCAGGAACCGGCGGGTTTCGGAGAATTTGTTGCTTTCGAACCGGATGCGGTAGAAATAGATGCCGGTAGCCAGGCGTGAAGTGGCGTGCACGCGCCGGCCCAGCACATCGAAAATTTCCACGACCGGTGTTTCCAGTTCGTTTCCGGGGGTGGTGTATTCCAGGTTGATGCGGTCGGTGGAGCTGACCGGATTCGGGTAGATGCTGCCCACCCAGTACTCAGTGGCGGGGGCTTCGTGCTCATCGATGCTCACATCCAGTCCCAGCAGGGCCTCGAAGGTGCCATCTTCAGCGGTGAAGACATCGGTCAGCAGCGGTGCGCCGGTTGCGGCATCATAAAAGCCGATGCGAGCGCGCAGGAGAGGGGCTTCCGATACGGCATCCCGCACGATCCCCGAGACGGTGAGGCCGCTGGCCGAGGATTTTTCTGCCTCAAACGAGGAATGTTCTGCCCCAAAAGAATGTGACAACCCGGCTTCGGAAACAAACCCGGGATTGGCGGATGCCTTTGCACTTGCCACGGTTGCCAGCAACACAAGCATACCGATTAAGACGGATACATAGCGTCTGATGTTCATGTCTTTACCTACCCTCTAATTAGAACTTTTTGATTTGAACTGACAGGTTTGCAGTGGCCAGTAATTGAATGACCCGGGTTACTTCCGGCAGTGGCCGGCACAGACTTCTCCTACTGACGAAAAGTGCAAGGCCTTCCGATACAGACCATTGGCACAGAGAACAGGTTTACCAACTGCCGCATACAACTCTTTAAAACCCAACATGCAGATACTGGCAACTGATTCAGAAAAGCGGAATCAATATCATAGGCATAAGCCAATACAAATATAATTTTATGAGAGTAAAATGCAAATAAAATAATTACGCTTATTGTGCGAATGCACGGCATTTGGTTTCACGGCGGAGCTCTGATCCCGTTTCCCTGCTTTACTGCAACACCTCACGCCGTGCCGGCCATGTCACGGAAAATGTTTCAGGATGTCTTCCATCTTCTGAAAATCGAGCGGCTTGTCGATGTAGTCGACCACGATGTCGTAGGTATTTGCGCGCTCCATGTCGGCGGAATCCACCGATGACGTAACTATCACCACGCGCACCCGGGAGGTAAGATCCTCTTTGTATAGCTGGTCCAGGAACTCCCACCCGCTCATTGACGGCATGTTGATATCCAACAGAATAATAAAAGTGTTGCCGCTGTTGTTCCGGATATAATTGAGGGCATCCTGTCCGCTGTAGAACAGCCGGGGGGAGGGGTGCAGCCCGCTGTTGATCACAAAGCGGTGGTGCAGCATGGTGATGATGCGGTCGTCGTCAACGATAAGAAGGTCTGAGCGGCTCAATTTTCTTCGTCCGGTTTAAAAAGCTGGTCTGATTTACGGGCAATATCGCGTATGACGGTGTCGAGTTCCCCGGCGGAGCTCAGGATCTCCTGCAGGATCTCATCAGGGTCCATCTCGGTCAAAGATTCGTCCCGGAAGACATCAATCAGCCCCATGAGACGCACCAGCGGCGCCCGTACCACGTGCGATTGCGTCCATGCAATATCCCTGAGCAACCGGTTCTGCTTCTCGAGCGCTTCGAGGTGCGCGCGCCGTTCGGTCACGTCCTGCACCGTGCCGATAGCGCGCAGCGGCTGCCCTTTGGAACCCAACTCAAATTGGGCGTCTTCGTGCACCCAGATGACCTCGCCTTTCTTGAGCACCCGGTACTCGATGGCATATCCGTTTTGGAAGTTGCTCTTTGCATTATGCCAAACATCCCATACTGTTTGCCGGTCATCGCTGTGGATCTGATCCATCCACGTTGTGAGCGGTACCAGTCCCTTGCAGGATTCCGCGTCATCGGCCAGCCCCATGATGAGGCAGGCCTGCTCGGAGAGCTCGATCATGTCGTCGGAAAGGGTAAGCTTCCAGCTCCCGATATTGGCCACTTTCTGCGCCTGGTTCAGGTCGTACGTTCGCTCACGGACAATCTCCTCCAGGTGCGTTGCCTGATTCTGCAATTTTCGGCGAGCATCCCGCAGCTCCAAATGGATGCGGATGCGGGCCAGTACCTCCTCGTCCTGATATGGCTTGGTGACATAATCGACCCCGCCCTCGGTAAATGCCTTCACTTTGCTTTCGATGTCGCCAAGGGCGCTGACGAAGATCACCGGGATATCGGAGAGGAGCCTGCTTTGTTTGAGGATACGGCAGACCTGGAAGCCGTTCATCAGGGGCATCATCACATCCAGAAGGATCAGGTCGGGCGGGTTACGCAGCGCGGCCTGGATGCCCAGTTCGCCCCGCGGGAAAAGCACCACGCGGTATCCGGCAGAAACGAGCATCTCTTCAAGCAGCTCCAGGTTTTCCACCGTATCATCGATGGCCATTATGGTGGGCGTGGGAATTTTTTTCATGGATTTCATACGTCGCTGCTCCCGGTATCTTCAAACAGTTCCAGCAGCGTGTCGTAATCATAGGCCGAAACAAGTTCCTTGATTCTGGTGGATACAGCCTCGTGTTCCACGGCCATCTCTTCGGCCAGTTTTCGCAGACCGTTCATGTCGCCCTCCAGGGTAGCAGCCCGGATTTCGCGCACGGCGCTGTTTGGCAGTGCGGCAATGTATTTGCGCATAACCTTGTTCCTGCCGGGCTCGTCCAGACCTTCGGCATCATCACACGTCGAGACCGGCAAAACCAGCCGGAAGCGGCTTCCTTCGCCCGGCGTGCTCTCAACCTCAATGTTGCCCTGCATCAGATAGGCCAAATCTCTGGCCAGGGGGAGGCCCGGACCGGTATCGCCTGCCTGCAGGCTCTCACCGGATTGAGAACGCTTAGAAAAAATAACGGCAAGGCGTTCTTTTTCAATGCCAGATCCCGTATCCGCGACTTCGAAAAAAATAAGGATCTTGCCAATCCTTGTGGATCCATTGCTTCCTGCAGCCGGACGGCTACCTGTCGAAGCGTCACGGCCCGTCGCAGCATCGCGGTCTGCCGATGCGATTGGATCTTGCGGCCTATCGCCCTCTTCTGAGTATGCTTTGGCCGCCGGTCCGGCCGGTGCCAGAAATTCAGACGAATCCCGCAGTCCGACACGTAGTGTCACCGAGCCTTTTGCCGTGCTTTGCAGTGCATTGCCGAGCAGCGTTATCAGCACCTGCCGGATCTTGACCTCATCGGCAATTATAAATTTGGGCAGCTGCTGCGCCACTTCGCTTTGCAGGATCAGCCCGGCACTGTATGCTTTGGGAGAAAACATATGCACAACGTCGCCGACAAGCTGTCGGATGCGGAAACGCGTTGGTTTCACTTCGTCGGTATTGGCATCAATGCGCGAGTAGGCAAGTGTCTGGTTAACCAGGTTCACCAACTGCTCACTGCTGCGCAGGACGGTGCTGATGTACTCAGCCTGTTTTTCACTGAGGGTAGCATCACGCTCCAAAACCCGTGTGAACCCGATAATGGCATTGAGCGGTGTGCGTATCTCATGGTTCATGCTGGAGAGGAAGGAGCTTTTGGCCCGGCTCGCCGCTTCGGCGCCCAGCAGTGCTATGCGGTGTTCCTCGGCCTTTTTCATCTCAGTGATCTCAAAATACATTCCGCAGACCGAAGTAATGGTGCCACGCACATTTCGAACCGGGAATTTTGTGTTCAGAAAGTGTCGCATCTCCTTGCCCGATCCCAGCACCTCCACCGAATTGGTGGTCTCCCCGGTTTCAAGCACATGACGGTCGTTAACCATGAAGCTTTCCGCCGTATCAGGGTCAAACAGATCGGAATCGGTGCGACCAAGAGCAATTTTCCGGGATATCCCGGTCACATTCTGCCACGTCTGATTCACAAGCTGGTAACATCCATCTTTGTCTTTGACTGTAATAATGGATGGACTCTTGTCTATCAGGTCAGCCATAAACCGCTCGCTCTCATGCAGGCTTTTCTGGATACGGATCCGGTTCTGGACACTTACCATCATCTGCGCAAAGATGGCCAGAAGCCTGCGAACATAGCCGGTTACGGTGCGGGGCTGCCGCACAAAATCCATCCCCACGAAACCGACGCAATCGCGACGGTCCATCATGGGCACGGCAATCACTGCCTTGATATCGCGCGGTTCGAGCATCTGCCTTATGGTGCTGTCAGCGGGCAGCGCCGATACATCAGGTACGTGCATTACATCGCCGCTGCGGTGGGTGTCCACCCACTCCGAAATATGCTCATTGGGATAATCCTGCAAAAAGTCGATCTGCGGTTTGATACCCTCCGCGCACCACTCGTATGAGTTGGTGGATGTGTTCCTTTCAAAGTCGTATTCGAATATGTAGAGACGGTCAGCACCCGCAAACTGGCCAAGTTCGGCAAGCGAGTGGTGGATGGCGTCGTCAACCTCAGCTTCCGGAATGCTGATGTAGGTGGACGAGATGCTCATCAGCAGTTCCTGAAGGCGGGTCTGAAACACAAGCTCGCGCTCTATCAGCTTCTGGCGTGTGATGTCGTGACCGGTTGCCTGAATTTCAATAACATCGCCCTTGCTGCCGGTAATAACCGAATGGGTCCATTGATGCCAGCCTGTGCTGCCGTCGGGTAGCATCACTTCTAGGCTGAAGGTGACACTTTTGTTGGATGCGCTGAGTGCTGAAAGCGTCTCCAGGACTCCGTGACGGCTGTCCTCTGGCACCGGATCAAGGAAACGGGTACCGATCAGCTCCTCGGCTGTGCAGCCAAACGCGCGACAGTAGGGCCCGTTGACAAAGGTCAAGGTAGTGTCCGGCAGAAAACGGCAGATCATGTCCTCCTGAGTCTCAAGAACAGACCGCAGGAACTGTTCTCTCTTCCTCAGTTTTTCCAGCTCATCGCGGTACCGTTTCTCCGGCGAGGCTGCTGTTGGATTATCGGCAGGGTTTTCAGCCATGGGGGGTGCTGGTGGATAAGTGCCTTTCAGTTTGCCTTTCCGTTTTCGTAAAAGCTGCCGTACAGTCGTCAAGGCCCGGGGGCAGCATGCATGCAAAATTTCCAAGGAATATAGGACAACAGCCGGCTTTCTGCAAAGCTCTGGCACGGCACTCAGCGCACCCGCACCGTGCTACCAGTAGATCAGCTCTATGTGGATGGTGGTATCGGCATGCAATTCGAAGACGCGATCTTTCAGAGGCGGTTCGCCGAACCGGCTTCGCGGGTTGTTGGAGAAGCCATAGCCCTCGCTCGGGATCCCGAACAGGTTGGTGTCCAGCTTGCCGTTGCTGTTTTCGTCATGGAACAGGCGCACCGCCACCGTGCCGGGCACCAGGCTATCGAACTGTACGGTTATCGTTTTGCCGGTGACGGGATGGATCCCCCCGGTCAGCTCTTCGCCCGATGCATCGCTCACTTCAATGAAAAGATCGCCTCGGACCCGCCGGAATTCACCTGTCACGACCTCCAGTGCGACAGGCTCGGCATCGGTCACCATCTGCTCCCCCGTGGAATCACCGCTAATGCCATCCATCGGCACATCAAATTTTTCTGAACTGCCGGGAGCGTTTCCGGGCATGGTATCAAACACGGAAGGGTGCGAGAAGAGGATGAACGGGACGACCAGCACTGACGGCCGGATTGATGCCAACCGGGAAAGCAGATTTCTGTTCTTCATGGTTTCATTTTATTGAATATGGCATTTTTCGTGTGGAGGGCAGGCGTTCTGCCGCGTTCTCATTTGCAAAGCGCCCGAATGGCGCGGATGTCTTCGCTTGACAGTTCGACCTCGTATCCAAGCATCTGGTCCTGCAGAGTATGGTACATGATGGACTTGCTGTCCGGAACATGATCTAGCCCGAGGGCATGGCCGATTTCGTGCGCCAGGATCACCATGAGTTCGCGACGGTTGTGGAAGTGGTAGATGGTGATGGTGCCGCGGGTGCCATCAAACTGGTACAACCCGCTGGAGAAGCGGGACTCATCCCCGAACTGGCGGTAGAACTGCCTGATCATATCGTTGTGGAATGCTGCCTCCCGGTTGATGTGATCGGCGCTGCGGTTTATTGCCGCCATGAGCTGTTCCAGTTCATTGCGCATCCTGAGTTCACGCTCCCGCAGTGCCTCAATGCCCGCCATCCGTTCCTCGTACTCACCGAGCTTCTCCTGCCGGAACCCGCCGGCACGGTTCACATCTTCCACCCAGGTGTTCAAACGCTCAATTTTGTTGTTGAGGCGGACGATCAGCTGTTCATGCTCGTTGTTCCGGCGCTCAAATGCTTGCTGCTCGCGCTCGTACTCACGTTGCATCTGTTCGATGAAATCACCTTTGGCTGTGATCTGATCCATAAACCGGCGTGCATGGTCTGACTGCTGCTGCCGCTCGTCATATATAAAGTGGATGGTGTTGCGCGCCTCTTCACCGGCCCGGGCCCCGTCGTGGTATTGCACATGCAAATGGTCCACGGCTCCGGCCCACAGTTCCAGTGCCTGCCCGACCGTCTGGCGAACTTCGTTGCGTGAGATACGGAAACGCGGGTCGATGGTGCCAATGGCGTAACTGAAATCCAGAGTGCATCCGCCGGAGTGCCGGGAGGCGGATCCTGAGGCGGCACGTCGGATGTCAGCGCTTGCGTGACCATCGCGGCTGTCGAAGTCTGTGCCATCATGGCCCCGTGGATGGCCGTGCTCCGGGGCATCCCGTCCGCATCCACCCGAAAGGAAAAGCACTACAATAAGCAAGGCAGCCTGCATGGCGACCGGGATACCTGACGGCTTGCAGGTTTTAGGGCGGGCCGGGGCAGGTGTACGTCTGGGTTTCATGGATGCGTTTGGGTCTGGTTACGGCATAAAACGATTGTAATTCCGGCTCAGTATGGCCGGCCCAGCAGCAGCCGGAAACCGTCCACGGTATTTTTGCCGGCTTCTGTTTCGGGGTCTCCGAAGTCGGCACTGTCACGGCGCACCGACTCGCGCAGCTGCTCAATGATGCCGGCGATGCGGCGGGTCTGTGACTGGTCGCGCGCGGGCTCTCCGGTCATTTCGAACATGCGGGGGTTGATTGAAGCGCCCAGCCGGACGAACAATTCGGGCCTGTCGCCTCGCATGAAGTGGATGTGGGTGGCGAAGGGGACGATCTCGGTGCGGTCGGGATCCAGTTTGCGTGCCAGCCATGTAATCCCGTTTTCGGCTGTGATGGGCATCTCGGAGCGCACCAGCTTGCCTTCGGGATAGAACCAGAGTCCAACGGCACGTTCACTTAGCCCCGATTCGTTCAGCAGACGGGCAGCGTGCTCCAGACTGGCCAGGGCCTTGCGCGGATGCTGCCGGTTGATCGAAAAAACCCCGAGCCGGCGAAAAAACGGGTATCGCAGCAGCTGTTCCTCATCCATCATGGCGCATGCCCGCTTGCCGATGACCCGTTCGTTGAGCAGCAGCGGGTTGAGCGCGTCCCACCAGCTGTTGTGGTTGCCGATGTAGAGTGTGGCGCGGCGGTTGCCCGGCATCTCGCGGTCGTCCAGCCACACCGCACGGAAACGCCTCCGGTAGAGCGTGAGCACATACCAGTAGAAGATCCGGATAAAGAACGGACTGTCAATTTCTGGAATGAACAGCGGGCTGCTGCTGGGAGTTGTGCTCATTGATGAGTGTTTAGGGGGGTATTGTTAAGGGGGTGCGCACACATTTTTACCAACATTAGGAAATTTTAATGTTTAAGTAAAATCATCTATATTTGATGATATGAAGGCACCTGCGGGTTTGCCGGACTCTCCAGCAAATTGTGTCCGACCTGAAGAATGCCTTTGGACCGCGGTTCGTTCCGGCATCCGAAGATACGGTGGCGGCCGCATCCGCACGAATTACCTTGTACATTATTTGCGAATTAACTACGGATTTACCAGAAACAACCGCTAAAGCTCTTTTTTTTACATGATCGTCGCCGAAATAATTTACAACCTGTCGATCCTTGCGGTACTTCTTGTGCTTTCCAACTTTCTGGACGACCACTTTGACCGGCGCAGTCTCACCGGACAGGTGCTGCAAGGGCTGCTTTTCGGGTCGATAGTTGTGGTGGCAATGAGTTATCCCTTCCAGTACGCCGAGGGCATCTTCTTTGACGGGCGCACGATTGTGGTGAGTATCGGCACCGTTTTTTTCGGTCCGGTCACGGGCTCCCTGGCCATGCTCACGGCAGTGATCTACCAGGTGTGGATGGGCGGCCAGGGCGTTATGATGGGCATTCTGACCATCACATTCGCCTTTATCATTGGTTGGGTGTTTTACCGGCTGAAAAGTAAAAACCCGGCCGGCCAGGCCTCCACATGGCAATTGTTCTACATGGGCGTGATTGTCCATTTCATGATGGTTGTATTCGTCTATGCGCTGCCCTCCGACTACGTGCAGAATGTGCTGCAAACCGTTGCTTTGACGTTGATTACGGTTTATCCCGTTTTGACGGTGCTCATTGGCAAGATCTTTACGGAGCATGAGGATCGGCGCATGCACATGGAGAAACTGGAAGAGAGCGACGAGCGGTTCCGGCAGCTGATCAGTTCCAGCGAGGATATCATCTTTACGGTGAACAGGGATCTTGAGCTCAGTGGTGTTTTTGGCAAGTGGATGGAGCCGCTTGGCAGGACCGCGGACGATTATGTGGGCAAGACTGCCGTGGATATACATGGTGAAGAAATTGGCTCCTACCAGGAAGAACAGTTCCGCAAAGCCTTTGCCGGGGAGGATGTGGTCTACGACTGGCAGGACGATATAGGCCGTGGGCCGGAGCATTACCAGACCAATATATCGCCCATCCGGCGTGAAGATGGCGAGATTATCGGGCTGGTTGGCATTGCACGCAATATCACCGGCATCCGCAAGATGGAGGCCCAGCTCAAGCGCTCTCTGAAGGAGAAGAATATTTTGATCACCGAAATCCATCACCGGGTCAAAAACAACATGGCCATCATCTCCAGCCTGCTGAACCTGCAGTCGGGCTACGCCCAGGGTGAGGAGACGCGCACGCTGCTTCTGGAGACCCAAAACAGGGTCAGGGCCATGTCGCTGGTGCACGAATTGGTCTACGAAGGGGACAATTTCATAGAAATGGACATGCGCGACATGCTGCAGCGCCTGGTGAACCTGCTGGCGAGATCGCTCGAGGCGCCCGGACACACCATCAGCGCCTCTGTGGAAGCCGATGATATCACCCTGGACATGAGCTCGTCCATTCCGCTGGCGCTGCTGGTCAATGAGCTGATCACCAACGCATGGAAACACGGTTTCAACGGCAAGAGCAATGGCGTCATCAAAGTGCGTTTCGTGCGCAGCGAAGGAAAGTTTGTGCTCAGTATAGCCGACAACGGGCGTGGGATCAGCAGCGAACAGCTGGAGAGGTTGGAGCATCCGAAATCCTTTGGCTATACCATCATCCAGGGTCTGGTGCAGCAGCTCAACGGCACCATCCACTATGACAACAGCGGCGAAGGACTGAAAGTGCTTATCCGGTTTTAGGTCTCCCGGACGGTTTCAGGTCTACCTGCCGGTTTCGGGTATTCGGAATGGTTTCAGATCTACCCGGGGGGTTCGGGTTTTCAGGATGGTTTCAGTTCTATTGGAGGATTCGGGTCTTCCAGGGTGGATGCGGCCCCAGCTCAGAAAAAGAGCATGCGCGCGCCAGTCTGCGCGTCGATTCCCAAACGTTCGTATCCCTCCAGGGTTTCGCTGCGCGGCCATGCGACCTGGTAGTGTTCCCACGATCCCGCCCCGGTATCCAGGATTCCGAACGAGGCCAGACGGCTGCTGTCACGCGGCTGGCCGATACTGCCCGGGTTGATCACGAAACGGTGTCCCGGCTTGACACGGAACACGCCGATGCGTTCCGGGATGACACCGGAGATGTGGGTGTGTCCCACCAGGCAATACGTATGCGATAACTGGGTCAGCACGTCGCGGCAAAGGGGAGCGGAATTGAGGTAGGTCCAGCGTTCCGGATTTATCGGTGAGGCGTGTGCGGCAATCCAGTTTTCCTCCTCTATAGTGAGCGGGGCATTGAGCAGATACTCGCGGTTCTCTTCGGTGAGATGGTCGCGGGTCCAGACAAGAAGCGAATGATTGGGCTCGCGGAACATGCGCAGCGAGATGCGTCCCACAGCCGCGGCGTCATGGTTGCCCAGCACGGTCGGGATATTGCGCTCGCGAAGGATGTCTATCACCTCGTTGGGGAAGGGGCCGTATCCCACCTGATCGCCCAGACTTATCGCCTTGTCGTACGACAGGGTGTCAAGTTTTTTCAGCACCGCTTTGAGAGCGGGCAGATTGGCGTGGATGTCCGAGAGTACGGCAGTGCGCATGAATTGCTGCGGGTTTCATAAAACGGAAGTTCGGCACGA
>SLNO01000114.1 GCA_007132975.1 Balneolales bacterium
CCGCTTGTTTTTCCGCCCGACCCAGGTGATATCATCATCAATGAAGTAATGTATCAACCCATAGCGGACCGCCATAGCCGCAGGGCTGACCAGGGCGAATATGTGGAAATGTACAACCGGTCTGCCTTGCACTTGAAGATGGACAAGGTACATATGCATGACCGCCCGGACAAGAACGGAGGGGTGCGAAGAATGCATCCCGCCGACAGTGACATGACCACGCTCGATCCGGGACAACATGCTGTCTTCTATGCCGATACAAGTTCTTTTTTCCATGACTCAAGACTCTCAAGGGCTTTTCCGGAGGCGGATCCTCAAGAGGCTCTCTTTCTGAGGATGGACCGGCTGACCCTGGGGCTGTCCACTCAGGGTGGAGAGGTCTACATTGCCGTGGACGGCCGCGGAGTTCTTGATTCGCTTTGGTACCATCCGTCCTGGCACAACCCCAACCTGCCGGATGCCAGGGGAATAAGCCTTGAGCGAATCGATAGTGGCCTTCCCACCGGAGACCGTGCCAACTGGACTTCCAGTGCATCGCCTCACGGTGGAACACCAGGACGTCCCAACTCCGTCATGATGCCTTCCGGGATATCGGATGAAGCGGGCCTGACACTTTCACCGAATCCGTTTTCGCCAAACGGCAACGGCATGGATGACCACCTTGTGATCCACTACAACCTGGACGGACCGGACTACATGATCCTTGTCAGGATTTTTGACCGTCATGGCAGACGGGTCCGAACACTTGCAGACGGATTGGCGGCCGGCCGCTCGGGTAAACTGATCTGGGACGGGCGAACCGACCGTGGTATCATGAACAGGGCTGGTATGTATATTGTCCATCTGGAAGCATGGAACGCAGCTCAAAACACCCGCAGTGCATACAGGGAAATTGCCGTGCTTGCTTTCCCGCTTTGACACCCAGCTTGCGAACGATCGTTTGGTGGCCATCTGACCGGTAAAGTTACTCTTTTTTAAAAACTGGGTGGTTTGCTATCAAAATCAGGGATGGCAGAAATGGGCAATGACGATTGCAGCAGCAACCGATGCGTTCAGGCTCTCCACAGCCGGCTTTGACGAAATTGGGGACCGTTCCGCCGCCGGATCGATACGCAATCGCTGATAGCGTTCATCGCGAATATCACCGGACAGGCCTCCGGCTTCATTGCCAGCTACAAGGATATCGCGGCCGGTCGGTTCCGCCGACAAATGGGATACCGATCCGGCGCCACTGTCCAGTAAACGGACTTTCCATCCCCGCTCCGCAGCCTGCTCCAGGAATGATTTGAGGTTGGTTTCCAGCCATGGGAGCACACCAGTAGCTCCGGCCGTACTCCGGACAACTTTCGGCTGGAAGAGATCGGCCGTACCTTCCGAAAGAAGGATACCTTTCAGGCCAAACCAAACGGCCGTTCTGACCATGGTGCCAAGGTTGCCGGGGTCCCTGATCCGGTCGGCAGCCAGCAAGACACCTTTGCCATCAAGGAGGGCATCAACGGATGCCGGCTCAGGCAGGCGGCACACTGCGAGTACCCCCTGAGCGGTGTCGGTGTCAGCCAGTTGCTGGAAGATCCTTTCGCCAATCTGGTAAACCGGGCAGCTGCCACCCGATTGCAGCTTCATCATGGAGTCCGGCTCTTTATCATGCGCACTCTCCAGGTAAGCAGCGGTCACAACAAGGAACATCGTTTCAAGCACTCCGTTTTCCAGCACCTGCATCACAGCCCGGTGGCCTTCCACGATAAACTGTCGCTGTTCACTGCGTCCGGACTTCTTCCTCAGAGCCCGCAGGTTCTGGATCTGTCTTTTCGATAAACTGGCGGGTTTCTCCATGGCCACAGTATAGCTAGTTGCAGTTCAAACGGAAAATCGAAAAAAAAATCGCCAAAATTATCCAAAAAAAAGAACATATTTGCGGTAGAAACCCTCGAGATGCAAAGCCAGACCACGGATGCTAACCGGTTGCCCGATTTTACGATGGATACCCCTGCAATTCTTGCTGCTGATCGTGGTCTGGTCGGTCCTTCCGGGGGGCGTTTTGACGCCATGGGCCACTAACGGACAACTGTTGCCATTTGGCTTTGGCGGCGAGACCCATTTCAACAGACAGCTGGACGCCATGCGCTGGCAATACCGCGGTGCCATTGATGTGGAGTACCAGCAGTTCCGGCTTTATCTGGACAATGAGTACCGCTCGCGGCTGTTTCTGTCAGACGGCCAGGCCCGGAATATCCAGGATGAAAATCAGCTGCGCCTTGAACTCAGGCAATGGTTCCACAACTCATGGTCCGTAACCGGCGAAGTGCAATCGTACAGCTTCACCACTACCAACCTGCGCCAGGAGACCGGCCTCGCCGGCATAACCTACCAGCCCCACAACGAAATTGAGCTCTCCCTGCTGGGAGGAATTATGAGCGATCGCCGGAGTGACAAACTCGACCAGGGGTGGTCTGGCCTGCTCCGCGCACGCACCAGGCCCATCCGCACCGGCGACTTCCTCATCCACCCTACTGCGGAAGCCCATTTTGCGGATATCAGTCCCCGGCAGTACGCCACATACCGATTGCATACCGACAGTGAGTACCGTTTCGAGGATTTCCTGATGCGTGGTGACCTGTCACTCTCCAGCGGAACGCGCGAGAGCTACCAGCCCAGCAGCTTTTTCAACCGGGGGCTGACCAACATCATTGAATCCATCCGCAGCGACACCACGGCATTTGACCTGCAGGTGCGTGTGCCTGTTTCAGAGGCGTTCGGTTTGCAGATTGACGTGTTCACACTGAGCAATGTCCGTTCGGTACAGAGCCGTCCGGTTGCCGGCGAAATTGAGGAGACCATCTATGATACGCGCACGCAAAGGCGGGAATTGACGCTCCGCACTCTTGCCGATTACGCATTCCGACGAAATCGCATTGCTGTTGGAATGAACCTGTCCTATATCAACCGCGGCTCACGGCTCATCAACACTGAGGGACTTCCGGAAGACCAGGTCGTGCGGCGGAACGAGATCCTTCGCAATTCCAACTTTGACCAGAGCCGCATCGAGCTCTTCACGCAGAACCGCCTGCGGCTTTCCGACCGTAACGAACTGCTGGTATTTGCCCAAACCGGCATATTGCGGTATGACACCCCGGATATAAACCAGGACGACCGCGACGAGCTGAACTATCAGATCCTGATCACCAACCGTCATGTTTTCTCCCCGTACTTTGACGTAAGCCTGCGTGCCGGCGGCGAGGCGACCCATTACGTCTATCTGTCGGGGGCGCGCAGCATTGAAAACAACTGGCGCCGGACCATCCGGCTCGCTCCAGCCGTCCGCTGGCTGCCCCACGATCGCCTGGAGCTTCGGAGCACCTTCCTGGTCAGGGCCAACTACACGGTCGAGGACTTTCAGCTGGAGGGCAGGCCAAAAAATGACCAATCGTCGAGGGAGTACGCATTCCGAACAGACGCCGCCATTGACGTTGCGGATGGATGGCAGCTCGCACTGAGCGGGGCTCGCAGCGAACTGCGCATCGGCCGGCTGTTCTGGGATACCTTCCAGGAAACGCCGACCGACACCCTGATCACTTACGACTCGGAGGCGATGGTCTACCACCAGACCGGTCCGCACCGGATCGGGTTGGGCGCACGCCTTTTCCTTCGGCGCGACTTTCTGCCCCAGGCCAGCATCACAGCGGATGTAACCGACGAGCACGGCACACGGCAGGTCACACGCACGGCACCCGGGCGGCAGCTGACCACGCAATACGGTCCCAGCGTGGATATCAACCTGCGTTTCCTCTCCGGAAACCGGCTGATCATCAGCGGATGGATGCAACGCCAGGAGGTGCGCCGCCGCCTGTACCTCACTTACCCGGAGGACCTGGCACCGGCTTTCCGAAGGGAAGAACGGCGCAGCAGAACCCGCACCTATCCAAACCTGGAAATCCGTGCCGTTTTCAATTTCTGAAAAAGGGGCGCAGCGACCTCTTTCGTCGCTGAAAATATTGCTGTTTCCAATTTTTTGAAGTAGGTTATCCGAAAGAACCGCAAGGCGGTATTTTTGGAAATTATTTTACCGTAAATACTTAAAAATTACAGGAACAGTTATGGGTTTATTAGAGCGACTCGGCATAGATGCCGTTAATCATGGCACATGGATAGGGACTAAAAGCTACGGATGGGAACACCGCGAGCCCATTAAAAGCATCTCCCCCATTGATGACAGTGTCATTGCGGAAGTGAGCTGGACTTCCGAAGATCAGTACGAAGAGGTGATCGAGGCCGCGCAGAAGGCTTTTCTCGAGTGGCGCCAGGTGCCCGCTCCACAACGTGGGGAGATTGTGCGCCAGATTGGTGAGGCGCTCAGGGAGCACAAAGAGGATCTGGGCCGCCTTGTCACACTGGAAAACGGAAAAATATTTCAGGAAGGACTTGGCGAAGTCCAGGAGATGATAGATATCTGTGATTTTGCACTCGGTCTCTCACGGAAACTGTACGGCTACACGATGCAGTCGGAAAGGCCGCGGCACCGGCTGTTCGACCAGTACCACCCGCTTGGTATCGTCGGCGTGATCTCCTCCTTCAATTTCCCGGTGGCCGTATGGAGCTGGAATGCCATGATTGCCGCCGTTTGCGGAGATGTCATCGTCTGGAAAGCCTCGAGCAAAACACCCCTCACCGCACTGGCCTGCCAGAAAATTGCGGCCGATGTCATGAAGAAGAACGGCATGCCGGAAGCGGTCTTCAACCTGATCACGACCGACCGTGTGATCGGTGAGCGGATGGCCCTTGACAAGCGCATCCCCCTTATTTCCGCAACAGGCTCCACGGCCATGGGCCAGAAAGTCGGTCCGCAGGTATCCGCACGGCTCGGCAAATCCATCCTGGAGCTTGGAGGCAACAACGCCATCATCATCAGCGAACATGCCGATATTGAAATGGCGGTCCGCGCCACTGTTTTCGGAGCGGTTGGAACAGCCGGACAGCGCTGCACCTCCACCCGCCGCCTGATTGTACAGTCTTCCATCTTCGACCAGGTCAAAGAACGGCTCATTGAAGTCTACAAGAAGATCACGATCGGCGATCCGTTCGATGAAAATGTCATGGTCGGACCCATGATCGATCAAGGCGCCGTTGAGGCCATGCAAAAAGCCCTCAAGAACCTCAAGTCCCAGGGTGGAGAAATCCTTTACGGCGGCGAACCGATCACCGAAGGCGTGCCCGGCGGCAACTACGTCCGCCCCGCATTGTGCCTCGCCAAAAACGAGTACCCGATCGTTCAGGAGGAAACATTCGCACCGATCCTCTATCTGATCCGCTATGAGAAGTTCGAAGATGCGATCCGGATGCACAACGACGTTCCACAGGGACTCAGCTCCGCCATATTCACGCTCAATATCCGCGAAGCCGAAGAGTTCATCAGCGCGGTGGGATCGGATTGCGGTATTGCCAACGTCAATATCGGAACAAGCGGTGCCGAGATCGGCGGCGCTTTCGGCGGGGAGAAAGAAACCGGAGGCGGACGCGAGTCGGGCTCTGATGCATGGAAATTCTACATGCGCCAGCAGACCAACACCATCAACTGGGGTTCCGAACTGCCGCTTGCCCAGGGCATCAAGTTCGATATCTGACACCGGATCTCAGGAACAAGCGAATGGAAAGCCGCGGGAGTACATCCTGCGGCTTTTTTTTATCCGGCGAGATACTTCTCGTGGAGACGGGCCAGCCGTCCCATGATATCCGGAACGGCATGGAGGTGTTCGGGTTTCATCAAAACGCTGCGCAGGACGCGAACCTGATCGGCATCGATATCCAGCCCGGGCAGCCATCGTTCGGCCTCACTCCTGTTCAGTACCAGCGTACTCAGGTAGAGCCTGTCCTGCCCGGAAGCCGTATCCATCCCCATCTTCATAATTTCCGCAGAAGCACGGGAGACGGCTGAGCAGGTGCGCTCAGAAGTCAGCGGAATGTACGTGACGATATCCAGTTCGGGTTTCATGACCGGCTGGAAACGGTCCGACGCGCGCAGCTCATCGTAAAGACGCAGGGCAGCGGTCCGGCAGTCAGCAAGTATTTGCGGAAGGCCGAGGTGCCTGTTTCGGGTGGGGTCGGGGGTGGATGGCTCCTCCGGCACAAGCAGTTGCATCGTGAACCAGAGCGCCACGGCCGCGGCGCCTGCACGCGAACATTCCAGGCTTATCTCCCCCAGATGAAGATCGTCGGAGGTAAAGTAAGTATAAGGGGAGTCATGGCGGTACAACGTGCCGACAGAGGGATCCCGGAACAGCACGGAGCCGCATCCATAAGGCTGTAAACCATGTTTGTGCGGATCGATGACAATGCTGTCAACGCCGGGCAGCGCATCCCACGGATCGGGATCCAGCAGGCCCGATCCGCTGATAAGGCGGAAAAAGCCGCCATAGGCAGCGTCAACGTGAATGCGTACACCGTTGGCGGCAGCCCACGCAGCGATCCGGTTCAACGGCTCCACGCGTCCCAACCCCGTGGTACCCAAAGTGACAACCAAGGTGCCCGGCAACGGACTGTCCGGGGACAGGCGCGACGGATCAGGCAGGCCGTCCTCATCCTCCGGAAGTATCACGACCGGCTGCCGCAGCAACTGGCACATCCGCTGGTGGGTGTAGTGGGCGTGTGCGGAAATGGCGACCGGCCGGCCGGGATGCAGCTCCCTGGCCACCCAGAGCGCCTCCAGGTTGGCGATAGTGCCGCTGCTGGTAAGGTGTCCTATGGCATCCACCGGGAAACCGACCATTCTCCCAAGCCGCTGCACGACCTCCTTTTCCATGTGGGAGGCTTCTGGTCCGCCATCCAGCGCATGGTTGTTGGGATTGATGGTCATGGCCAGCGCATAGGCGAGCCAGGCGGCCGGATGCGGCGGCTTGAGCATCTGTCCGGCATAGAACGGATGGTGAAAGGGATAATGGCGGGCCAGGCGGTCGACCAGGGCTTCCAGCGCCTCGTCGAGTTCGGCCGGACCGGCACCAAGGCTTCCTTGATTTGCGTGGATGGAGGCAGGCTCGCCGGAATCAATGCCGGGCGCGGAGCTGGGTGCGGATCCTGGCGTACCAGCAAATGCCGAGCTTGTACCGGCATCTTTGCCCGATCCGTCAGCGGTTGCGGAAAGCCGGGCTTCAAGCTGGCTGAGCAATTGCGGCAGACGCCGCAGATAGTCCTCTGGGATCATGGACGCGCACCTTATCTGAAGTTGAAACTCAATCCAACCGAAAGAATCTGTTTTATCTGAAGGGCTTTTGTGATATCGTCATTATACTGCAGGGCAAACTCGAAATTGGTGGTCAGGTAGCTGTTGATGCGTCCTACCAGCTCATTGGTGAACACGATATCGGTGCTGAGCAGGCTTTTTTGCAGATTGCTGAACGTTTCAAGATAGCCTGTGTACTTCACGTTTTCCCAAATTTCGCGCTCATAATTGATGACGAGCGTGAAGCCGGCCTCGTTTCGGAACCAGTCGCCCTCATCCAGGCCGTATCTCCCCGACAGCGATGTGTCGCTGATGAACGTCTGCCTGAGCGACACGCCAAAGGTGGATCGGAAGTAGCTGTCCGGGTCATAGGACAGGCCCACGGTCTCGGTAAGGGTGCCTGGCGCCATGAAGCGTGACTGCACGTTCTCGAAACTCCTGTCGAAGCCCTTGTCGAATTGGGTTTCAAAATTGATGTTGGCTGTGAGACTGAACCGTTCATCGGTAAAGCGGCGCCGGAACTGGTTCCGGAGCCGGATCACATCTTCACTTTTCCGGAAATCCCCGCGATCGAGGCGGGTTTGGCCATAGCGCAGATCGAGCCGGAAACCGTACTGATAAGGTCCGTCCGTATAGATGCCGGAAATCATGGCATTGGCCACAACAGCAATCCTGTCGACACCACCTTGTGACCATTCGCGGTAGTAGGCCTGGGAACCGTTGAGCCCGGTGCGTATGCGAATGTCCCAGTCGCCTTCCTCCGGGGTAGTGCGCAACAGGTCATCGGTTGGCATGGGCAGTTTCTGGCCACTGGCCGGACGTACCGCCGCCATGACAAGGACCAAAACAAACAATAAAGCATGCCACCGACGCATGAACCGAAAGATTACCAGTTGCAGATGATTCTGTTACCAGCATTTGGATATTCTGAACTGGGACGCGGGCTCAGCCTGCAACCGGCAGACTGACCGGAGCATTGGCTGCCGGACGTTGCGGGATTGTCTTTCTCAGGTCAGATACTGTTCCAATATTGGCGCTATCCAAACGAGATGGACAATATAGGGATTCTTGTATCTACTTGTGAGTAGAAATTTGCCGGTACGCGTATGGTAACATACCCTCCGCCAAAGCGGCCGGGCTCCCGGGATCAGTCGCCGAAGAAGGAATAGCTCAGACCCAGAGAGATGATCTGCTTCACCTGGAGTTCGTCAATGATGTCGCGGTCATACGCCAGCACGAATTCCACATTGGCGCTGATGTACCGGTTGATCTGACCCGTGATTTCGTTGACGAAGAGCACATCGGTGTATTTAAGGTCGCGGTTCACATTCGTAAATGTTTCCACATAGCCGGAATAGAAGATATTCTCCATGACCCTGCGCTCATACCCGACCAGAAATGAAAAACCGGCCTCATTGCGGAAGGAGTCACCTTCAGGCAGGCCGAACCGGGGCGACAGATCGGTATCGCTAACAATGGTCTGCTTCATGGCAAGACCTCCCTCCATCCGAAAATTCTCCACGGGTTTGAAGCTCAGACCAAGCACCTCGGTGATGTACGCAGGTGCCATGAAACGGGAGATGAGGATCCGCTCCTCGCCTTCGTCCGGTATGGGATTATCGTATCCCTTGTCGAACTGAGACTCAAAATTCACGTTAAGGATGGCACTCCATCTTTCATCCCGGAATTTGCGGCTGGCCTGGTTGCGTATGCGGATACGGTCGTCGCTTTTGATGAAATCACCATCGCCGATCCGTGTCTGCCCATACCTCAGGTTGATGTCGAGATTATAGGAATATATTCCCTTGGAATACTCTGACGCAAAAGCGGTGGTTCCCAGAATGGCAATGTTGTTGGTACCACCCTGGCTCCAGTTTCTGTAGGTGGCCTGGGTTCCGGTAAGGGATGCGCGCAAGCTGTGGTTCCAGTTGGATGCGGGTGCCTCATCCACAGCAGGCTGTGCCGTGTCAGGGTTGGGGGCCGGTTCCGTCTGTGCCACAGCCGAGGCTGCACTGAAAAGGAGAATCGCGAATGTAGTCAGTAATTTTGCTTTCATAGTAAACTCATTTGATTGAAAAGATGCGGTGAGATTATTGAAAAAACTTTCAGGAAGGTCAAGAGACTGTAGATGCTGACAAAAATCAGTCGGAATCTGGTTGCGATGAAACCAGCCAGACACCGTCGGGTTTTCCATCAGCGGTGAAACGACAAGCGACGTGCTCTTTGAGCTTGGTGGGGCTGTAAAGACCCAGATAGCGGATATCAACGGGGTAGCGTCGATGGCCGCGGTCGATGAGCGCCGCCACCCTGATTTCATCCGGGCTTTCAACCGACGTTATCAGCCGGATGGCTTCAAACATGGTTCGGCCACTGTAAAGCACATCATCAACGACAATCACTTTTTTCCCGCGCACGTTCCCGTACAAATTGGCATCGGGAGCAGCAGGCATCGTTGATTGTTCATTTTTTATGTGGACGGAGTGCGCTTTTATGGCAGATCCGGATATATCAGAGAGTTTGGAGGCAAGCAGGTCCGCAAGCAGGTACCCTCTGTCGTGAATTCCAAGGATCAGCAACTGATCCGATCCCCTGTTATCCTCAAAAATCTGAAAGGCAATTCTGGTAATGGTCCGTTCGATGCGGGCCGGGCTCATCAGCTGGAGGCTTTTAGCATCGGAATCGGTCACGGCAGATTACTGAAACATGGATTTGATGCTGCCCCAGGTACGTCTGACGGCGTTGGTGGTGTACTCGACGGTGGTCTGGAAATAGACGTGAGGCGTACCGTCCGGATGAGTTACCCTCAATCGATAAGAGACGTTTCCGGTTGCCGCCGTCTGGTCCGAGGATCCTTTGTAAAGATCACCGTCTTCGCAGCGGAAGCTGGTACCGGTCTGTGAACAGTTGCTCTTGTTGAAATTCTGGAAATCCGTGGAGTTGCCGGAGAGACTGCGCTCCAACATAAAATCGTGCACAAGGCTGGCATCCCGTACCTCCCACTCTATGATAATGGTATAGGCACCGTCCTCCTTGGCACTGAAATGCTGAAGGTTGCTATGCGTCTGGGCTATTGCCGGTGAAGCCGCCAGCAACGCTGCAACAAAAAGGAGTAAAATCGGATGTAATGATTTCATTCGTTGCAAATCCAGTATATACCAAGTCTTTTACAAATTCTTTACCAGTTGTAATGTACACACATCACACGCAAAATAACAAATACCAAATTTGAATGGATATCATAAGAGAGGATTTTTTCCATTTTCTTTGGCAAAACCTTCATTTCAACCAAAACGGGCTGACTTCAACCTGCGGAAAGGCGATACGTGTGCTGCATCCGGGCTACCGGAACGATGGGGATGGCGCCGATTATCGATTTTCACGTATCATGCTGGACGGAATGCTGTTTTGCGGTGATGTGGAATTGCATAAAATGGCATCGGAATGGTACCGGCACGGACACCAGCGCGACTCACGCTACGAGCGGGTGATCCTGCACGTGGTGGTCCATGATGACCTGTACAAGCGTATGGTCCTTGCCTCTGACGGAAATCGGGTTCCCACACTGGAACTGCGCTCGGCTCTTCCCGCATCTCTGGCCCGGCTTTGGCGCTCATGGCACCGTCCGGTAACGCTGCCCTGTTCGGGTCTGGTGGCGGACATTCCTGAAACCCAATTCCACTCCATAGTGAAACAGTGGGACCGTCACTATTTCCGGCACCGCCTGGATTCCATGCTGAGGCTGTATCCGGCTGATGCACCGTTATCCGCTGCCTGGCAGCACATGCTCGTAAAGGGACTGTTCCAGGGCCTTGGCTATCACAAGAACCAGGAGCCCATGCTTGAAATGGCAGATATTTTCCTTGAAAGGCACGCCGGATATATGGAGCCAATCGGGGTGGAAACAGCCCCGGATTCCACAGCTGCATCAGAGTCGACAAGCACTATGCAGCAATCGGTGCAGGTATTGCTCGCACAAGCAGGACTGTCCGACAGTATTCAGGGCAATCAAAACAGGAGGCAACGGGTGCAGTGGGATTTCAGCGCGTCACGCCCAGCAAACCGGCCCGCTGTACGCCTGCCCCAGGCCGCCGAAATGTCGTCCAGGATACTGCGAATCCCGGTTTCCGCCTGGCGCCGGAGCCCCATACACACCCTCTGGATGGAAGCATGCCGGCTGGAAGTCTATCCCTGCCCGGGAGAGCAGCGCAGGATCACGCTTTTCCATAATATCCTGCTTCCTTCACTGTACCATCTCGGTCGCTGGCTCCATGACCGGCGACTTGTGCGCCAGGTTGTCCGGCTTTGGGGAAACCAGAAAATCCCTTTGCCGGCAAACGTCGAAAAAACACTGGCAAACGGAGGCTTTCCCACCGGAGATCACCTCAGCAGACTGGCAACATTGCATCATTTTAAATATTTTTGCGGTGAGAAAAGATGTTGCGAGTGCCGCATAATGAAGTATTTCGTGCGCGCTTGACTTAGCAACTAACATTCCCTAAATTTGGGGTCTGCTAATAAATGGAAATATTGCCCGGTCGTCTAAGGGTAGGACAGCAGGTTTTGGTCCTGTATGTGGGGGTTCGAATCCTCCCCGGGCAACTGTCACTATCCGGTTTCCGAA
>SLNO01000041.1 GCA_007132975.1 Balneolales bacterium
CATACTCCTCCTGCAGGCGCTTCATTCCGCCTTTGATCTGCGGTTTTTGCTCATCAGGCTTCAGCGGGAAAAATATCTTCATGGCCACGATATAGCCGATGAACATCATGCCCACCATCGTCGGGAACATGGCAAACATCCAGTCGGCAAAATAGACATTGCCGTCAATGGCACCGCTGATGAGTGCTGCAGCCAGCAGGTTCGCACCGGATCCGGTCACGAAAGCACCGGCTCCAAGGTTGATGTTCAGCAGGTTCTGCAGCACGATGCTGCGGCCGAAATTATTCTTGTTCTTACCACCGTCGGCACCATAGACCGCTGCAATGACCATGAAAATGGGCAGCAGGATGGCCGCCTTGGCCGTCGTGGCGGAGATAAAGGCCGAAAGGATGGTGTTGATTACGATAAAACTGATAAAAACCGAGCCGGCATTCTTCCCGAATCGCAAAATGAACCACAGTGCGAACCGTTTGGCAACTCCGGTCGCCACCAGCATACTTGCCAAAACAAAGGACATGATGTTGAGCCACATCACCGGATGTCCCAGCTGGGCATACGCCTCCCTTTCCGGCAGAACCCCGGTCAGGACCAGCGATATGATCAGGATAAGCGACACCTGGTAATTCGGGATGGATGCCGTAATCCACAAGATAATAGCCGCCAGAAAAATCGCCAGCATGAAATGATTCTTCTGACTGAACTGATCGTCACCGATCTCGGCATATACTGCAGCAGCCCTCTCAGACTGAAGCGTGGTGACATCAAATTGCTGCAGGAACGGGATATCCACCACAAATGCCACAACAATAAACGTAATGACGGCCAAAGGCGCCCCGATCATCGCCATCCACGCCTCTACCTTCGATTTCTCCCGGTTGGGGAGTTTGTCGATAGAGTAGTTGTGCATGTCGAGCGGATCATACGAGTTCCCGTTTTCATCCACCTTTTGGTGATCGGGTACGTTCTGTTTTTTTTCTTCTTCACTCATGTCCTGAGACCATTAAATCTGCGGTTTACTGCCTTTTCACTTCCACTCCTTGAAGGGAGTTTTCATCAGCATCGAATTGTAATAGCGGACGTCGCCGGTCACTTCCTCACCAAGCCATTCCGGCTTTGCAAAGGATTCATCGGCGGTTTGCAGCTCAACCTCGGCGATGACCAGCCCTTCGTTATCACCGAAAAATTCATCCACTTCATAGGTATGATCGCCGTGCTTCACCAGATACCGCGTTTTATCGATCACGCCCGGTTCGCAGATCTTCAACAACTCCTGCACCTCCCCCACCGGGATCTCCTTCTCCCACTCATACCGGCTGGCCCCGGTCTCATCGCCGATTCCCTTGATGGTAATAAATCCCTTGTCGCCTTTCACGCGTACCCTTACGGTACGCTCCGGTACCGATGAGAGATACCCTTGTGTAATTCTGGTCTGCTTGTGCGCTCCGCTTTTGAAGTCGCCGCTTACCAGAAATTTTCGTTCGATTTCCTGTGCCATAACTGTTTGCAAATTGTTTATTAGGTGTGATTCCGTTCAAAAATGAAAAACCGGGTTGTGCTCGGGTGAGCACGCAACCCTGATCCCTCCTGTTTGGTAATAGATAAGGATGGCGGCACTATTCGTTTGCCAGCGGTTTGTTGATCATACCAATCACCCGCTTTATTGCCTGCAGGTAATTGATGTTCTCAACCCCCTCAAGCCCCACATCTGCAAGTGTTTTTTTGATATCGTCGATCTCGGTGGATTCCGAATTGATGGTCGCCACCTGCGCTCCGTTGATCAGCACATACCCGTATTCACAGATCGTGTCGTTCACCATGTAGCCAAAGCGCTGCTTGTGCACCCGCACCGCCTGCAGCTCAGGATGCGCATCAACCAGTGACAGAAATTCCTCAAGGGTATAGGTATCTTTCTCCAGGGCACTCATCTCTACCTGGAAAGCCGGAATAACCTCTTTTTCCAGAACCTCTTTTTTCATCGGAAACTCCCCTTTCATCAGCGGGTTCCACTGCTCCAGCCCGTCTACCGTCTGGACGTAGGTTTTAATGTCCATTTTGCCGTCACGGATTTTTGTATTGTTGATATCGTTAGTACGGGATAGAATGTAGACTTCATCAGAGTGACGCTCCCATACCTTTTCGGGTACTGGAACTGAGAGACGGGACATGCGATAGTGAGCGTCGTCAAATTGCTGTCCGAATGTGCGAAATTCAAATCTCGGCTTTGAAGCTTCCCCTATGTTGAGTTGTTCTTTGCTCATGGCTTGCGTGTTTTTTTTCTGATTCAGGTTATTATCGACAGTGACACTTGCAAACGTCCGCAAACAGTGTGCCACCTCTCCGAAAAGCCCGCCAATACGGGCCAAATAATCCCGCTATGCTCTTTGGAGCCGATTTACCTTGCAGAAGCTCCGGCGTACGACCGCCACCACAGGCGCCAGAACGCCAGCCAGGTGGTGATATCTCGCCTTTTTTTGTAAATTGAATCAGAATTAGCTTAATAGCGCTGTAAATTTACAGTGTGCACGCTATGGAATGATCTTTGCTGGACGACAATGAGAAGCAAATCCGCAAGTAATCTTAACAATTCCTTTACCATGATCAGGAAAAAAATCATCCTGGCTGGACTTGTTGTAGTCATGGCACTGGCTATTGTTACGTTTCTGCTGCACCGGGTCATCGTAGACATCCGCTCTCCCTGGCCGGCCCAGATACCATCTCCGGGTGCTGCCGCGGTCGCAGCTCAGGATACTGTGCGATTCGGTGTTATTTCACGATTCCCCACCAATGTCCTCTATCAGGGATACCAGCCCCTGATGGATTATCTTTCGGAAGAAACGGAATATCATTTTGAGCTTATCATCAGTCGAAGCTATGAGGAAACGGTTGCCCAGCTGGCTGCAGGCGAAGTTCACGCTGCATTCCTTGGCTCTTACATCTACATCACTTCGCGGGATGAGCACGGTTTGGAGCCAATTCTCAAACCTCTCAATAAAGACGGTCAGCCCTTTTTCCAATCCGTGATCATAGTGCACGAGGATTCCGACATCCAATCGGTATCGCAACTCAGGGGACGCAGGCTGGCCCTGCCTTCGGAAAATTCCTTTTCCGGGAACTGGCTGCTGGAATCCGGCCTCTCCAGGAACGGTGTCAGGAGAATAGACCTGGCAGAAATCGAGCATTTCAGGCACCATCACAGCGTGGTTTACGAGGTGCTTCGCGGTAATTATGATGCCGGAAGCATCAAGGACCGAGTGGCAGACGAGTTCCGGGACCAAGGCCTCCGGGTCGTAGGGCGCTCCGATCCGGTACCGGGCTCACCGGTTGTAGTACCATCAAATCATGATCCATTGATCACTGCTTCCATCACCAGCGCACTGTTGAACATTGATCCGGACCAACCCAAATACGCAGCGCTTGTTTCTCATTGGGACCCTGAGTTCCGCAACGGCTTCATCCGGGCAGAGGCCGCCGACTACGATCAGCTGGCCTACCAAATCCTTACCGACTCTGCTCCATGACCCGCATCATCAAGACACTAAGACAGTGGTTCCGCTCCAGCATCAAGCTGCGGGTACTCTCCATCATAGGAGTGGTGGTTTCCCTGTTGATGATCACAATATCCATCGGAATACTGCATCAGTGGCGCGCATTGATCATCGATCAGGAGACTGACAATGCCAAATCTATTGCCTCGGCCTTTTCCATCCCGGTAATAGAGGCCATGATCCACGCTGATCATGAGCAGGGTTCGAGGGACGACCTGCTTATCAGCCATGTCCAGAATTTTCGCAACAATGTGGAGGGGATTGTTTACATATCCATTCAGGATAACAGAAACCGCATTATTGCACACAGCGACCTTTCGCAATATGGCCGGCAGCTCGACGATCCGCAGATTCTGCCGGTGATCCGGACGCGTGAAGTGCTTACCTCAATATCCGAGCATCCGGAGTACGGATGGATGCTTGAGATTCTTCAGCCCCTGCAGATTGGCGAAAAGCGATGGGGTACGGTAGTGATGGGATTTGATGCTTCTAACGTCCGGGAAAAAGTACGCAGGGCTTTTTTCCAGCTTCTCGGACTCACTGTCATCGCAATGTTCGTAACTATCGGCCTGCTCTACTATTTCATAGGCAGGGTACTTACATCGCTGAAAGACCTTGTTGCGGAGATAGATAAGTTTGACCTGGATTCTGGTGATGTGACTACGCTTCCATCCCGAAGCGACGAGATCGGCTTCCTGATAGACCACTTCGAGATGATGAAAAAGCGACTCACCCAATCCAAGGTCGAACTCCAGAAAGCTCAGAACCAGTTATTCCAGGCCGAAAAGCTGGCATCGATCGGCCGACTGGCATCGGGTGTGGCACACGAAGTGAACAACCCGCTCAACGGCATGCGATTCTGCGTTTTCGGGATCAAAAAAGACCTGGAAAACAGAGAACAGACCGTCGAATATCTGAATATGATCGACGACGGATTGACGCAAATCGAGTCCGTTGTCACCAAGCTGCTCGGGTATGCCCGCCAGCGGCCAAAAGAGCCGCAGGCCGTTGATCTGGAAAAACAGCTCTCGATTGTGCGCGACCTGCTGGAATACCGCTTGAATGAGAAACGGATACGACTGAATATCCAAACTGACCCTGACTTGCCCAGGGTCAAGGCAGATCCCAACCTTATGCAGGAAATTCTCATGAACCTGCTGCTGAACAGCCTGGACGCTGTCGATGATGGAGGTGAAATCTCGGTTTGGATAATGGCTGTTGACGGAAAGATGGTGATGCGGGTCCGGGACAACGGTTGCGGCATATCGGAAGAAGAACTGAAAGTGATATTTGAACCTTTTTATTCCACCAAGGATACCGGCAAAGGAACCGGGCTCGGCCTTTCTGTGACTCTTGGCATCGTCGAGTCACATAACGGTAACATTGCCGTAACAAGCAAAAGGGGGGAATACACGGAATTCACTGTTACACTGCCATTGGAGATGGAAAATGAAAATATTGATCGTTGAGGATGAACGGATCACCAGAATCACACTGGCCAACCTCCTGAACAAGGAGGGCTACGAGGTTGACACTGCTTCTGACGGAGAAAAAGGGATACTGAAAGCCGCAACCGGCGCTTTCGATGTTATCATAACCGATCTTCGCTTGCCTGGAAAAGGGGGAATCGACATCCTGAAAGCAGCAAAAGAATCCAATGAAAGCTGCGTGGTGATCGTAATCACGGCCTATGCATCCGTTGAAACCGCTGTCGATGCACTCAAACTCGGTGCTTACGATTACATTACCAAGCCGCTCTCCCCCGAAAAGTTCATCAGTCTGATGAACAACGTACATGACTATCTTCAAATCAGGCAGGAGAACAAAAAGCTGAAGAAACGACTGGAACGGATCGAGAACAAATCTGTAATCGGCAGTTCCCCCTCAATGCGAAAGCTGCTTGAAACTGTGAAAAATGTGGCGGAACATGACTACACGGTACTCGTCCAGGGTGAGAGCGGCACCGGAAAAGAGGTCATCGCCCGGACCCTTCACCAACAGAGTGCGCGTCGGGATCAGCCATTTGTTGCCATCAACTGCGCCGCCATTCCGGAGGCACTGATTGAAAGTGAGCTTTTCGGGCATGAAAAGGGGGCTTTTTCGGGTGCCATCCAGCAGCATATCGGATATTTCGAGCGGGCTCACAAGGGAACAATATTTATTGATGACATCGACGATTTTCCGCTTAATCTGCAGGTAAAGCTGCTCCGGGTGCTGCAGGAACGCCAGTTTGTCCGTGTCGGAGGCATGAAAACCATCTCTGTGGATGTGCGGGTCGTTTGCGCCACGAAAGTAAACCTTGAGATGCTGGTCCGTGAAAACCGGTTTCGGGAGGATCTGTACTACCGTTTGCATATCATACCCCTGCATCTGCCGCCACTGCGGGAACGCAAGGAGGATATCCCGGCCCTGGTCGGGCATTTTTTCAAAAAACTCGGCGCCGGTAACATGTTAACGCACCTGGAACACAGTTTTTATGACAACCTGATGGCATACCACTGGCCGGGCAATGTCAGGCAACTGGAGAACACGGTGGAACGCATCGTGGCCACAACCGATATCGGAATCGCAGCCACGCTTGGCGCCGGAAATGATCTTTTCCCAGCCGAAACGGGACAAGGCGCCCCATCCAGCAACGACCAGTATCCCCCCTACGAAGAATTCATCCAGGAAAAGGAAGAGGAAATAATTGGCTGGGCACTGGAAAAAACGGGGCAGAATATTACCAGGGCTGCTGAATTGCTGGATTTGCCAAGGGGTACACTGCGCAGCAAGCTGAAAAAGCTGAATCGGTTCCGGGAGTAGATTGGCCCGGGAAACCTGAATTGCGATCTGTTTGCCGCATCTGCTTTCATCCAGATGCCCATTCCGGAGCTGCAAGATGCCTGGCATCTTAACGTTTTCTGGGTGCCACCACGACCGTTGCGGACCTTCACCACTATTTTTCGGGCCTCCCATTACCGTTGCGGGCCAGTATCGCCATTTTTCGAGCCAGTATCACACTTGCGGGCCTGCACCACCAATCTTGCGGGCCAACATTACCATTCTAGGACTGGTTTCCGGAGCAAATGCTCCGCCGCGGTAATCTCCACAAATCTTCTCCATGACCATGTCCCTTTCTTTGAAGGCTTTCTCAAACCAATCCGCACCATATAGTTTGACGCGCTCCTGATACGTCATCACTCTGCCGTCTCCCGAAGAAACAAATGAGAGGGATTTAATTACGGTATCATTTTCGATGACCCTGCTGATACGGCAGGTCACGTCCCCAAGGGTCACGGTTTCTTCCGGAACCAGGCTTTTGCGGACCGACTGAGGATTCAGGTAATCCATCACCAGAAAACCTCCATGCCTCAGATTGCCGCACATGTTCGCAATCACGCGCAAATTATCTGTGTCATCTCCAAAATACCCGAAACTTGTGAAGAGATTGCACATCAGATCACAGGGAGCGCACTGCCATGTGCGCATGTCCCCTATTTCAAAACTGAGATTTGCAACACCGTGATCTGCAGCCTTTTTGCGGGCTTTCTCTATTGCTTTGGGGGACAAGTCCACCCCAGTCACATGGTATCCTTCCTGCGCCAGAAGCAGGGAATGGCGGCCCCGGCCGCATCCCATATCCACGGTTACCGGATACCCGGAAGGTGGCAGCATGTGAGCAATCCATCTGACAAGCATTTCCGCCTCGGCATCATCCCTGCTGGCATATAGCTGCTCGTAGAGCGGACTGTCAAACCACGATTCGAACCAGTTGTCTGATGTAGTCATCCTCTTGATACCACGGCGATAGGATCATCCAGCAGTGCGATCTCATCCTGGTCCAGTGACAGCGCGTTGATGACCCTGTCCCGGGTGGGAAAGCTCAGGACCATCACCATGATCATGATAAGCGCGGCGCCAAGCATCACGGTATTATGGGTAAGAATGTAAGCGACTACGGCAAACAGTCCTGCGGCTTCCATAATGGCAAACTTGATCAGGTTGCCGGTTTGATATTCAGGGCATTTTTTGGTCAGTGGCGCGTCGCGGGCAACCAGTCCCAGCCGGTATTTCATAACCATTAACCCGGCGATGATGGATGCGGGGGTGGCAAGTATACCGATTCCAATCAGAGCAACCGCTCCCGTGCCCTCAAAGACTGAATCCATTTCCATTTCAGGAACAAGAACAAAAACGGCCAGCACAAAAAAAAGCACCACGCCCATGATGAAAGCAGCTGGTATCAGCCGGATATTGAATAGAAATTCGCGAGAAGTTATGCCGTTTCGACTCATGGCAGTGTGCGCTTGGTGCGTATTGTCATGTGCATTTGTTCAGATTTACTGCCAAAGTAAGAATTAACGCTGAAAAAAATCGAAATCATTGTATTTTCGTGCCATGTCTTTCCAGAACAAACTCCTGTCTGCTGTGAGGAACTCCGGATCTGTGCTCTGCACCGGGCTGGACCCCGTTCCCGGCGCCATGCCGGCGGAACTGCGTGAACAGCATCACTCCGAACGCGAACTGGTCCTTGCATGGTGCCGCCGCATCATCGAGCAGACCAAAACCGCTACGGCCTCCTACAAAATTAACCTGGCCTACTTTGAGGCGCTCGGGCCGGATGGGTTCCATATCCTGGACGAGGTGCTTGACGCCATCCCGTCCGGCAAGATCCTGATCGCCGACGCCAAGCGGGGCGATGTCCCGCACACAAACGAGCGCTACAAGGCCGCCTTTTTCGACCGCCTCGGCTTTGATGCCATCACGCTGTCCCCATTCCTGGGCACCGATACGCTGGTGCCGTTCCTGGGCGACCCCTCTCGCGCCGTCTATGCCCTCACACTGACCTCCAACCCCGGCGCCGCCGAACTGATGACCCGTCCATTTGGCGAGGCACCGTCGCTGAGCGCCCATGTGGCCTCGCTTCTGCGATCCTGCGCCTCTGAGCACCCAGGCACCATTGGCATGGTCATCGGCGCGACCCAGCACAAGATTTACGGACCGGTAATGGAAGCCTTCCCGGAGGCGCCGCTGCTCATTCCGGGCGTCGGCGCACAGTCGGGCTCGGTTTCCGAACTGGAACAGCACCTGGCCCGGCACAAGGGCATACCGCTGATCAACGTCAGCCGCGGCATCTCGGCCTTCGATCCCGCGAGCAGCGACCCGTGGGACATGCAAATCGCGGATAACACAGCCCGTTTCAAAAAAATCCTGCAGCCGATATCGGACCGGTTCCTGGGCACAGGGGACCCGCACATCCACCCACAAAAACCCGGGAACTGAGCCTCAAATGGCAAAAGCAAAACCACACGTCACTATCTACACCGACGGCGCCTGCAGCGGGAATCCCGGTCCGGGCGGATGGGGCGCCCTGCTTCAGTGGAAAGGCTCCGAACGCACCCTGAGCGGCAGCGCACCCGACACCACCAACAACCGGATGGAGCTGATGGCCGTCATAGAGGCCCTGCGCGCGCTCAAACGCCCCTGCCGCGTATCCATCCACAGTGACAGCGCCCTGATCATCAACGCCTTCACGCAGGGATGGGTGGATAACTGGCTGCGCCGTGGCTGGAGGAAGGCCGACAAAAAACCGGTGGAAAACCGCGACCTGTGGGAGCAGCTGCTGCAGGCCATGGAGCCGCACGATGTGGAATGGGTCAAGGTGAAAGGCCACGCCGATGATGAGCGCAACAACCGGGTGGACCGTCTGGCCGTGGAGGCGTGCAAGCGGCAGAGTTCGTCAGGGTGATTTGGGATAGGGCCCCGGATCCTCACCTGGCCATTTTTTCCCACTGGAAGCGCGCATAGGGCTTGAGACGCAGGTCGTCCACCATCCCCTCGCGCATCTTGAACCATCCGGTGACAGCGATCATGGCGGCATTGTCCGTGCAGTATTTTGGATGGGGGATGTGCAGCGATGCCCCGAGTTTTTCCGCCATTTTGTGCGCTTTCTCCCGGAGCATGGAGTTGGCCGACACCCCGCCGGCGATGATCACGCTTTTTACTCCGGTTTTCAGGACGGCCTGACGAAGCTTGTGGATGAGCACATCGGTGATTGCGGCGGAAATGCTGGCGCAAAGGTCGCTGAGGTTTTCCCTGATGAATGTTTCGCGTTCGGGATCCGGGATATCCTGCAGGTAGTAGAGCACCGAGGTCTTGAGGCCGGAGAAGCTGAAATCCAGCCCTTTTTTCATCATGGCGCGCGGAAAGTCGTAGAAATCCGGGTTGCCGTCGCGGGCCAGGCGGTCGATTTCGGGTCCGGCGGGATAGGCCAGGCCGAGCAGTTTGCCGATCTTGTCGAAGGCCTCGCCGGCGGCATCGTCGCGGGTCTGGCCCATGAGCGTGTGGTGGAGCGGACGATCGACATGGAAGATCTGGGTATGTCCGCCAGATACCACAAGGCTTACGAAAGGCAGCTGCGGTTTTTCATCGATGAAGGTGGCATAGATGTGGGCGTCGATGTGGTTGACGCCAACCACCGGTTTGTTCCACTGGATGGCCAGGCCTTTGGCGAAACAGAGTCCCACCAGTAGCGAGCCCATGAGCCCGGGGCCTTCGGTGACGGCGATGGCTTCGATATCCTCCCGGCCCAGACCGGCATTTTTCAGGGCCTTGCCTACGGTGCGCCAGATAACCCGCTCATGGGCGCGGGATGCCAGTTCGGGCACGATGCCCCCGAAATCGATGTGATCGGTTTGGGATGCTATGACACTGGAGAGCAGCCGCGTGCCGTCGTAAACCGCCGCGGCTGTCTCGTCGCAGGATGATTCAATGCCCAGAACCGCCATGAAAGGGTGGTCAGTTGCGGACGAAAACGCCGGGATTGGCGCCTGCGGACAGGACACCGCCGCCATACCCGAGGGAGTAGACAGGCTGTCCGGCAAGGCCGTCCGGTTCCCAGTTATCACCGTTGTCCGTGGACATGTAGATACCGCCGCGGGTGGATGCGGCCAGTCCATTGGGCGTGGCAACAATATCATATACCTCGGTGTCTGCAAACTGGTTGCCGGTTTCCTGCCAGGTCTCACCGTTGTCGGCAGAGCGGTACACGCCATCCTGGGTAGCGGCGAACACGACACCGTCAGCTACGGCAAAGGCATTGGTGCGCACATGGGGGAAGTCGGTATCTGCAAGCACCCAGAGGTCGCCGCCGTCATCGGTGCGGTAGATCCTGTTCGACACACCGGCCAGCACCCTGCCATTGGGCAAAGCCACAAGGGCGTATCCAAAATTCAGCTCCATGCCTTCATTTGCCTGGCTCCAGGAAGAGCCATTGTTGTCGGAAACATAGATTCCACCGGCGAGGGTAGCGGCGAACAAGCGGCCGGATTCGTGCACGATTACGGCTTGTGCGCGGGTCTCATCCATGCCCTGGGCCAATCGGCGCCAGCCCCGGCCGTTATTGTCGGACCGGTACACCCCGTTCTGGGTGGCGGCGAACCAGGTATCGCCGGAGCCACGTGCAAAGTCATACACCGATACGTTGTCGAGATTGCTTTGCAGCCAGTTTGCACCGCCATCAGTTGAGAAAAAGACCCCTTGTCCAAGCGTCCCTGCCATCATGTTGGAACCGGCGGTATGCAGCGCCCATACGGAGCCGCCGTGGGGCCCCTCGGTGTGGCTCCAGTTACCTGAGCCGGCGTCTGCTGTCTGGAAAGCCGTAATGGCAAGAAGAAGCGCAAAAATGGAAGTGACCGTGAGTTGTTTCATAAAATGTCCTTTTAAGTTGACAATCCTGTGCTGACCAACTAATGTTATTGCCGCGACGGCAATACCCGGCGCGATATGCAGTCCGGATTTGTTAAAGATAATGCTTACCAAGAAATAAACGAATGATATTCTCATGATTTCCGGTTTACATGTACCGGGTATCGTCATACCTTTGGATTTCCGCAGAGAGTCTGCGGTTTTGATGGAACAAGCAATCCCGTAATCATCGCCTCAGGGCTTTATTTACGGCTATCCGGCAATTCAAGCAGCCATAACGCACATGCCGACCAACGCCATTGTCATTCGCGGCGCCCGCGAGCACAATCTCAAGAATATCGATCTGGATATTCCCCGGGACCGTTTTGTGGTCATTACAGGCATCTCTGGTTCCGGCAAGACTTCGCTGGCTTTCGACACGATCTACGCCGAGGGACAGCGTCGTTTCATGGAGTCGCTCTCGGCCTACGCGCGGCAGTTCCTCGGGATGATGGAGCGGCCCGAAACCGACTTCATTGACGGGCTCTCGCCGGTCATCTCCATCGACCAGAAAACAACCAGCCGCAATCCGCGCTCCACGGTGGGCACCGTCACAGAGATCTATGACTATCTGCGCCTGCTGTTTGCCCGCGCCGGCACCCCGTATTCCTACCTGACCGGCAACCGCATGCAGAAACAAACCCCGGAGGAGGTGATCGCCAGCATCATGCAGCTGCCGCAGGGCACCCGCGCCTACTGCATGGCGCCTGTGGTGCGCGGACGCAAGGGGCACTACCGCGAACTCTTCGAGCAGACGCTCAAACAGGGCTTCATCCGGGTGCGAATCGACAAGGAATTCCATGAGCTGGAGCCCGGCTTGCAGGCCGACCGCTACAAAACGCACGACATCGAGGTGGTGGTCGACCGGTTTGTGGTCTCCGAAAACAGCCGCAGCCGCATCGAGCAGAGCGTCCAGGTGGCCCTGGACATGGCCGATGGCAACCTGATCCTGGCCATTGAGGATGCGGACAGCGAGAGCGGGTTCCGTGACATGCTCTTCTCGCAAAACCTTTTCGATCCGGAAAGCGGCCTCTCTTACGACGAGCCGGCGCCGAACATGTTCTCGTTCAACTCGCCCTACGGCGCGTGTCCCGACTGCGACGGTCTCGGCTACCGGTATGACGTGGACCCGGACCTGGTCATCCCCAACCCCCGGCAGAGTATTGCCGAGGGTGGGATCCGCTTCATGGGCAAACCCCGCGGCATTTTTGTCTTCAAACAACTCGAAGCGGTCTTCAAGGCGCACAAGGCCTCCTTCCGGACCCCCTTCGAAGAGCTGTCCGAGGACCTGCGCGAGGTGGTCATGGAGGGCAGCGGCGACCGGAAATATGATGTCACCTATGACTTCCGCGACAGCAACGTCACATACAAGCACTCCTTCCCGGGTGTCTGCGCGCTGATCCGCGACCAGTACGAGTCGTCGAAATCGGCTTCGCAGCGCGACAAGGCCAAGGCCTTTATGAACCGTGTCTCCTGCTCAACCTGCGGCGGCGGAAGGCTCAAAAAGGAGGCCCTCTCCTATCGTATCGGTGAGCACAACATCCACGATCTGGTCCGGTTGGATATCCGCACGCTGCGACGTGCCGTGGACCGTTTCGAGCTCTCCGAACGTCAGCGCATTATCGCCACGCAAATCGTCAAGGAGATTCGCGACCGGCTCGATTTCCTGCTGAACGTCGGTTTGGATTACCTTTCACTGGACCGCGAAGCACAGACCATCAGCGGCGGGGAGGCGCAGCGGATCCGGTTGGCCACACAGATCGGCACCCAGCTGGTGGGCGTGCTCTACATCCTCGATGAGCCCAGCATCGGTCTGCACCAGCGCGACAATATCAAGCTCATCGGTTCGCTGAAACAGCTGCGCGACCTTGGCAACAGTGTAATCGTAGTGGAACACGACCGCGAAACCATCGATCATGCCGATTATGTGGTGGATCTGGGGCCGGGTGCCGGAAGGTTTGGCGGGCACATTGTTTCGCAGGGACGTCCCGAAGAGCTGGACCCATCCTCCATGACCGCACGCTACCTGCGTTATGAGGAGCGCATTCCGCTTCCCGAAACGCGCCGCAAGGGCAAGGGCACCGAGCTGGTGGTCAGGGGGGCGCGCGGTCACAACCTCAAGTCGGTTGAGCTGCGGCTGCCGCTGGGCACATTCACCTGCATCACGGGTGTGAGCGGAAGCGGCAAAAGTTCGCTGATCAACCAGACGGTGGTGCCACTGCTCAGCGCCCATTTTTACCAGTCGCGCACGGTCCCGCTGCCATACGCCGAGGTGGAAGGGCTCGAGCACCTCAACAAGATCATATCGATCGACCAGAGTCCGATCGGACGCACGCCACGGTCCAACCCGGGAACATATACCAAGGTTTTTGACATCATACGGTCGCTTTTTGCCGAGCTGCCCGAGGCGAAGATCCGCGGGTACGACCAGGGGCGGTTCTCCTTCAACGTCAAGGGCGGGCGCTGCGAAGCCTGCACCGGCGACGGCGTCCGGAAGATCGAGATGAACTTTCTGCCGGATGTCTACGTGACCTGCGAAAGCTGCAACGGGCGGCGCTACAACCGGGAGACGCTGGACATCCACTACAAGGGAAAGAGCATCGCCGAAGTGCTGGAAATGAGCATTGAGGAGGCCGCTGCATTCTTCGATGCGGTGCCGCGGGTCAGGCGCATACTGGAAACCATGAACTCGGTGGGACTCGGTTACCTGACGCTGGGACAATCCAGCACCACGCTCTCAGGCGGCGAGGCGCAGCGCATCAAGCTGGCACGCGAGCTGTCCAAGATCGGCACAGGCGACACCCTCTACGTAATGGACGAGCCCACCACCGGGCTGCACTTCCAGGATGTGAACATGCTTGTGGATGTGATCCAGCAGCTCGTGGACAAGGGCAATACCGTCGTGGTGATCGAGCACAATCTGGACCTGGTCCTGGCCGCCGACCACATCATCGACATGGGTCCCGAGGGCGGCAGCGAGGGCGGCGAGATCATCGCCACCGGCACGCCCGAGGAGCTGGCCGCCGCGGAACAGTCGTACACCGGCCAATATTTACGCAAGGAGTTGGAGCACGCGGGCAAAAAGGCGGAAGCCTGAAACGGCACAGGAGCCTCCTGCAACAGCGGGACCGCATCCACCCCGATACGGAAAACGGAGACGACCCCAATCCACCCGAAATCCTTTAAAAAAGCACGTTGCGCCACTATTCTTTCATTGCCAGAAGCCGTGCGTTTACGTATATTTAAGGTTGATGGAATTCTTCCGCTCACATATCATAAAAATACCTCTGCTCCTGCTGATCGTCACGGGAATCACTTTTTTCGTGTGGCCAAGGGAGGACCGGAAGCAGGCCGGCGAATCGGTTTCGGTCCTGCTGATGAGTTTGCGGGCCGATACGGACAATCAGGAGGTCCAGAACAAGATCCACTCCCTCAGGGGCGAGCAGGGTGATATCCCCGGATTGCTGCGCAAGGCGTCGGACATCATCGGACAACATCAGGATGATTTTACGCTACCGGTGGATGAGGGTGGCGCAACCAACGACGACATCTACAACACCCTTCTGCTGAAGTGGACCCTCTACCAGCAGGAATCGCTGACCGACTCGGTCATGATTGTTGACCGTCAGGTACAGGTGCCGGTTGCCAGTGAAAAAGAAGACAAGTCCCTGTGGAACCAGGTCACCAGCACCGTTCAGTTTGTCGTTGGCGCGTACAGCCGTCTGGGCGAGGCGATCGACTATATCCGCATGATCCTCAGGCCACTTGCGGGGGGTATATCCATCAACGCCCCGTAGATATCCCGCACCGGGCAATCGGATGAACCGAACCGCCAATCTGCGGCTTCGTCCCACAGCCCCTCCTCCTGCAATGATGACTGAATCCGGTCCGGTCGGACGCTAACCTGTCTGACTGCTATGTTTCCCGGATATTCATGCCATTGCCCCTGCTGCCCGCAGCAACCTTTTTTATTCAATACGCTATTAACGAACACAGAACGAAACAACCATTATGAAAGGAAACGGAACCAAACTGGCTTTTATCGTCGCCTTTTTAGTATTGACGATATACTACCTGTTCCCGTCATTCCAGTACTGGCTGGAAATGCGGAAAATCGACAATATGCAGGAAGAAGAGCGCATCGAGTACGTCCGCACCAACCAGGTGCGCATCGACAACATGCGCGAGAAGATCCTGACCCTGGGCCTCGACCTGCAGGGCGGCATGCACGTGACCCTGGAACTGGCCACCAACCAGCTGATCCAGGAACTGGCCGGCGAGTATGCTGATGACGAGTTCAACGAGATCCTCTCAGCGGCAAACCAGCGTGCCCGGGCCGCCAATACGGATGTCATCCTTGAGTTTGTCCAGGCGTTTGAAGAGCGTGATGCCGAAGCGCGCCTGAGCCGTTATTTCCGCTCCGACGCCGACAACATCACCCGCCGCTCGACCAACTCCGAGATCCAGCAGTGGCTCCAGGAGCAGCGCGACGCCGCCGTAAACCGTGCCATCGAGATCGTCAGGAACCGGATTGACCGTTTCGGGGTGACCGAGCCATCCATCGTGCGCCAGGGCAACAACCGTCTTGTTGTTGAGCTGCCGGGTGTAACCGACGAGGAGCGCGTGCGCGATCTGCTGCGCGGTACGGCCCGCCTGGAGTTCCGCCTGACCGCCGACCCCGACGACCTGCGCCACTCACTGGAGCGGGTCATCACCTTCTTTGAACCCGGCGACGATGACGATTTCGACCTCGAGCAGGAGTGGGAGGATTTTGAGCAGGAGCGCCAGGACAACCCGCTGCTCCAGGTATTTCTTCCGCAGGGACAGGGCGTTACGTTCGGCTCCGCCGCCGGCGTTGACACCGCCGAAGTCAACAGCATGCTCCGCCAGCCTGAAGTCCAGCGCCTGATGCCGCGTGACATCACGCTCATGTGGACCGCCAACCCGCAGTTTGAAATGGAAGGCCGTGACTACTATTCGCTGATCGGCGTGCGCCGTCAGGTGGAATTGACCGGCGACGTGATCACCGAAGCGCGTCCCACCTTCGACCAGCACACCAACCGCCCCGAGGTCTCCATGACCATGAACCGTCAGGGTGCCCGTGTCTGGGCCCGCGTGACCGGCGCCAACATCGGCCGCCCCATCGCCATTGCCCTTGACGGTGTGATCTACTCCTACCCTGTGGTGCAGGGCCAGATCACCGGTGGACGTTCTTCGATTACCGGGCTTGCCAGCTCGGCTGAGGCGGAAGACCTTGTGAACATCCTGATGTCGGGTGCGCTGCCCGCACCGCTGAACATCGTCCAGGAACGCACCGTGGGTCCAAGCCTGGGTGAAGCCTCCATCCGCGCCGGATTCAATTCGGCCCTGGCCGGACTGATCATCGTGGTTTTCTTCATGATGTTCTACTACCGCACAGGCGGGGCTATCGCCGACATTGCCCTGGTGCTCAACATCATCTTCATCATGGGTATCCTGGCGGCATTCAACGCCACGCTGACCCTGCCGGGTATCGCCGGTATCGTACTTACCATCGGTATGGCGGTGGATGCCAACGTTCTGATATTCGACCGTATCCGCGAGGAGCTGCGGGCAGGTAAAAGTCTCATCGCAGCCATCGACAGCGGGTACTCCAACTCCATGAGCGCCATCCTTGATGCCAACATCACCACATTCCTGACAGCCGTGATCCTGTTCAGCTTTGGTGTGGGGCCCATCAAGGGCTTTGCCATCACCCTCATGGCGGGGATTGCCGCTTCCCTGTTCAGCGCCATCATCATCACCCGTGTGATCGTTGACTGGATGACCAAGGACAAGAAGTGGACCATCAGCTACGGCTGATCGGCTGCCCCTTGAAACACATACCTTTTTTATGAACTCAAACATTTTCCACTCATGAGACTTTTTGAAACCGCCAATTACAGCATTATCCCACACCGAAAGGTGGGATATATCATATCAGGGACCCTGATCATTCTCTCCCTGGTTGCCATCTTCGGCCGCGGGCTCCAGTACGGGATCGATTTCCGCGGAGGGGTTGAAATCATCCTCGAGTTTGAACAACCCGTAACTGTCGAGGAAATCCGCAGCGAGCTGCAAGCGCCCCTGGGCACCCTGCCCAACATCCGCCGGCTGGGTGTCGGACGCGATATGCTCATCCGGGCTGATACGGAAATGCCCACATCCGAAGTACAGCAAATCGTCCTTGCAACCGCTGCATCACTCTACCCCGACAATCCCTCGCGGATCATATCGACCGAGACGGTGGGTCCCAGCTTTGCCGACGACCTGCGCAACGCAGCACTCATGTCGATCATCTTCGCCCTGATCGTGATCTTCCTCTACATCCTGATCCGTTTCAAGAAATGGTCCTACTCGGCCGGTGCCGTAGCCGCGCTGGCACACGACGTGATCATCACACTCGGCATCTTCACGATTCTGCATGGCATTGTGCCGTTCAGCCTGGACATCAACCAGGTGCTGATCGCGGCGTTCCTGACCATTGTGGGTTACTCGCTTAACGATACCGTAGTGGTGTTTGACCGGATCCGCGAAAACTCCCTCATCTTCAAGACCGAAAGCTTCGACAAGATGGTTAACAGGAGTATCAACAACACGTTGAGCCGTACTATAGTAACATCACTGACCACCTTGTTTGTAGTCACGATACTGTTTATTTTCGGTGGAGATGTTCTGAAGGGGCTCTCGTTCGCACTGATTATCGGCGTGTTGCTTGGAACGTACAGTTCAATCTTCGTTGCAAGTTCTCTTCTGGTGGATCTTCAGCAGAAGACACGCAAAAACATAGCCTGATTCACTGGTTTCACATAACATAACCTAACCTGACTTCATATGAGTTTCAATATTTCCGAGCGATACAACTGTGTCGTGATCGAATTCAAAGGTAATGTAATGGGCGGACCGGATGCCCTTACCCTCAATGAAAAGCTTCACGAACTGATTGACCAGGGAAAGAAGAATGCGGTTGTGGACCTGAGCCGGGTGAAGTTCATGAACTCCTCCGGGCTCGGCATGATGATCGGAGCACTTACAACCATGCGCAACGCCGGCGGCGATCTGCGCATCGCCAATGCCACCGATAAAATCGAAAGCCTGCTGATGATCACCAAGCTTATTACCGTTTTTGATCATTACCGCACGCTTGACGAAGCTGTAGAATCCTTTGCAAAAAAGGACAAATAAAGCATACCCTGTTTCCAATTTACCGGTCATGTAAAAAGGAGGTGCTACGGCGCCTCTTTTTTTGGCCGGTTCCCACCTTATTCATGTTATTTCTATGTCCGTTCGTATTGTAATCGGCGCCCAGTGGGGCGACGAGGGGAAAGGTAAGGTAGTTGACCTGCTCAGCAACCAGGCCGACTATGTGGCGCGCTATCAGGGCGGCGCCAATGCGGGCCACACGCTCAAGTTTGACGGCGAGACCCACATCCTCCACCTGATACCCTCCGGAATATTCCACAACAACACCACCTGTGTCATTGGCAACGGCGTGGTCATCGACCCGCTCACACTGCTTGATGAAATGGACATGGTTCGGAAAGCCGGCGTGGATTTCGAAGACCGACTTCTGATCAGCGAATCGGCCCATGTCATCCTCCCGTATCACAGAAACCTGGACAAAGTCGGCGAAACGGCTTTGGGAGGTAAGAAAATCGGCACCACCGGTCGTGGTATCGGTCCGGCCTATGTCCACAAGATCGCACGCATCGGCATCCGGATGATGGATCTGGAGGATGGCGACGTACTCCGCAAGAAGATGGAATCCAACCTGGTCGAGATCAACGCAAAGCTGGCTGCCTACCGGGCCGATCCCATGGAGCTGGACGAGATGTACGAGCAGATGCTGGAAGCCGGGAAGAAACTCAAGCCACATATCTGCAATACGACCAGCCGCTTCCACAAGGCGCTGGCGGCCGGTCGCGAAATCCTGCTCGAGGGAGCGCAGGGCACACTGCTTGATATCGATCATGGTACCTATCCCTATGTAACCTCCTCTTCTCCTACCTCCGGAGGCGCATGCAGCGGCACCGGAATCCCACCTACAGCTGTCGACCATGTAATGGGGATCACAAAAGCGTACTGCACCCGGGTGGGCAACGGTCCTTTTCCGACCGAGCTTGAAGACAAAACCGGCGAAAAGCTCCGCGAGGCCGGACACGAGTTCGGATCCACAACCGGGCGGCCCAGACGGTGCGGATGGCTCGATCTCGTGGCTTTGCAGTATGCTGTCCGTATCAATGGTATCAACGAGCTTGCTATCACCAAGCTGGATGTGCTTGACGATTTTGAAACCATCAAGGTCTGTACGGGTTACACCCTTGACGGTGAGGAGATTGACGAATTCCCGTTGCGACCGGCGGATCTGGAAAAGGTTGAGCCGGTCTACAAGGAATACAAGGGGTGGCAAACATCCATTCGAGAAGCTGAATCCTGGGATGAACTTCCGGGCGCAGCGCGTGAGTATCTGCAGGCGCTGTCAGAATTCGTCGATGTTCCGGTGAAGATCGTCTCCACCGGTCCGGGCCGCAACGAAACGATCGTCGTCGGGGAGCTGTAACCGCCAACCATGTCCGACCGCTTCCATGTGACCTATCTGCTTACGCTCACGGCCGATGAGGATCCGGAGGAGCGCATCCGGGCACTGCAGCTTGAACAGAGCGCGGAACTGCCGGATCATGTGGTTCATTCTCTGGGAATGCAGCATGTTGCCGGTTCCGTTACATCTGTCACATCCCTGGATGCATCTGTGGAAAGGTTGCGGGGCGCACTGCGCCAGCTCGAAGTCACCATCGCATGGCCCGGCAACAACCACGGGAGCGAGATCACGCAGCTGCTGAACGTGCTCTTTGGCAATATCTCCATGAAAACGGGGATTGCCGTCACCGATATCCGATGGGAGGATCTTTCCGGGGGAAATGCCACCATCCTCTCCGGCTCCGCTTTCGGTATTGCAAGGATTCGCGAGAAGTGGGACATCCACGGGCGGGCCCTAGCCTGCACAGCCCTCAAACCCATGGGCTTTTCATCCCGGAAACTGGCGGATCTGGCTTACCGGTTCGCACTTGGGGGCGTGGATATCATAAAGGATGACCACGGACTGGCCGACCAGCACACGGCCCCCTTCACGGAAAGGGTGAAGATGTGTGTGGAGGCCGTTGATCGCGCCGCACAAAAGACCGGTCGCCGCTCCCGGTACTTCCCGAACGTCACCACGGATCCGCACCGTGTTGCCGAACGTTATGAGCAGGCCGCAGGGCTGGGCGCCGACGGCGTGCTGCTTTGCCCGATGCTTGTCGGTCCGGCCCTCATGCACCACCTTGCGCGCCTCAATACCGGGCTTCCCATCATGGCGCACCCCGCTTTCAGCGGACCGTACGTCGCCCAAGGGATTGCACCCGGCAGCACCGATACCCGGCAGGAGTTCCCGGCAACGGACAGCACGGCAAAACGGGATGTGACGGGCAGCACTGTCAGAGCCGGATCCCCATCCACCCGAAAGAAAGCACACGTAACGGTACCGCACGGCTTTGAACCGGGGCTCTTTTACGGCGGACTGATGCGCGCCCTGGGAGCCGACTTCACCATTTATCCGAATACCGGCGGACGGTTTTCCTTCAGCCGGGAAACGTGCGATGCCATCAACGACCATGCCCGCCGCGACGGACAACCGTTTGCCCGCTGCTTCCCCACTCCCGGTGGCGGCATGCAGCGCGATCGAATGGCGCACTGGCTGGACACGTACGGTATCGATACCACGTTCCTGATGGGAGGCAGTCTTTTCGAGGATCCCGCAGGAATCGAAGCGGCATCCCGGGCGTTCATGGAGGCACTTGGCGCCTGACAGGCCGGTGAGCCTGGTCCGGGAGCCTGTTCCGGAATAACACTCCGGGAGACCGATCCGGGAAGCACTGACAGCAACCCGCTGGCCGAAAAACAGACAAAGCAATCATTTCCATCATCCCTACTCTGACACCATGAAAAATCCATCCAAGATAATCCGGGCCGAAAACCTGACCTGGCCCGGCCTTGCGCGAAAGGACTATAAAACCGACGGTTCCGGATTCCGGGACGTCTCCCGGTACGTGCTGTTCGGTGAGCGGGAGGATGAGTCCGGCCTGAATATGCAGACCCGCTATTTTGAGATTGGTGAGGGTGGATACTCCTCGCTGGAGCGACACCGGCACCCGCATACGGTGGTCATTGCCAAAGGCCGGGGCAGCATGATCCTGGGCGACAGGTTTGTCCAGCTCGAAGCGATGGATGCGATCTACATTGCACCGGAAACCGTACACCAGTTCCATGCCGACCGCGGTGAGCCGATGGGTTTTTTATGCATAGTGGACCGTTACCGCGACCGGCCTGAAATCCCGAAAAACGAGGCGGAACTCGCCGAATGGATACCGGATCCGGATGTCAGGAAGAAGGCTCGGATCTGAGACCGGGAAATTTCGCGTCGCCGCGTGAAAAAATTTCCACTTGTTAAAGCACGAACATTCTTCTTATATTTAGTGCTCTAAGCGAGAATAGCTCAGCTGGTAGAGCACGACCTTGCCAAGGTCGGGGTCGCGGGTTCGAGTCCCGTTTCTCGCTCGACGCTCTCTTAGCAGAAAGCCCCTGGATTATCTGGTTCAGGGGCTTTTTTTTTTGCCTTTCTTTTACCTCGCAACAGTGTGGCTGGATACATGGAATAACTGATATTATCACTTCAAGGCCCCCCTTTGAGCTGATATGCCTTAACCAGTTTCATAAACGCTGAGAGCACATTCCCGTCCCGGTGAAAATCCACCCCTGCAACCTTGCTGGCCGCGGTTCCGGCCATTGGCAACCAGTTAAATAAAATACCTGTATAGCATTAAGCAAATTTTTTTTGTATATAGAGGAATAACCTTTGCAGTATTATCTATCGACAATTGTGGGAATCCGGTCGGCAAGAGATGAAGACTTGGCGCAGATGGTATCACTATTTCCTGACGGAAAATTCAAAACCACGAGCGGAATCCTCCAGAAATCTGACGAATTGGCTATTGGATCACACATGCTAGCTGGCAGGCTTTTATTCCTGTTCTGTGCTCTTGCCTTGCTGATACCGGCGGCACTGGCGGGACACCCTGCTTATCAGCTCTACACAACCGAAGACGGGTTGCCTTCCACTTTCATCAAGCATATTCGGCAGCTCCCTGACGGATACATCGTCATATCCACTGATGACGGTCTTCTATTTTATGACGGATATGATTTTCATCGCAGGGGTATTACGCACGGACTTCCAGACCATCTTGTAAAGCACACTTTGCTGAGCCGGCGCAACCGGCTTTTCGTGGCCACTGACCTGGGGGTTGCGTACGCGGATCTGGACGAAAACGCATCCCCCCTGCCTCAAAACTTCACTCGTATCCCCTTTTTGGCGCCGGATGGAGACTACCGGATAAGGGCGATCCATGAAACTACTGATGGCCGGATCCTGGCTGCCGGACAGAACAGGATTTTTGAGTTGATTACACGTCAGGGGAATCAGTCTGGTCAGACACGTTCAAGCAGGGGTACCGCCCGGCCGGCAGCCTCTGACCTTGTCTCAGCTACCGTGACGATGCGAGAGCTGGATCAAGGTACTGCTATGGTGCCGCAAACCAATCTGGTGCGCTCGTTCTCTTTTGAAAACGATCGGCGCGGAGGAGTTCTGATCACTTCTGCGGGTAACAACCTGCTCTACCTTCCTCCAGGAGCGTCTAACGTAGTTCGCTTGCCCAATACCGGCTTGCCGTCGCAGCTTCGTGGAATAAAACATGCAGGCGGGTCACGGTTCTGGGTGGGCAGCGTCTTCGGGCTGTATCAGGTTACCTGGGACGCGGACAACCGGCGCGTGGTATCCAGCAGATTCATTCCTGCATCACGCGGTACCACTGTCGATAACATTGTCATTGCCCCTGATGGCACAGTGCTTGCCGGAACCGATGGTTCCGGAGTTATCAGCATCCACCCGGAAACATTCGAAAAAGTCAGCCGACGCTCATTTTTCTCCGACTATATAAAACACATTTCTTTTGACCGGTCCGGCAATCAGTGGACATCAACGGATCACGGTATCGCCTTCATCCCCAATGTGCCATTTGGCAACATCGGAAGTGATGAGGGCCTGCCACGCCGTCATGTGTCTGGTGTGGTTCGGGATCGCTTAAATCACCTTTGGATCGCTACACACGAGGGGCTCTTCCATCGCCCCCCCGGTGAGCAGCAACTCACAAAACTGGACTATCTGGACGGTAAGCTGATCCACTGCATCCGTTACAGCGAGGAAAGCGACAGGATCTACGCATTCGCTGACGCCGGGATCCATGTGCTGGATGTGCTGACCGGGGAGGGCAAGCTTCTCAGGGTGATGGACAGCAGTGGTGAGATCATTGCCAGTGAGATCATCGGCGACCGGCATTTCTGGATGGTCACCAATACCGGAACCCTGCTATATTATGATGAGCAAACAGGATCGGTGAGGACCATGGGAGCCACACGCGGGGTAACTCAGCCAGTATCCAGTCTCACCCGCACAAGAGACGGGGTTGTCTGGGTATCGGGGGCAGCGGGATTTCTGGCCTGGTACCACACCGAGAAGAATCGCTTCATCCCTGTTTCGTGGGATCAGTTCGCCCAGCAGCCTTCCGGAAACAGCGTTTTTTCTTATATCCATTCCGGTGATGAAACTTATTTATGGATAGGTTCCACGGATGGGCTGTACCGTTTTGATCCGTTCGCAGACATACCATACTTTGGCAATGTCGCAACCCTTGACGACGGAAACATCCGATGGGTCCGCAAGACCGGAGGTGATCTCTGGATCGGTTCCAATCAGTATCTGTACGCTATCAGACCTGACGGCACTGCGGATCCGGTAATACAGCGTTTTTCAACGGTGAGCGGGCTTGCATCCACCAGCTTTACCCACGGTGCTGCCTTTGTGGACCACAGCGGATATGTTTGGATGGGAACCAACATTGGCGCCGCCTATTACAACAACACCGGGTTCGAAACACAGACTTCGCAGGTACGGCTTCGATATTGGAGCGTTGGTGACACTGTTTTCACCACCACAGAGCACCAGCGGCTGGACAGTGACACCGGATACATGACCCTTGCATTCACCACCCTTGATTTCCCGTCAGGCGAAATCGTCTATCAAAGCCGTATCACCGGCCGGGGCGGTGCATGGTCAGAGCCCACCACCAGCCCTGTTTTTACGCCTTTTTTCCAAGGATCAGGCCGGTACACGTTCGAGGTAAGGGCATCGCGCAGCTCCAGCAACTGGACCGAACCGCTATCCATCAGTTTTGTGATAAAGCGGCCCTGGTGGATGGGCAACCTGATGCTGGGTGTCTATTCACTAGTTGCAATAGCGATCATTTTTGGGCTGGTACAATGGAATTCTGTGCTGTTGCGAAGAAGAAACAAGGAACTTGCCGATGGTGTCCGTCAAAGGACAAACCACTTGAAAAACATGGTTCTGGAGCTTGAGAATGAGATTAAACAGCGGGAGGAGATTGAGCAAGAGCTGAGAGACACCAATTTCACCAATGAGCGGATGATCAAGATCGTATCGCACGATTTGAGGTCGCCTTTCCAGGGAATTCTCGGTTTTGCATCCATGCTCCAGGAGGAGTACGAAGAGCTGGACGAAGAGGAACGGAGGGAGATGGTCTCTCAGATCATCAATTCGTCCAACCTGGCTGTTTCACTGCTGAATCAGTTGCTCGACTGGATTTCGCTTCAGACCGGCAAAATGCCATTTTCGCCAACATCGCAGAACCTCGCCGAGAATGTCAAGGAGATCTCGGACCTGCTCAAGAGCCTGGCTGACAGTAAGGATATCCGGCTTGAGACACGTGTGCCGGTTGATATCACGGTCCATGCCGACCGCAACATGCTGCAGTCGATCCTTCGAAATCTGGTGGGCAATGCAATCAAGTTTACCAGCCGCGAAGGCAAGATCATCATTGAGGCGACGCAGAAAAACAGCCACACCGAGATCAGTATCACAGACAACGGAGTGGGAATGGATCAGGAGACACTGGAGAAGATCCTGGCCAAGGAGAAGACCGTGACGACCAAGGGAACCGGCAAGGAGATGGGATCCGGGCTGGGGCTGGTGATGACCAAGGAGATGATCGACCGGCACGGCGGCGTACTCACCGGAGAGAGCAAGATCAAGAGAGGCACGACGTTCACTTTCACCCTGCCGAACAATGCTGTCCCGGGCGACTGATCAGCATTGCATCAGGTTTACTGCGTGCCGGGTATCGTGCGGAAAGGAACAAGGTTGCCGTCATTATCCACCTTTATGACAATGATATCCGCTGTGCCCTTAAAAATATCTTCGAAATCTCCGTCATTGGACGAGGTAGACCCTGCAAGCACATAGTTCCCGTCATCAGATGTGACAATGGACATGCCTCTGTCCCGGCGGCTTCCACTGAACATCCGGATCCACTCCCTGTTTCCGGCGGCATCCAGCTTCATAACGGGTATACTCATTTCTCCTCTGTTTGCACCGGTAAAATCGCCATCATTTGAAAAAGAACCCCCGGTTAAAACGAAACCACCATCCATTGCCTGCGTTATGGAATGGCCATGATCCTCCGAGCTGCCGCCGTAGGTTTGTGTCCATTCAACAGCACCCCGGGAATCCAGTTTCATGACAAAAATATCTGATCCTCCCGTTAACATGCCTTCGAAATCACCGTCATTGGATACGGTCCTTCCCGTCAGCGCGTAGCCGCCGTCAGTGGCGGCTATGATGGCATTGCCAAAATCGTAGCTGCTGCCGCCGTACGTTTTGTTCCACTCAAGATTGCCGTTGGCGTCCAGCTTCATGGCAAAAATATCAAAATCACCTTTGCTCAATCCGCTGAAGTCGCCATCATTGGATCGGGTGCCACCAGTCAGCACATAGCCCCCGTCCAAAGACCGGGCAATGGAATATCCCCTGTCTTCTCCACTCCCGCCATAGGTTTTTTTCCATTCAAGCTGGCCGCTGGCGTTCACTTTAAGGACGATTATATCGGATAACGTCGGGTTGACGTTGACAAAATCGCCGTCATTGGAGCGGACGCCGCCTGCTGCCACAAAGCCGCCATCGTGGGACTCAACAACAGAATAGACCATATCATTTTTACTGCCGACGAATGTTTCAACCCAGACTTTATTCCCTTGCGAATCAAGTTTTGCAAGAAAAATATCATTGTCTGTTGCGGATGCAGTCCTCTCGCCGGCAAAATCTCCATTACCTGACCTTGTGTTTCCAGCCAGAATATATCCATTATCGGAAGTTTGCCTGATGGACCACCCTTCGTCCCTGTTGCTGCCGGAGAGTACCTGGGTCCACTCGATTTCTCCTTCGGGAGTCAGTTTCATAACCAGCACATCAATCACACCACCAAGCTTGTCCTCACTTTCAAAATCCCCGTCATTAGACTGGAAAGAACCTGTCAGCACATAACCGCCGTCACTGGTTTGGTCAATGGCATATGCCAGATCAGCCCGGATCCCGCCAAATATTTTTTTCTTTGGCTCGAAGATTGCCGCCACATTTTTATCATTTGTCAGTGTGATCCGTTTTGGGGCTTCATATCCGTCGATATCTCCACCCCACTCATGGAAATACCAGTTGTTTTGCGCTATGGGAGTCAACTCGATCACTGTCTCAAATGGGTAGCCGGAGTTTTCCTTTTGTTGGACTATCCGTTCTTCTACCGAGCCCTTGCCCTGGACAGAGACAGTCAGGCGGTAGATATTTCGTTCAAATATGGCTGTAACGCTGGTTTCACCGGTTATGGTGATAGTCTCCGGGACCTGGCTGCCTTCCAGATCGCCATCCCATGCCTGGAAATGCCATCCTTCCGCCGGAACCGGGGTAAGCTCCACTACCGTCTCATAGGGGTATTCTGCAGATTTCTGCTGCACAATCTTCTCAGCGACTGTTCCTTCTCCCTCTGTGGTAATGTGCAAGGGATAGTTTCTCTTCTCAAAAATCCCGGTAATGGATATATCCCTGGCAATCACAAACGACAGCGGGTTTTCAGCAGAACTTATGTCACCGTCCCATCGGTTGAATATCCATCCGTCGTTGGGGATGCCAGTCAACGCAATTTCTTCACCTTCCGGATAGACTCCCTCAGATGGTTCAATGGATCCGCCCTCCGGTGGAGAAACATTTGTTGACAAGGTATGCGTGGGTTTGCTTTCGGTGCCGCAGGAAATCAGCAAACCTGCGATGAACAGACAGAGGAATAATTTTTTCATCGGGGAGGGGTGGAAGTGCCGGGCTAATAAAAAAAATCCAACCCATGCATACCAATGAGTTGGATTGTCTGGAAGTCGGGATGACAGGATTTGAACCTGCGACCTCCTCGTCCCGAACGAGGCGCGCTACCGGGCTGCGCTACATCCCGTAATTGCCGGCGGACACCAATAGTACGGAACACCGGCAAAAAAAGAAAGAACAAAAACGGCGTTGGCAGCCCGGGAACACCGGACTGCCCTGCCGTCAATTGGGATTATCCGAGCCGGACAATCAGATCGGCGGTACGTGCAGAGTAGCCTGCTTCATTGTCGTACCAGCCAACCACTTTCACCATGTTGCCAGCTGCCTTGGTGATGCCGGAATCAAAGATGGTGGAGTGAGGGTTGCCGATAATGTCGGTGGATACGATCGGATCTTCGGTGTACTCAAGGATTCCCTTGAGCGGACCATCCGCTGCTGCCTTGAAAGCGGCATTCACTTCATCCTTGGTCACATCCTTTTTCAGGGTAGCGGTGAAGTCGGTCAGCGAGCCGGTGGGCACGGGAACGCGCATGGCGCCACCGTCCAGTTTGCCATCAAGGTGCGGAAGCACCAGACCGACCGCCTTGGCTGCTCCGGTGGATGTGGGAACGATGTTTACGGCGGCAGCGCGTGCACGGCGCAGATCCTTGTGCGGGCTGTCTACGGTTGGCTGGTCACCGGTGTATGCATGGATGGTGGTCATGAAACCTTTCTCCACTCCGAAGGCCTCGTCAAGTACCTTCACCATGGGGGCCAGGCAGTTGGTGGTGCAGCTTGCGTTCGAGTAGAGATCCACATCTTTGGAAATACCCTCATCATTGACACCGAGAACGATCGTTTTCACTTCACCTTTGGCAGGTGCGGAGATGATCACTTTTTCAGCGCCAGCCTGCAGGTGCTTGGAGGCGGTGTCACTGCTGGTGAAAAAGCCGGTGCTCTCAACTACGGTGCGAACGCCGTCTTTGCCCCAGTCAAGGTTGGATGGGTCTCTTTCCGCAGTAACCTTGATTTTCTCGCCGTTGATGACTAACACATCACCTTCAGCGCGGACTTCACCGTCGAATTTGCCCTGGGCAGAGTCATACTTGAAGAGGTGTGCGAGTGTTTTGGCGTCCGTGAGGTCATTGACCGCTACGACCTGGATCTTGTCGCTGTAATTGGCGAGGATGGCGCGGGTCACAAGGCGTCCAATCCGTCCAAAACCGTTAATTCCTACTTTTATTCTTGACATATTTTACGAGTCCTTTTTTTATTTATGGTCTGTTGAATAATGATTAGGCCTGCCAGTTACATGCCAGACAGGCAATGATGTAATGCTGGTTAACAAATCTCCTTAAGTTACCATTAATGATGGCCTTTTTCAAGTTTCCCAGCCCAAATCCAGCCCATTCTGACGCCTGATTCCGGAGATTATCCAGAGGTGTGATCAGTCGTCCTTGGGCTCGTCATCGTCGGCAACTTCTTCATCGCCGAGATCGATATCATCGGAGGAATCGTCGATGTCATCGTCATCGTCGTCATCACTTGTTGGGGCAACGATCGTGCGTTTTTTCACCTTGCTCTCCGTGGCACCGGCGCTGCGAAGCACCACAGCCACATCGGCCTGCTCATTCTCATTGGCATGATTGAGCGCCGTATTGCCGTTCTTATCCTTGATTTTGACATCCGCTCCCTGAGATATAAGGTAACGCACGACGTCAAGGTGGCCTTCTTTTGCGGCGAACATGAGCGCCGTCTGCCCCCAGTGCTGCCGCGAATCTATTTCGGCACCTTTTTCCACCAGCAGCTTGACCGCCTCCAGCTGTCCCTCCCTGGATGCAAGGATCAACGCCAGCGGACCGATTTCAGCGCCGTTTTCGAAAAGCAGTTTCATCATCTCAAGATTGCCGTTTTCAGCAGCCCGGTTCAGAGCGGTTCCGCCAATCTTGTTCTTTTCATTGACTTTGGCACCTTTTTTCAGCAGCAGTTCCACGGCTTCCAGCTGGTTGTTCTGAGCCGCATAAATCAAAGGGGTTGAACCAGTTGCGGAAACAGAATTGATATCGGCACCAGCCTTCAGCTGCTCCTTTATAGCTTCAAGGTCACCTGATTTGCAAGCATCGACCAAGGACATGGTTTCCATAGAAAACTAAATCTTTATAGCGTTACTGTGATGTGATGCAATGATGCGGACTTGTTGGAAATCTTGCAACTATTTTTTTTGGGTAAATAATCGCCTTTTCAACGACAGAAAACGATCAGTTTGACAAAAACGTATGACCGCCCAGCCCGTTCAGGAAGTCTGCCCCGCTCATTCGCTTCTTGCCTTCCGGCTGCACATCGGCAAGAATCACTGTACCATCGCGGCATCCCGCGTGCGCTTTGCCATCGATGACCTGCGCCTCTCCAGGTTTGAGTGCGTCACCTGATTTCTGTGTTCCTGCTGCCGGCAGAACTGCCTGCGGCACCGGCTCGGATCGGTAAATTTTGAGTTTCTTTCCATCCTGAAGAGTCCAGGCGCCTGGAAACGGGCTCATGCCCCTAATGAAATTATGCACATCGCCAGCGTTCTTGTCAAAATCGATACGGGCATCATCCGGGTGGATTTTGGGTGCCCGTGTCGCCAGCGCATCGTCCTGCTTGACCGGTGCGGCGGTACCGTCGGCCAGCTGATCCACAGTGCGCACCATGAGGCCGGCTCCAATCTCTTTCAGACGACCATATAGTTCACCGGTGGTTTCGAGCGGACCAATCGCTGTCTTATCGTACCCAAGGATCCTGCCGGTATCCATCCCCTCATCCAGAATGAATACGGTGCACCCGGTCTCGGTCTCGCCATTGATGACTGCCCAATGGATGGGGGCGGCCCCGCGGTATTTCGGGAGCAAGGAAGCATGCAGATTGAGTGAACCTGTGTTGGGGATGGCCAGTATCTCCGGTGGAAGCAGTTTGTAGGCAACCACGACCAGAAGGTCTGGGTTCCGTTCCGACAGTTTGCTGTGCAGCGAAGTGCTGCGCATGTCGTCCGCCTCGATAACATCAATGGAGAGCTCGCCAGCCGCGACCTTCACCGGTGATGGCGTGCGCGCGCCGCCCCTCCCGCGGCGTTTATCGCTTCCCGTTACCACCGCAACCACCTTGTGCCGGCTCGCTGCCAGCTGCTGCAGGCTGGGAACCGAGAAATCGGGGTTGCCCATGAAAACGATTTTGAGCGATGTGCGGGTCATGGAGGATCAAAAAGTCAAAAGGTAGAAAGGTGAGATGGGAAATGCCGCAATCAGGCCTCTTCGTCCGTCCCCGTGCCTTTCGGTGCAAGCGTATAGGCAGCCTCGACCCGGCCAGCGCGTATCTCCTCCAGTTTTTTACGGATCAGCCGCTTCCGGAATGCACCGAGATAGTCAATGAAAAGCACGCCTCGCAAGTGGTCATATTCATGCTGCAGGACACGGGCGTACCATCCGCTGTGGACCTCCTCGCGGTCCTGGAAGTCGCGGTCCTGATAGCGGATACGGATGGTATCGGGACGACTGACCTTCTCCCTGACGTCGGGTATGCTCAGGCAACCCTCCTCTGCGTCCCATTTCTCTCCTTCGAGCACTTCGATTTCAGGATTGATAAAGACGCCGGGACCGAGAGACTCTTCTTCTTCATCCTCTGTTATGGCGTCGGCATCCACAACGAACAACTTCAGCGAGACGCCAACCTGGGGGGCTGCAAGACCGACTCCGTTGGCCTCGTACATGGTATCAAAAAGATCGTCTATGAATTCCTCGAGGCCGGGATGGTCTTGTTGAACAGTGTCGGCGGGTTTCCGCAGCACAGGGTCGTCATAGGTTACTACAGGCAGAATGGCCATTGGCGGCAGTATTACTTCGAGTCCAGATAATTTTGCAGGAGTATAGTAGCTGCGGTTGAATCAATCAACTCCTTTTTACGGCGTTTTTTCTGCCTGGCACCGGAATCGCGAATGGATTGGCGGGCAATGGTGGATGTGAAGCGCTCATCGAGGGTTTTGACGGGCACGGCTCCGATGACCTTTTCAAGTTTTTCGAGAAACTTGCGGACCATATCCACAGAATCCCCTTCCTCACCACGCAACGTGAGAGGCCAGCCGACCACAATCAGCGCTACTTCTCCCTTTCCGCACATGCCGGCGATACGGAGAATGGCCTCATCATAAGTATAAGTGCCCAGCGGACTGGCCAGGATTCCGGTCAGGTCCGACTGGGCAATGCCTACGCGTTTCAGTCCGACATCGACACCTATAATTCGTTGCATTGGTGTCCGATCGGGTTAGGCTTACGCTTCTTCGAGGTGTTCTTTCTTCAGCGGCTGGCGCAGAAACTCCTTGAGAAGCTTGCTGGGCTTGAAGTGGGTCTTACGGTGCTCGGGCACGTAAATAACTTCGTTTGTTTTGGGGTTGCGGGCCTTCGGCTTCGCTTTGGTAACCTTCACTTCAAAAACGCCGAAATCACGGATTTCGATGCGGCAAGTGGGGTTGGCTTCCATCATGGTGTCGCGAACTGCCTCGATAACGGCGTCTACCCACGGTTCAACCTGAACCATCGGTACACCTTTCTTTTCGGAAATGCGACGTACGATATCTCTTTTCGTGTAAGTCATGCCAATAGTGGTTTGATATTGCGGTTAATGAATGATAAGAGCATTCAGGAGAGGGCACCGATGATTCGGAAAATGATTTCTATTTTAGATCTTCATTTAATGCCGGCTCCCGAACAGGAGGTGTTTAAGAGAGTTACATCTAATAGTACTGCGGGATAATCTGGTGTTAACTATAGATTTAATATACAACTAACGAACATTTAATGAAATAGGTATAGGCCATTAATTTTTTTTATTCGTAGCGGAACACTTCTTTGATACCGTCTACTTTCTGGAGGCGTGTGATTACCTTCTCAAGATGGCCGATATTATCCACCATAATTATAAGTGTACCCTCGAACATGCCACTGTCACTGGTCACGTTGATGCTCTTCATGTTGGTTTTAAGGTTTTTTGAGATCAGGCTGGAGATGTCGCTGACCAGGCCAACGCGGTCTTCTCCCACGATACGGATGGCTGCCATGAACTGGCTGCCGGTGTTACGCGCCCAGGACACATCCACAATGCGTTCGCCGTCGGTTTTTATAAGATGACGCGTGTTTTTACAGCTGACCCGGTGGATCTTGATGTCCCCTTCGCGGCTGATGAAGCCTACCACATCGTCGCCGGGGATGGGATTGCAGCAACGGGCAAAGGAGAAGCGCACATCGGTCAGTTCGCCGTTGAGGATCAGTCCCGGACTTCCCTCCTGCTTGTTGTTGATATCGTAGGCGATCTTGTAATGGTCGGTCGCCGGGGATTCGGATTCGTCGGTCTTGCTGTCGGCCTCATCCACCCG
>SLNO01000060.1 GCA_007132975.1 Balneolales bacterium
AGCGCCCCGGTGTCCACCGACGAACCCGACTGGATGATCACGTTGCGCGCGATCACCCCGGCACCCACCTTCACCGGCGCCTGCTTGCTGCTCACCAGCGAAACCTCCTCAAGGTGCCGGGCATTGCTCACGCGGGCGTACGGCCCCACGTGGATGTTGCGCAGCACCCCGCTGTCGCGCACCTCGGCCCTGCGGCCGATCACGCCGGTGTCGGACTTCCGCCCCTCGGCGTACTTGCCGATCATCTCCCGCAGTTTGGCAATAACCTCGGCGTCGTGGCGCGACGTAGCCATCATGGCCGCCACCTGCGCCGTGAGCCGGTCGTACATCATCACTTCGCGTCCGCCCGCCTCATTGAGCACCGAGATCTCGGTGCCATTGCCGAACGCCGTAGCCCCCGACACCGCAATGGTGCCCACGTTGCGGATCACCGCGCCCTCCTCCACCCGGTACCGGGAGAGGAACTGCACGGAGGCCACAAACACGTTGTCTTCGATCACCGTGTCGCGCAGCGTGGAGTTGTAGATGCCGCACCGCACGGTCTCACCCTCCTCCAGGTCCAGGGTCCCGTCAAACACCCCCAGCGTGTTCCGCCCGGAGAAATAGACGTTGCGCACCCGGTCGGGCTGGAACCCCTCGTGCACCAGCACATGGTCCCAGTTCTCGGCGAGGCAGCCGTTCTCCTTGAGAATGGCCAGCTCGTCGTTCTTCAGGTTTCTGTGTGTCATGTCACACCTCCGGAAGCCTTGACAGCGCTTCGCGTTCAATATCCTTGAAATATTTCACCGTACCGACCTTGAGCTCCATGGTCGCCTCCTCGTCGCACACCACCATTCCGTGCGGATGCAGCTGCAGCATCGACGACGTCCACATATGGTTCACGCCCTCCTCGATCATCTTGCGCAGCGCGCGGGCCTTCTTGATGCCGCTCACCAGAATGATCACCTGGTGCGCATCCATCACCGTGCCCACACCAACCGTCAGGGCAATTTTCGGCACCTTGTCCACCTTGCCGTCAAAGAAACGCGCATTGTTCACGCGGGTGTCGTAGGTGAGCGTCTTCACCCGGGTGCGCGACGACAGCGACGACCCCGGCTCGTTGAAGGCAATGTGCCCATCCTCCCCGATCCCGCCCAGAAACAGATCGATGCCACCCGCCTTCTTGATCTTCTGCTCGTAATCCCAGCACTCCTGCTGCAGATCCTTGGCGTTGCCGTTGGGGATGTTGATGTTCTCCTTCGGGATGTCCACATGGCCGAACAGGTTATCCTGCATAAAGTAGTGGTAGCTCTGGGGATGGTCTTCCGGCAGGCCCACGTACTCGTCCATGTTGAACGTGACCACATTTTTGAACGAAAGCTTGCCTTCCTTGTGGAGCTTGACCAGCTCGCGGTACACCCCCAGCGGGGAGGATCCGGTCGGCAGCCCCAGCACATACGGGTTGTCCGCGGTGGGCTCGGCTTTCTTGATCTTGTAGGCCACGTAGTAGGCAACCCATTTGCTCATTCCGTCAAAGTCGTCAAAAATAAGGTTTCTCATAACATTATGTCCTTGCTGTGCTAATAGTTTTAAGGTTGGATTTTGGTTGTCGCCTGCCGGTTCGCTGCGAGCTTATCCGGCAGGATTTTTGAAATTCGGGTGGATGCGGCCCGGTGCCGCACCGCGGTGTCACGGAACAGACAGCGCGCATCACAAAATGATACGGGCGTCGGCGGCAAAACTGCCCTTGCCATCCTCCAGAACGATCAGCGGATTGATATCCAGCTCTTTCACCTGCGGACAGTCGGCCGCGAGCTGCGCCAGCCGCCGGATGCTGTCCGTGACCGATGCCATGTCCCTCGGAGCACGTCCCCGCAGGCCGGAAAACAGCGGCGATGCCTTCAGTCCCGTGACCATGCGGTCCACCGTTGCCGGGTCCACCGGGGTCACACCGAAACTTACGTCTTTTAGCAACTCAACGAAAATGCCGCCGAAGCCGAACATCACCACCGGACCAAATGTCGGGTCGCGCTTGACGCCAAGGATCACCTCCTCGCCCTGCGGGATCATCCGCCGCACCAGGAAACCCTTGATTTTCGCATCCGGCTGCACCTCCTTCACCCGTCCGAGCATCGCCTCGCACGCCTCGGCCACCGCTTCCGGCGACTCCAGGTCCAGCGCCACGCCGCCCACATCCGACTTGTGGATGATGTCGTCGGAGACAATTTTTATCACCACGGGGAAGCCGGCCTGTTCAGCGGCGCGTACCGCCTCGTCCGGCGAGCCAGCCACCACCGTCTCAATGACCGGCAGCCCGTAGGCCTTCAGCACCTCCGTGGCCTGGTCCTCCGTCAGCCAGGTCTGCCCGTCCGCAGCCGCCTTGTCCAGGATCCGGTGGGCCGCCTCGCGGTCCACATCCTCCAGCGGAGCAAACGGTTCGTACATTTTGCCCGCCTCCGCTGCAAAACGGTGGGTAGCGGAGAACGCATCGCACATCGATTCCGGCAGGATATAATGCGGGATGTGGTGTTTCTGGAGGATGTCGATCCCCGCCGCCACGTCGGCCTCGCCCATGAACGAGGTGTAGATCGGCTTGTCGTGCTTTTCGGCCACCTCGCAGATCTGCTGCGCGATGCTCTCGATCTCGGTCATCGACTGCGGGGTCAGTATCACGAAAACGCCGTCCACGTTCGGGTCCTCCAGCACCGCGCTCACCGCCCAGTCGTACCGGTCGGCGCGCGCATCCCCGATCACGTCGATCGGGTTTTTGATGTTAGCCGTGGCCGGCAGTTTTTTCTTCAGGATTTTGGTGGTTTCCGGCTCAAAACGGGCAATTTCCAGCCCCAGGTCCACGGCGGCGTCGGTGGTGAGCACGCCGGGTCCGCCCGCGTTGGTCACGATGGCCACGCGCCTGCCCCTGGGCAGCGGCTGGTAGGTAAAGGCTATGGCGCGGTTGAACATCTCTTCGATATTGCGGCACCGGATGATGCCCGCCTGGCGCATCGCCGCGTCGCAGATATCGTCACTGCCGGCAAGGGAACCGGTATGGGAGGATGCGGCCTGCGCCCCTTCCTCGGACCGCCCCGATTTGATGGCCAGCACCGGCTTGCCAGCCGCTATCACCGCGCGTGCGGCTTCCATGAGCCCTTCGCCGTCGCGGATCTCCTCCAGGTAGAGCAGCACCACCTTGGTCTTGGGGTCGTCTTTAAGATAGTGCAGCAGCTCCGCTTCGCCGATCTGCGCCTTGTTTCCGGTGCTCACGAACTTCGAGAACCCGATGTGCTTGGCGCGGGCATAGTCGAGCACCGCCGTGCACAGCGCCCCGCTCTGCGACAGGAACGCGATCTCGCCCTCCTCGGGCATCTGCCGGGCGAACGAAGCGTTGAGCATCACGTCCGGATCGGTGTTGATCACACCCAGGCAGTTCGGACCAATGAACGAAATCCCGTACTTCTCGGCGATCTCGAGCATCTGCTTCTCGCGCTCGATGCCCTTTCCGCCCACCTCGCGGAACCCCGCCGAGATGACGATCGCGCTCTTGATGCCCTTCTGTCCGCACTGCTCCAGCGCCAGGTGCATCACGGAACTCGGGAACACGACCACGGCCATATCCACCGGATCCTCAATGTCCAGCACGTATTTGTACGCCTTGACCGATCCGATCCGTTTTTCGCCGGGGCTCACCGGATAGAGCACGCCCCGGAACCCGGTTTTGATGAGATTTTCAAAAATATCGCTGGGCACCGTCCCTTTGACGTTGTTGGCCCCCAGTACGGCTATTGATTTCGGGTGGAAAAGCGCTTCCACATTTTTGATGCGATCCGCGAAATCCTTGTTCATGCTCACTTCTCCTGCTTTTTTAGATTTCCTCCGGGCAAACCCCATAATATTGCGTTCCGGAGGTGACGTAGTGTCGTTGTTGTGTGGTTGTGTCTCAGAGGCGCCGTTGTCCCGTCGGGATGCCGCAGGCGCCGGCATGTCGTGGCGTTGCGCCTCGCCAGAGCCGCCCGCGCCGTATTGCCTGATAGACAGCGTGCCGTTTGCGTGCAGATGGCGTGCAGCGGCCGAAACGTTTGGCGCGCGGACCGGTGCCCTCGCGCCGTTGCCGGAGCGGCAGCACATCGTGCGCTTTCGGCACGGTCAGATGGCGCCTACTTCAGATAGCCCGAAATGAACTCCACGGCATGCGATACGGTCTGGACATCCAGGGCTTTCTCCTCGTCCATCTCGATATCGAATTCCTCCTCAAATGCGGCCACCAGCTCCATGCTCTGCATGGAATCGGCACCCAGATCGAAGATGAAATTGGCATCATCGCCAATCTGGTCTTCACTGATTTCAAGTACCCTGGCTATAACCTTCTTAACACGTTGCTGTACATCGTTCTGCATGGCAAGCCCCCATATTGTGCTTGAGAGTGTAAATGTAATGTTATTCGCCTGCCCCTTCCCTGTAACTTCCGGACAGGTGTGCTGCGTTATCCTGCGGGACCAGGATTGACAGGTACCAGTAGTTCATTGACCGGATCCCCGGCCCAATAATAATTTCGGTGTCCCTGCACATTTAGCATACCTTTTTTTTACATTAATTGCAACGATGCCGCCGCGCCAATGGACTGGCACCGATCCCAATCCGGTTCCTGCCGCGGCGATAAAAAGACGTTTTTTTTGATTAAACCGGCCCGGAGGGCGCAAAACATGAGCACATCAGATAAAAACACCACTATTGTCCTTGTGGATGGATGCCGGATCCCGTTCCAGAAACCGGGCACGTCGTACCGGTCGTACCGGGCCCACGACCTGGCCCGCTTTGCCATCCGCGGCCTGCTCGACCGTACCGGGCTGGATCCCGCCCTGGTTGACCGTGTGGTGCTGGGCAACGTAATCCAGGACCGGGAAACCTCCAATGTGGCCCGTGAAGCGGCGCTTGGCGCCGGCCTGCCTGCAACCGTTACGGCACAGACCGTGACCATGTCGTGCCTCTCTGGCAACCTGGCCATCACCTCGGCGGCCGAAGCGATCCTCTCCGGACAGGCGGACGTGGTGATTGCCGGGGGTACCGATTCGGCATCGGCCTATCTGGAGCGGTTCCCTCTGAAGAAGCACCGGGCGCTCCCGTACCTTAATGAATTCAGCACGGGTGAGAGCATGGGCGAATACGCGGACCGGCTGGCATCGCTGTATGCGGTGGCCCGCGAGACCCAGGACGCCTACACGGTGCGCTCCCATCAGAGCGCCGTCATGGCTTTCCGTGAAGGGATGTACGACGGCGAGGTGGTCCCGGTCACCGGCCCGCCCGACTTCGTGCCTGTCACGCAGGAGAACATGATCCGCCCCGAGACCACGCAGGAGGCCCTGTCGCTGCTGAAGCCCTCGTTCAACCACAAATTCGGGACCGTGACGGCAGCCAACGCCTCCAACTACGCCGACGGCGCGGCCGCAATGCTGCTCATGAGCGAGGCGAAGGCCGCGGAGCTTGGGCTCAAACCGCTGGCCCGGCTCGTTTCCTGGGTCTACACGGCGGGCAGCCCCAAGGACGAGATGCTGCTGGGACAGGTTTCCGCCATACCCGCGCTTCTGGCAGGCATGGACCCGTCCGAAAAGGGCGCGGCCAAAACCGGGACCGGGAGCGTGAGCGGAACCGGAACCGCAGCTGGCGGTGCTGCGGGCGGTAAGGCCGGCGGCTCCATCCATCCGGATGACATAGACGTCTTTGAATTGCAGGAGACCTTTGCCGCTCAGATCCTGGCCGTGCTGGACGCCATCGCTGTGGGCGGGCAGACCCATGCCGGCAGTGACGCGACCGCCGCGGCAGACGAAGTTGATGCTGAGGAATCCGCATCAAAATCCACGGGCAAAACGGCCGGAAAACCGTCCGGCCAAACCTCCGGTGAGACCGCAGCCGTATCCATCCCCCTGAAAAAATTGAATACGCTGGGAGGCACTCTGGCGCTTGGACATGTGTTCGGGGCAACCGGGGTGCGGCTGGTGACCACGGCGGCCAAACGGCTGGTGCGTGAGGAGGGCCGGTATGCGCTGGTGGCCGGATGTTCCGGCGGCGGACTCGGACACGCCATGCTGCTGGAGTCCATGGAGGGTCCGGTTCCAGACGCTGCCAAAGCGCAAAAAGCCGCAAAAAGGACCACGAAAGCAACGGCTTCAGACGGCACCAAGTCACAAAAAGGTACCAAGCAAACCAAAAAGGCACCGGCCAAACCCAAAACCAAGCCTAAAGCCAAATGAGCATACTGAACCTCACGGTCGAGGACCGGATCGCCGTCCTGGCCATCAACCAGCCGGGAAGCACCACCAACAGGATCAGCAAGGCGCTGATGACCGAGTTCAAGACGTTCCTGGATGAGGTGGAGGAGAATGACGCCATCGAAGCGGTCATCCTCTACAGCACCAAGCCGGAGAGCTTCATTGCGGGGGCGGATATTCGTCTGTTCCTTGGTTTCAGCGAGCCGGGCGACGCTCTGGATTTCAGCCGAGAGGGCAATCTGCTGCTCACGCGGCTCAGCGAGCTGCCCGTGCCGGTGATTGCCGCCATCCACGGGGCGGCCCACGGGGGCGGACTTGAGGTGGCGCTTGCCTGCCACCATCGCATAGCCACCGACCACCCGTCCACACGCCTTTCACTGCCGGAGGTGACCCTGGGGCTTTGTCCGGCCGCGGGCGGGTCGCAGCGGCTGCCGGCGCTGATCGGCATACCGAAGGCGCTGCCGTTGATGCTGTCGGGCCGGGCCGTGACATCGCGTGAGGCGAAAAAGCTCGGCCTGGTGGACGAGCTGGTGCCGGCAAGCGGGCTGCTGCAGGCGGCAAAGGTGATGGCCGCGAAGCTGGCCGGGCACACATCCACCCGGGAGCGGCTCTTCGACCTTGCCAAAAAGGCCACGAACCTGGCGCCATTGCCCGATCTTTCGGGACTGTCGGGGCTGCCCGTAGTCTCGGAGCTGCCGGGAGTGGCCAAGGCGCCGTTCACCCTGCTGGGCAAGGCGGCGCGCACCCTCAGGGGCGGCGTGGCAGCCATGCAGCCGGCATTCCTGCAGGCCGATCGCGAGCTGAAAGTGCAGACGCGCGGGTTGCAGCCCGCGCCGGAAGCGATCGTCGAGTGCGTCAAATACGGCGTAAAGCACGGGCTCAAGGCGGGGCTGGAGTTCGAGTCACGCAAATTCGAGGAGCTGGCGGGCACCCCCGAGAGCCGGCAGCTTCTGCAAGCGTTTCTGGCGCGCCACTCCGCCCGGCGCAACCCCTCCCGCAAGAAACCGCGCCCGGTTGACCGTATCGGCGTGCTGGGCACCGGCTTCATGGGCTCGGGCATCGCCTCGATCAGCCTGCGCAGGGGCTTCAGCGTCACGGTCCGTGACCGCGACTACACCTCTGCCGGACGCGCCAAGCAGGCCGCCTGGAAGGACCTCCAGTCACAGGTGGAGCGCGGCGCCCTGCTGCCGTTCGAGCGAGACCGGATCCTCTCGGACCTGCTCCTGACCGACCGCTACGCCGATTTCGCTCGCCTTCCGCTGATCATCGAGGCGGTGGTCGAGGACATTTCCGTCAAGCACGCGGTGCTGCAGGAGGTGGAATCGGTGATGCCCGACGACGCCATCTTCGCCACCAACACCTCGGCCATCCCTATCTCCGAGATTGCGCGCCCCGCACGGCGTCCCGGCCGCGTCATTGGCATGCACTACTTCTCGCCCGCCCAGAAGATGCCGCTGGTAGAGATCATCCGCGGCAAGGATACCGAAGAAGATGTGGTTGCAACCGCATGCGACGTGGCCATCCGCCAGGGCAAGCACGTGATTGTGGTGGGCGACGCCCCCGGCTTCTATGTCACGCGCATTGTGGTGCCCATGATCAACGAGGCAATGCTGCTGATCGCCGAAGGTGCCGACATCCGCATTGTGGACACCGCCGCCCGGAACTTCGGCTTCCCCGTGGGACCGGTCACCCTGGTCGACGAGGTTGGCATCGACGTGGTTTCGCACGTCTTTGAGGAGATGAACCCGGTCTTCAAGAAGCGCGGCGGACGTTTTTCGCAGGCCATCCACCGCCTCCACGAAAACGGCTACGCCGGCCGCAAGAACTACCGCGGCTTCTATAACTACGACAACCGCCGCAACCGCCGGCTCGTCAACGACGAGATCTACACCTTCTTCGGCGGCAAGAAACGGCGGGATGTGCCACAGGACGAGATCACCGAACGCCTCACCCTGGCCACGGTCAATGAGGCCCTGCACTGCCTGCAGGACGGCATCATCAGCCAGCCGCGCACCGGGGATATCGGCGCCATGCTGGGCATGGGCTTCCCGGCCTTCCGCGGCGGACCGTTCCGCTGGGTGGATGAGATCGGCGCCAAGGAGGTCTGGGACCGCCTGCAGTACCGCCAGAACCTGAACGGCGTCCGTTTCAAGCCTGCCGGCATCCTTGGCGACCAGGTCAAAAGCGGGAAGCTGTTCTATTCAAAATGATTTCGCAAATCCCGGCCGGTACGGCCGGTCCCGCACTGCGAGACAATGCTGTGGCGCAATAATCGTCCAACCGGAGGCACCATCCGCATCCAACCGGAGGCACCAACCCCCATCCACCCGCACCTCAACTTTGCAGTGGACGGGTAAAACCGTATATTTCCAGCCTGATGTGCGAACTGCCAAAGGTTCCACACCCGATTTCAAAACCATTATTTTTCCCTACCAATAACGCTGTAATCGCATCTTATGAATACATTACTCCTGTTATTCGCCACAGATCCTGAAGGTGGAGGCGGCGGCTTCACCAGTCTCATTTTCCTGGCAGCCATTTTCCTGGTGTTCTACCTCTTCATCATCCGTCCGCAGTCCAAAAAGCAGAAAGAGATCCAGAACAAGGTCTCCGCTATGAACAAAGGCGACAAGGTGATCACATCCGGAGGCATTGTCGGCATCGTGAACTCCATTGATGACGACTCCGTGATGCTCGAGATCGACAAGGACGTGAAGGTCAAGCTGCTTAAAAACGCCATTGTGGATGTGAATCCGCAAAAGTAATCGGCGCTTGAGAACTTCCTCCGGCGGGGTGTTGTTTCAAATGGCAAATTCCTCCCATTCATTTCTGTATTGCCATGTCAAAAGAAGAAGCCTATACGTTTGACTCCATCGAGTCGGCGATTGAGGACATACGCGCCGGCAGGATGGTGATTGTCGTCGATGACGAGGATCGCGAGAACGAAGGCGATTTCGTGATGGCGGCCGAGAAGGTCACCCCGGAGCACATCAACATGATGGTGACGTACGGCCGCGGGCTGGTCTGTGTGCCACTCACCCGGCAGCGCGCCTACGACCTGAGCCTGGAGCCAATGGTCGTCAACAACACCGATGCCATGGAAACGGCGTTTACGGTGTCGGTGGATTACCGGGCCGGCACCACCACCGGCATCTCCGCCGCTGACCGGGCCAGGACCGTCCGGGCGCTGATCGATCCGGATGCGAAGCCCCTCGATTTCCGCCGTCCCGGACACATTTTCCCGCTGATCGCCCGCGAGGGCGGTGTGCTGCGGCGTGCCGGGCATACCGAAGCGGCCATCGACCTGTCGAGGATGGCCGGCCTGCAGCCCGGCGGGGTGATCTGCGAGATCATGAACGACGACGGCTCCATGGCGCGGCTCGATGACCTCATCAAAGTGGCCAAACGTTTTGGTCTGAAGCTGATCACCATCAAGGACCTGATCGGCTACCGAATGAAAAACGAGAGCCTGGTGCGCGAGGCCATCGACATCCAGATGCCCACCATCTACGGCGATTTCCGCCTGCATGCGTTTGAGGAGAAACTGACCGGCGGGGTACATTTGGCCATGGTCAAGGGCACGTGGGAGGAGAATGACCCGGTGCTGGTGCGCGTGCACTCGCTTTGCATGACCGGCGACGTGTTCGGCTCCAAGCGCTGTGACTGCGGCGAGCAGCTCCATGCCGCCCTGCGCATGGTCGAGGACGAAGGTGCCGGCGTGGTGCTCTACATGAACCAGGAGGGCCGTGGCATCGGACTCATCAACAAGCTGCGCGCCTACAAGCTGCAGGAAGAGGGGATGGATACCATCGAAGCCAACGAGGCGCTCGGCTTCAAATCAGACCTGCGCGACTATGGCATCGGGGCGCAGATGCTGCGCTCGCTGGGTGTGAGGAAGATGCGGCTGATGACCAACAATCCGGCCAAACGGGTCGGTCTGGTGGGATACGGCCTGGAGATCGTCGAGCGCGTGCCCATTGAGACGGAAAGCTATCCCGAGAACCTGAAATACCTGCGCACCAAGCGCGACCGGATGGGCCACGACCTGCACAACATCGACCCTCACGACCAGCTGGATATGCTCAAGAGCATCCTGCATTGACAGGTTTCAGAAATCCAGCCCCGTCACATCCGTAAGCACATCCTCCAGGCGTCGCCTGTGCTTTTTTTGCATGCGCTCAATGGCCTGCAAGCTCAAAAACCGCACATTCCCGTTTTCTATACGACGGATCTTCCTTCCAAGCCACAGTTTGCCGTCCATTTCTCCGTGGACCATCATCACGTCGTCGGGCGGCACCAGTTCGGCCTCATCCTGCGCAATTTTCAGGTGATAGGCCAGAAAAATGGCGGAAAACTGCTCGATGTCGCGGAACCGGTAACGGATATTCTGCTCGAAGAGATCCGGATTTTTTTCAAAAAACGACGCCAGGACGGGTTTGTGCACCGGATGCGGGACATGATCCACTCGGTAGTAATTCCGGGAGTAACCAGCCAGCCTGGCCGATCTCACCTGGAGCAGCAAATGCATGGTTCGGGTGATGCCCAGCAGTTTCTTTGTCAGGTAGTTGGCAAGACGGGCGCCTTTGAGATAGAGGGGGCCGTACGATTTCATGCGGTTCCAGGCGCCCCGGGCCACGATTTTCCCATCGACAAAAAAATCCTCCGGCCGCACCGGCCCGCTGAGCACAAAATCGTCATTGAAATAGATGAACCTGTCTGACAGGCCCGGAATGCGCCACAACGCCGTTTCGATGGTGCGCGTATTGAAGGTTGGCAGGGCCCAGTCGTAGCCGTCGAAGATTTCTGTATGGTCTACCAGCTGCACGCCGAGCCTGGCCCTTGTTTCGGTTGTCAGAAACTCAGGGCACTGGCGGTCGGTCACCAGATAGATAGTGCGGATCCATGGGGCGAACCGTCGGATCGAAGCGATGCAGAACCGCAGCTCGCCATTGTCGAGGAACCGGGTTTCGTCGCCCCGCGATGCGATTGGCAGCGGCGTATCCGGGACGTCATGGTCCAGGGCCCGCATGCGCCTCCTCCGGTGATCCGGATCGTTGCCGTCCACCCAGGTTATTACCGCGTCAATTGAGCCTTTGGATGCGTTTTCGCTGTTCATATCTGTCGCGCTGGTTCTGCTGCAACAAGGTACACATAATCACGGCATAATGTCAGATAAGGTTCACCGGGACAAGCCACGAAATCAGATGTGATTCCCGGGCAATGAAAATATATCGCCACAACTCCATGTGTTTGGCAAGATGCCAGATGTGATTCCCATGACAAGCGGCCAGGACCTATGTCGTAAAGAGGGCGTCTCAGACGTCCAGCATATCAGCGGCGCATTTCCAGGCCAGGTCGGCGCAGTCAATGCGCATTGGGAAGGCCTTCACCTCACCGAGGGCGCGCATTTCTTCGGTGAGTCCGGCGCTTTGCTCACCGTTTGGCGGCTGCCTGTCGCGAATCCAGCTGCGGAAAAGGGCAATCTGGCGGCGGGCCTCGGCGGCGGACTTGCCGTTGAGCGAGCTGCAGAGGATGGATGCGGATGCCAGGCAATACATGCAGCCCTCGCCCTCAAACCGGATATCCATGAGCCGGTCCGCTTCCAATTGCGCCGTGAGGGTGATACGGTCGCCGCACTTCCGGTTATGGATCTCGCGGCGCAGGTCGGGACGGGCGGCCGTGCCCCGGAGGCGGGGCTGGCGGTAATGGTCGATCAGGATGGAAGTGCCTGACATGACACGGTCACTCTTTGGATTCGCGGGAATCCGGTTTTTTTTCAGCATCCGGCGTGGAAGAAGGCGCCTGCCGTTTCACTTCTATCTTAGTGTTATCCTCTGATTTCGGAGCAGTAGGATTCGGGTCGGGGGCTGGTTTGATTATCGCATCTTCAGATGCGGCAGGGTCGGCGTCGGGGGCGGTCTGCGAACCTGCGGGCGTGTCAGGGTCATTTTCCAGGCTGGTTCCGGCATCTGCGGATGCATCGGTGCCGGCGTCCGGGGCGCCTTCCGCATCCTCCCGTTTCCCAAAAGATTCCGGCATCAGCTGTCTGTAGAAGAGGATGAGGGTGAAGATGGCGACGGATATGGCCATATCGGCCACGTTGAAGATGTAGGGGAAGACGTCAAAGTCGCCGATGCGCAGTTTGAAGTGGATGAAATCGACCACGTGTCCGTCAAGCACGCCCCCGTAGCCGCCCACGCGGGCCATGAAGAAACGGTCGGTGATGTTGCCGAGCGCCCCGCCGATGATCAGGCCCATGCAAGCCATGTAGATCAGTCCGGCCGTTTTCATGGTCTTCCATACGTAGACCAGGATGATCACGGTGGCGGCTATGGCCACCAGGCTGATGACCCAGGTGTCGGCCCAGTGGATACCCAGGGCCATGCCCGGATTTTTCGTGAAATTGAACGCAAGCCACCCCTCAACAAGCGTGTAGTTGTGCAAATCGGGTGTGGTGCGTATCCAATATTTGCTGAGCTGGTCCAGCAGGAGAACGGTCAGCGCCGTTGCCCCGAAAACGATCAGCTTCCTGCGCGTCTGATCCAAAACGTTTATCGCCTTTTCAGTTTGGCTTCAATACTGATTTGGGTGTGGGGTACCGCTTCAAGCCGTCCTTTGGAGATTTTCTTGCCGGTTACTTTGCAAACTCCATAGGTCTTGTTGTCGATGCGCTGGATGGCGTCATCAAGGTATTTGATAAACTTGCGGGTCCGGTTGTACAGCATGTAGGTCTTCTCTCTCTCCTGGGCATCGGTGCCGGCATCCGCCATGTGGAATGAGTAGGCAGACTCGTCCGAAGAGTTCTCGGTACTCTCTTTAAGCGCATCCATGAGGATATTCAGATCCTTCTCGGCCTCTTGCCGCTTTTTCACGATGATATTGCGAAAGTACTCCAGTTCCTCATCGCTGTACGGGGATACGCGCTCCCCTTTGTCTTTTGTTTCCTTGCTCATAGCTGCAGAGGATTAATAGTTGGTATTACGTTGAATGGCAATGGTACAACTTTTATCGTCAATTTCCCACTGCTTGATAAAATCATAGTCGCTGACAGAGCCGAAACTTATCGTTTCCGCCAGCGTTTCGCGCTTGACATATTCCTTCATGAATTTGACGGCCGACGATACCTCATCGCTACCATCAAGAAAGATATCAATACGATCGGTAAGCTCATAATTGGCTTCCTTCCGCATGTTCTGGATACGGTTAACGATTTCTCGCGCAAGGCCTTCGCGGATCAGGTCCTCGTCGAGTTCCGTATCCAGGGCTACGGTGACGCCGGATTCGGTCTCGACCGACCAGCCTTCAAGCCCGTGCCTTGCAATCGTAACATCATCAACGCCAAGCGTTACCGGTTCCCCGTCCGAAAGATCCAGCACGATTGACCCATTCGATTCAAATTCGCTGATCTGCTCCGTCGTAAGTTCCTGTACCGCCGACGCTACGGCCTTCATGCGCTTGCCCAGCTTCTTGCCAAGCACCGGGTAATTGGGCTTGGCGCTCTTCTGGACTATGCCGGAATCATCGTCGACGTATACGATCTGCTTAACGTTGACTTCGTCCAATATAATATCTTTTACGGAATCTATCGCCCTCCGTTGTTCCTCGCTGTTCGCCGGCACAATGAGCTTGGCCAATGGCTGGCGCACATTGATGTTGATCTTGTTGCGGATGCGCAGAACGATCGAGGAGATGGTCCGGGCCATATCCATACGGTATTCCAGTTCGCGGTCGATAACCGTCTCCTCAACGGCGGGATAGAACGCCAGGTGCACCGACTCTTCCTCGAATCCGGTGACGGAGTTGAGGTTGCGGTAGATCCACTCGCTCAGGAACGGGGCTACCGGACTGGCAATCTTGGCCAGGTTTACAAGGCACTCGTAGAGCGTCTGGTAGGCGGCGGTCTTGTCCAGGCTCTTGCCCTCTTTCCAGAACCGGCGGCGGTTGCGGCGGACGTACCAGTTGCTCAGGTCGTCGGCAAAACGCTCGATCTCGCGCACGGCGCGGGTGGGCTCGTATTCGTCGAGCAGCGCATCCACCTTTTTGATGGTGGTGAACTGCCGGGAGATGATCCAGCGGTCCATTTCGGGGCGGTCCGCATGCGGAATGGGCACGCCGGAGTAGGTCCATTCGTCGATATTGGCGTACATGGCCAGGAAGGAGTAGGTGCTCACCAACGTATTGAAAAACTTGCGCTGGATCTCCTGTATGCCCTCTTCACTGAATTTGAGGTTCTCCCACGGTGAGGAGTTGCTCATCATGTACCAGCGGGTGGTATCGGCCCCGTATTTGCTGATCATGTCGAACGGATCCACCGTGTTGTTTTTCGACTTGCTCATCTTCTCGCCCTTGGCGTCGAGCACCAGTCCGTTCGAGACTACGTTCATGTAGGCCGGCGAGTCGAAAATCATGGTGGCAATGGCGTGCAGCGTGTAAAACCAGCCGCGGGTCTGGTCAACCCCCTCGGCGATGAAATCGGCGGGGAAGTTTTCCTTGAAATCCGCCTTGTTTTCAAAGGGATAGTGGTGCTGCGCAAACGGCATGGCGCCCGAGTCGAACCAGACATCCAGAAGATCGGGGATGCGGCGCATGGTGCCGCCGTCGGCGGCTTTCCAGGTGATCTCGTCGATGTAGGGGCGGTGGAGATCCAGTTTGGCGTCCTTTTTGAGGCCCGCTTTTTCACAAAGCTCCTCGATGCTGCCGATGCAGACGACCTCGTCGGGATTCTGGTCGTTCACCCAGAAAGGCAGCGGCGTGCCCCAGTAGCGCTGGCGTGAAATGGCCCAGTCCACGTTGTTTTCCAGCCACAGCCCGAAACGGCCGGTGCCGGTTCCCGGCGGCTTCCAGTTGATCTTGCGGTTCAGCTCCACCATGCGGTCGCGCACGGCGGTGGTGCGGATGAACCACGATTCCACGGGGTACGACATCAGCGGAGTGCCTTTGCGCCAGTCGTGGGGATAGTTGTGGAGGTAGGTCTCGTGCCGGAACATGCGTCCGCGCTCCTTGATATCGCGGATGATGCCCTTGTCGGCATCCTTGAACCACTGACCGGCAAAATCGCTGACTACCGGCTCAAAAGTGCCCTCGCGGCTCACGGGATTGAACATGGGAATGCCCTCGCGCTTGCAGACGTCGTAGTCGTCGGCGCCAAAGGCCGGTGCAATGTGCACGATGCCGGTGCCATCCTCCAGGGTCACAAAGTCGGCGGGCACCACGCGCCACGCCTGATCACGCGAAATCTCGTCCTGCGCATACCGGAACATGGGCTCGTAAGTACGTCCCACAAGGTCGGCGCCCTTCAATTCCTGCACCACCTCGAATCCATCCCCCAAAACTTTGGATGCCAATGCCCTGGCCATGTAGTAGAACGCCTCTTCGCCGTTGTGCTCCACACGGACCTTGACGTAATCGAGCTCCGGATGCACGGCCAGTACCATGTTGGAGATGAGCGTCCAGGGCGTGGTGGTCCAGGCCATGAAGTGGGTGCGCTCCTCCCCGTCCACGGGGAACGTGATGTAGACCGAGGGATCCTGCACCTCCTTGTAGCCCAGGCTCACCTCGTGCGAGCTGAGCACGGTGCCGCTGCCGGGGGAGTACCACTGGATCTTGTATCCCTTGTAGATAAGGCCCTTGTCGAACATCTGGCGCAGCGCCCACCAGACCGATTCTATATAGTCATTGTCGAAGGTGACATAGGGATTGTCCAGATCCACCCAGTAGCCCATGCGGTTGGTGAGACGGTCCCAGTCGCCCTTGTAGCGCAACACGCTTTCGCGGCACTTGGCGTTGTATTCGGCGATTCCGTACTCCTCGACCTGGGAGCGGCCCTGCAGGCCCAGCTCCTTCTCCACCTCGATCTCAACCGGAAGGCCGTGCGTGTCCCAGCCACCCTTGCGGTCCACTTTGTAGCCCTTGAGCGTCTTGTAGCGGCAAAAAAGGTCCTTTACAGTGCGGGAAAGCACGTGGTGGATGCCGGGCCGGCCGTTGGCGGTGGGCGGACCCTCATAGAAGGTGAACGGAATACCGTCCTGCCGGGTGGATACGCTCTTGGCGAAGACGTTGTTCTGCTTCCACCAATCGAGGATCTCAAGTTCCGCCTTGGCGTACTGTAACTGTTTAACTTCCCTGAATTTCTTACTCATACTGCGAGAAAAGGGTTCTCTACATTGGTTTTTTTACAAGAGCGTAAATATACGAAACTTTAACCTGTTAATATCAATTTCGATTCGCACAGTCGGAATGAGTCGCTCCCTCCGCTCCACGAGAGCGCGATCCTGAAAAACGACCATTGTAAAATTAGAAAAAAAGTGGCTTTTTAGGGTCAGAATGGACTTCCAGCAATGTTTGGCGTCCCGGACTGTGGCGCTCCCAATCCTCGTAATTAACTATTATGCAAAAAGTTACCAATCTGGACTTTCGATCCGTCACCCCCGATGAACCGCTCAGGGTCTGCTTTGTCTGCCTCGGGAACATCTGCCGCAGCCCCACGGCCGAGGGTGTTTTCCAGCACCTTGTAAACAAAAACGGCTTTTCGGCTCTGGTGGAGGTGGATTCTGCCGGAACGGCGGCCTACCATGTGGGTGAGCCGGCCAACAGCAAAAGCCGCATGATCGCCGAGCAGAACGGCGTAAACCTCAACTCCAAGGCGCGCAAATTCGAGTATTCCGACCTGGAATACTTCGACCTGGTGATCGCCATGGACAAGGACAACCATCGCGACCTGCAGCGCCTGGACCGCAAGGGCCACTTCCGTGACAAAATCTTCCTGTTGCGCGATTTCGACCCCCTGCCGGGCGACCACGAGGTGCCCGATCCCTATTACGGCGGTCTGAACGGTTTCGAGCTGGTGTACGAAATTGTGCTGCGCAGCTGCGAGTCACTGCTCGACACCCTGCGTCCGAACATGCAAAACGGCGCTCCCGGATCATGAACCTGCCCTCCGCGCTCAGCGACTTCTTCAAGGACCGGTTCGGCCGCGAGGTAACCGAAACGGGGTCCGTCGGCGGCGGCTGCATCAATGAGACCACGCGCGTTTCGCTGGATGACGGAAGCCGCTATTTCGTCAAGCAGAACCGGATATCCCTGCGCGATATGTTCGAGAAAGAGGCGATGGGCCTCAGGATCCTGGAGGATGGGACCGGCGGTCCCGGCCAAAACGACGATCCCGGGCAAACCGCCAACTCCGGTGAGAACAGCCGAAGGGGACAGTCCGGGCCGCCCGGAAAAAGCGATGCTCAGGCGCGAGTCGGTGAGGGCCGCCATGCCGGAGAGATCCGCATTCCCGGTGTTGTCGGTATCACGGATGATGCCGCAGCCGGGCAGGCATTCCTGATACTGGATTTCGTTGAAGAGGGCCGCTCTACCGGCGACTTCGACCGGCGTTTCGGCCGTGCGCTGGCCGGCCTCCATCGCCACACCGCTCCCAGCTACGGCCTTGACCACGACAACTACATCGGCAGGCTGCCCCAGAAAAACGACTTTCGCGACTCCTGGACCGATTTTTTCATCGACTGCCGCCTGGAACCCCAGTTTGCCATGGCACGTGAGCGCGGTTTCTTCGGCGGATCGGCCCGGCAGTCGCTGGACCGCCTGGCCAAACGGCTCCCGGACCTGCTACCCGACGAGCCCCCCTCCCTGCTCCACGGCGATCTCTGGGGTGGCAACTATTTGTGCGACAGTGACAACCGTCCCGTACTCATCGATCCCGCCGTCTATTATGGCCACCGTGAAGCCGAGCTCGCATTCACCACAATGTTCGGCGGCTTCGGCCGCGGCTTCTACACGGGCTACGAAGAGGCCTGGCCGCTGCATCCCGGATTCCGGGACAGGTGCGACATCTACAACCTTTACCCGCTGCTGGTCCACGTGAACCTCTTCGGGGGGATGTACGTTTCCCAGACAGAAGCAATCCTGAGCCGCTTTTGAATACTGAGCTGCTTTTGAAGGTCCCGTACCATAGTTCCGCGTAATTCGTTACCTTAATGAAATTATCCCGAAACGGAATTTGAAGCCCGTGAGAATCACCCTTTCTGTACCCTTGCTGCCGCTTTTCGCTGCTTTTGTCTTTGCGCTAACCGCCTGTTCTGCGTCCAGGACCGCATCCACGGAAGCCCCGGACCGTCCCGACGGAGCGCCGGAGCGTGCCGTGAGCGACCTTTCCGGAACACCTGCCGCCGGCGATGAAATCCAGGCGCGCGTCCACTTTATCCGGGGCGTAACCGCCCTTGAGCTGAACGATCCGGAACGCGCCGAGTCACACCTCACCCGGGCGCACACCCTCCTGCCCGGAAAGGCCGGTATCAACTATGCGCTGGCACGGCTTTACCACCAGAAGGGTGACCATACATCCAGCATCTACTACGGCCGGCAGGCTGTGGACATGGAGCCGGATAACAAATGGTACCGTTTGCAGCTGGTGGACGGGCTTCGTGCCACGGGCGATTACCGCGAGGTGATCAACCAGCTCGACTCGGCCCTCGAGTACCATCCGTCGGACATCCAGCTGCTCTACACCAAAGCGCGCATCCAGTCATCGCAGGGCGATTTTGACGCATCCAACCAGACCTACCAGCAGATCCTGGACCTTGTGGGCCCCGATCGCGCCATCCACTATCAGCGCATCAGCAACTACACCCGCCTGGACGATACCGACGCCATCATCCGCGAGCTGCTGAAAGTGCTGGAGATGGACCAGGGCAACGTCAATACCCTGCTCATGCTCAGCCAGTTCTATCTGGAGGAAGAGCGCATTGACGAGGCGGCCGGCCTGCTCGAGCAGGTGCTGCAACGCAATCCGCAGCACCCCGAGGCGCTGGTCAACCTGGCCGATATCCACATCATGCGCGAGGAGTGGGACAAGGCGGGCGCGCTGCTGCTGGGCCTTGTGGGCGATCCTGTGGTCGCGCTTTCCAATAAGCTGGAGATAGTCCAGTATGTGCTCAGCCGTTTTTCGCACGACCCGGACAACCCGCTGCTTCAGGAGACCGCCAGACAGCTGGTCGACACCCTCATTTCCGACGCACCCGACAACGGCATGGCCCATGCCATGGCCGCCGAATTTTACCTGATCGCTGACGATGGCGAGCAGTCGCTCTACCACCTGGTGCGCACCACCGAGCTGATGCCCGAAAACGACGCCGCATGGCGCCAGCTGGTGCAGACGTATTACATTGAAGGAATGTACGAGGAGGCGATCGAAGCCGGCCTGCGCGCCGAGGAATTCATACCGCAGGATGCGTTCATCCTCTTTTTTGTCGGCGGAGCCTTTTTTCTGCAGGAAAAGTATGAGGAAGCGGCCAGCTGGCTGAGCAACGCCGCGGAAATGCCGTCGCGGTCGCCCTTCCGATCCATCATACTGGGCACGCTCGGTGATACCTACGCCTCGCTCGACGACTGGGATAACGCCGATATGGCTTACCAGGAGGCGATTTCGCTGGATCCCGACAACGACGTGGCCCTGAACAACTTCGCCTACTACCTCTCGGAGCGGGAGATCCGGCTGGAGGAAGCCCGGGATATGGCGCGACGCGCGCTGGAGCTGAACCCCGAAAACGCCGCGTTCCTGGACACCATGGGCTGGATCTACTTCAAAATGGGCGAATATGAAAAGGCCCACGAATACATCCGCGCTTCCATCGAGACCGGTGATGCCAGCGCCGAAGTGATGGAGCACATGGGCGATGTGTACGACAAGATGGGTGATCCCGACCGGGCCCACTACTGGTGGCAGAAAGCTTACGACAAGGACGAAAACCGGACGCACCTCAAGGAGCGTCTGCACATCAATTGACGTCCATGCAGGCAATAACTACTCGCAGCGGGCCTGGACCCGCATCCACCCGAATCTCCCTTCTTCTCGCCGCTTCCATGCTGGCCTTTCTTGCCGCCTGTTCGGTCACCGAACCGCTCCAGGTGGATGATATGGCTTTTGTGCCGTCGGAGATGGATGCGGAGGCGTTTTTTGAGGAGTATGCCGCACAGAACGTGATCCCGCAGGCGCTGAGCGGACGGGCAAGCGTGCAGGTGAGCGAGCCCGGGCAGACAGACCGCGCATCCGTTCAGTTCCGGTCCGACCGCTACCAAAGCCTGCTGCTCATAAGCAACAATCTGGGCATTGAGGGCGGACGCATCCACAGTGATCCCGATTCGGTGGTCGTGTACAACCGCATTGAGAAGGTGGCGCACAAGATGTCGCACGAGGATGCGGCCTGGTTCTACCTGAACGGCATCGGCGCCATGAACCTGATCCGGATGCTCCACCCGTTCACCGGTCCGGAGCAGATCGGCGCCATTTTTGAAAGCGATGAGTTTTTTCTGGTGGAAACGGCTGCGGGCGAGCGGCATCTGCTGTCGCGCGAGGGGCTGGTACTCAGGCGCACCGAGCGGCTGGATGTGCACCCGGAGGCCTACAGCACATTCGAATTCGAGAACCACGCCGAGCTGGACGGGTACCGCCTTCCGCGCCGCATCCGGATATTGAGTTACGACGGAAAATCGAATATTTTTCTGGTTATACGATCGCTGGAAACAAACCCCTCCGGTCTGGACTTCGATCCGGGCATCCCGGACGATATTGAGATCATCCGAATATGAGCCGACGTCCATTACCTGCCATATTGCTGCTTTTTCTGGCGGCCGCTGCTGCGGTCGCGGTGCTGCCTGCGTCGCTGCACGCGCAGAACTATCAGAACATCCGGCTGGAGCTCCAGCAGCAGCAGGAAGAGGCACGCAACGAGATAGCGTCGCTTCGCAACCAGATCCAGCGCTTCGAGGAGCAGATCACCGAAGCGGCCGACGCCTACTCCGACATGTACGAACGCTTCCAGAACCTGCGCAACGAAATAACATTGCGCACTGCCGTGCTGCAGAACATGGAGGCCGAGCGCGCATCCATCACACGGGAGCTCGAGATCACCCTGCAGCAGATCGATGCCCTCACCGAGGACCTTGAAACGCTCATCGAAAACTACAAGGCCACGCTCACCTACGTCTACAAGCACGGGCGCACGCCAGAGGAGCTGATGCTCTTCACCTCGGCATCGCTGAACCAGATGATGGTACGCTCGTACTATCTGCGGCGTTTCGAGGAGCAGCGCCAGAGCCAGGCGCGCCAGATCACGGCCATGCAGGAGGAGCTTAAAACCCGGGAGGATGAGCTTGAGGATGCGCGACGGCGCAGCCAGCAGAATATCGCGGAGATGCAGCAGGAACGGTCGGCCCTGGAGCGGAGGCGCCAGGTGCAGGAGCGCCAGGTGGCCGAACTGCGGCGCGACCGCGAGCGGCTGGAACAGCGGCTGAGCGCTTCGCGGCGCGAGGCGGACCTGCTCGAGAACACGCTCTCCCATCTGATTGAAGAGGAGGCGCAGGCGCGCGCCGCTGAACAGGAACGGCTGGCGCGGCTCGAGGAGGTGCGGCAGCAGCGGCTGGCCAGCGCCGAGAACATCAGGAGCCGGCGGGAGCGCGAGGCCCAGATCGCCCGGTACTCCACGCCCGTGCGCGGCTCCGAGCTGCCCAGCGACGAAGTGCTTGGAACCCTGGAAAGTTCATTCGAACAGCAGAAAGGGCGGCTTCCCTGGCCGGTGCCGGGCGGCGTGGTTTCCACACGATTCGGGAACCGGGTGAATCCGGTCTACGGCACGCGCATCGACCATCCCGGCATCGAGATCCTGACCGAGGCGCGCAGCGAAGTCAAAGCGGTCCATGACGGATATGTCTTCGCCGTGCAACCCATACCGGGCTTCGGCAACTGCGTATTTGTCAGGCACGGGCGGTACATCACCGTTTACGGCAACATGAGCGATATCTCCGTTGGGCGTAACCGTTTTGTGCGGGCCGGGGAAGTGATCGGACGGTCGGGGGACGAGGACTCCCTGCGCGGCACCTCGCTCTTTTTCATGATCCGCGACCAGAACACCAACCTGGATCCGGAGGTCTGGATCACAAGCCGATGATCGCGAAAGCAGCCATTACCGGGCTTATCACCTTCTAAAAAATACATGTCCAACACAAAGCAACAGATCGCCCGAGCCTTCGCCTACACCGGAGCAACCCTCATGGTGGGCGTGGTCGTCTATTTTTTCACCCAGGGGCTTATTCCGTTTGTGGAACTGCCGGATATCGCCGGTTCGGTATTCCTGCTCGGGTTCATACTCATTTTCCTGAACCTCAGCTTTGCCATGGGGCGCCGATTCTGCAGCCGCACGTTCGAGATGGAGCGGTACCCGTACATACTTGGGCTCGTGCTGGTACTCCCGACATGGGTGCTGTCGCTGGGCATGGACCGGTTCAGCGGGGCCGGGGCGGCGGCGCTATTCCTCGGGGTCATCACCATCGCTTCAGTTGCCGGTGCATTCCTGGGCATCCGCAGCGGCGAGCGACGTCGCGACAAGCTGATCCGCGAGGCGATGGAGACTGGGGGCACGGGAACGCCGGGTTCCTGATGAAAACGCTCCACAATGCGGTGGGACACACTTTCAGCCCGATCCCGGTCCGGCAACCGGGGTACTGTCCGGGAGGATGGAAGCCATCCGCCCTGGTTCCAAACCACATCTGTCCGGGCCCGCATCCCCATCCACCCGAAAAAAGTTATGTTTTGAATTCAAAAATCCTATTTTAGGTGCTTTGAACCACCATTGAGGCACGTTTTGGCAAAACAGGGGAACCTCTTACGAAACCCGGGGGGCACCGTGGAACAGGCCCGGGTAGCGGAAGCCGGGTTTGGTATAAACACCCCCTGCCGGCATGCCGCCATCCCTCCAGAACCAAATAAATGAAAAGATGAACGAAGCGACACAAAGCACGGCCGTTTTCACCAATGATGCCATTGTTTTCGGTATCCTGGCAAGCATCCTTGCCATCATCTTCATCACCCAGCGCAGCGAAAAACCGTTCTTCCAGAAATTCTACACCTATGTGCCGTCGCTGCTGCTCTGCTACTTCATCCCGTCCATTTTCAACACGCTCGGGATCATTGACGGGCAGGCATCCAACCTCTACTATGTCGCTTCGCGCTATCTGCTTCCCACCAGTCTGGTGCTGCTCACGCTCAGCATTGATCTGAAGGGGGTGCTGCAGCTGGGACCGAAGGCCATCATCATGTTCCTGGCCGGGACCACCGGTATTGTGATCGGCGGACCGTTGGCCATCCTGATCGTCTCTTCATTCGCCCCTGATCTGGTCGGCGGTGCGGGTCCGGATGCCGTCTGGCGCGGGCTGGCCACCGTGGCCGGCAGCTGGATCGGCGGCGGGGCCAACCAGGCCGGCATGCTCGAGATCTTCGGCGCAAGTCCAGACCTTTTTGCCGCCATGGTGACGGTGGATGTACTCATTGCCAGTGTCTGGCTTGCCTTCCTGCTCTACGGCGCCGGGATAACGGAGCGCATCGACAAGATCTTCAAGGGGGATGTGAGCGCCATTGACTCCCTGCGCAAGAAGGTGGAGAACTACCGGCTGAGCATCGAGAAGATGCCGACACTGCCGGATACCATGGCGATCATCGGCATCGGGTTCGGGATGACGGCCATAGCGCATTTCGGGTCCGACAACATCACCCCGTGGATCGTCGACAATTTCCCGAACCTTGACCGCCTCAGCCTCACTTCGCCCTTCTTCTGGCTCATCAGTATTGCCACGGCGCTGGGCCTGGGCCTCTCATTCACCCGTGCGCGGCAGCTTGAGGGCGTTGGCGCCTCGCGCATCGGCAGTTTGCTTCTCTACGTGCTGGTCGCTACCATCGGTATGCGTATGGATATCATGGCCATCTTCCAGAACCCCGGTTATTTCCTGATCGGTTTCATCTGGATCATCTGCCATGTCGTGATCCTGCTTACCGTGGCCAAGATCATCCGGGCCCCGTTCTTCTTCGTGGCCGTTGGCAGCCAGGCCAACATCGGCGGTGCCGCATCGGCGCCTATCGTGGCTTCGGCATTCCATCCGGCGCTGGCGCCTGTGGGCGTACTCCTTGCCGTGGTCGGCTACGCGCTGGGCACCTATGCCGCATGGTTCTGCGGGATCCTTATGAGTATCGTGGCTCCGTGAGGCCTAAACCTTGCATAAGTTATTATAAAACGCGATTCAGCTGGATATCAGTTTCCATCCCGTTTATGTGCTGATCCTGTGCGCGCAGGTTGTTGCCGGCCATGGACATTTCACGTGTAATTTTTTTTTGATTTTCATGGTCACATAGAATGTCCATCCCGTTTATGTGCTGATCCTATGCGCGCAGGTTGTTGCCGGCCATGGACATTTCATTTGATTTTCTTCCGGGGTTTTTAGAATATATCTTTTGATTGCAGGGATGTATCTCCAGCAGACTGTGATCTTCAAAGGAGGAACCTGCCAGCTTTTCAGGCAGGAGTATGGGCAGTATCAAATACCGGACCGCTTTTCTGTGGGACATGACAAGTATTTAACGGTCCGTTATCGCTTTAAAGCGACACTGATTCTCTGTTCTTACCTGTCGCTCACCGGGTGATCAGCAATCTGACCTTTTATTATTGACTGGCCGCATCATCAGCTGATTTGCTTTCATCCACGGCCGTATGCGGAGCATGGTGATCTTGGATTATTCGACCATCCCGCCCGGCTTTTTTCTCGTTGCATGGACAACGCACACAATTTAACGGGGTATTGGGGCGGTACCACGCCGCACACAGCCGGCATGCGCTCACGCTATGCCTTTCTGAAATCCGCCGGGATGCGCATGTCCGCCGGCACCCCAACCATCCACCATGATCATAGAGGTTAAAATGGTACAAAAAATACGATTCCTGTTGCTCGCCTGCCTGATCGCGGCGCCCCTGCTCTCTTCTGCGCAGACAGGCTCACTCAAGGGGGTTATCACAGATGCCGGAACAGGCCAGGCCGTACCCGGCGCCTCTGTCTACATCACGGACCTCGCCCGCGGTGTGGCTTCAACCCTGGAGGGAGAGTTCCTGATCGAGAACCTGCCCGCCGGCACATACACGCTACGGGTGACCCATGTCGGCTACACACCTTACACATCCAGGGTCACGATCAGGGCCGGTGAAACGCTGGAGCGCAACATCACCATGGAAATGGATATCTACGGACTGGATGACATCGTCGTGACCGGGCTCTCGGTCGGCACCCCGCGGACCAAAACCCCCTTCGCCCTGACATCCATACGAGCTGAAATGCTCGAGAACGTACCCTCCACAAATCCGGCCAACGCATTGCGGGCCAGGGCACCGGGTGTACGGGTGGTTCAGGGCTCGGGACTTCCGGGATCGGACATGTACCTGCGACTGCGCGGCTCCAACAACCTGGGAACGGCTCAGGGGCCGCTTATCGTGGTCGACGGTATCATCACACAGGGCCGCATACAGGACTTTGACATGCAGAATGTAGAGTCCATCGAGATCATCAAAGGCGCCGCCGCCGCATCGCTGTACGGATCGCTGGCCGGGAGCGGTGTCGTTCAGATCATCACAAAACGCGGGGCTGATGTGGACGAAACCACGGTGACCATCAGAAACGAACTTGGCTTCTCCTCCCTCACAAGAAAGATTCCACTCGCAAATCATCACGCCTTCATGTTTGATGATGACGGAAACTACCGGAATGCGGATGGCATACCCAATGCCATCAGTTCCAGAGGCATTATGGACCAGCCCTACAGCCAGCTCATCGATCAGCAGAATGAGTTTTTCAGGGCCATGCCGTTCTACACCAATTTCGCCTCCGTTGAAGGCCGCCAGGGGACCCTGAACTACATGGTGTCGTTCGAGAACATGAACGACGGCGGCGTGATCAGGGAGTTGCCGGACTACAAAAGAAGAAACCTGCGCGCCAACATAGACAACCAGATCAACGACCGGCTCAAGTTCTCCCTTTCCGCCCTTTACAGCAACATCGAGGGGTATTCGCTGACACAGACCGGCCAGGGCGCCAACGTATTCTGGGGCATCCTGAATGCGCATCCGGATCTGGACCTGCGCCAGCCGGGGCCCGACGGCGAAAAATACAACCCGTTTGCACCCATCATCAACTCACAGAACCCGCTCTATATCGCCTACACGCGTGAATTCACGCGCAACAGGGAACGTTTCCTGGGCGGGGTCAGGATGCAGTACGACATTGCCGAATGGTGGAGAGTCGACGGACAGTATTCCCTGGACCGCACCAATACCAACAGCCGGAACTTCATCGAAAGTGGAACGCGGCGGATGGATGAAGACAATCCCCACGAGGGATCATACTCGAAATCGCACACGATCGGCAGCGCCTCCATCGTGAACTTCCGGTCCCTCTTCAACCGGGAATTCGACAACCTGAAAACCGGACTGACCTTCTCCTACAGTTACGAAAGCCGTCCGTATGAGACCACCAACGCCTCGGGTGCCGGGTTTACTACCGCCGGGCTCTACACGCTGCAAAATACCGAAACCGAAAGGATGCGGATATCTTCTTATGTCTCTGAGGTCAGGGCCGAGAACTTCATGACGAACCTGACGCTGGACCTGAAGGACCGCTACATCCTGGACGCCATAATTCGGTACGACGGATCCTCCCTTTTTGGTGCTGATGAGCGCTACCAAACCTATTTCAGGGTTGCCGGCGCCTACCGTCTGACCGAAGACTTCCCAATTGCGAACGTCAATGAACTGAAGTTGAGGGCGTCCTACGGCTCCTCCGGACGGCGGCCCGGCTTTGATGCGCAGTATGAAGTCGTTTCGCTGATACCCGGCGGGTTCCAGAAAAACATCGCGGGCAACCGTCACCTCAAACCGGCCGACGTGCGCGAGCTTGAATTTGGTGTAGACATCCGGTTCCTTGACCGTTTCTTCGCCGAGATCAACTACGCGACTACGGTGGCAACCGACCAGATCCTGCTGGTGCCCATATCCCCCACGACCGGATACAACCGGCAGTGGCAGAACGCCGGCACGCTCGAGTCGAGCATCGTCGAGCTGGCCCTGAACGGTCGCTTCATCAACCGGAGGGATATGAGCTGGGACATGACCCTCGCCTTTGACAAGCTTTTCCGCCAGGAGATCACGGAACTCAACCGGACCCCTTTCAACTACACTCAGGGCTCATCCGAGGCCAGCCTGAACATCTTCTACATTGCCGAGGGCGAGCAGCTTGGCTATATGTACGGCCAGGCATTTGCACGATCGCTGGACGAGCTTACACTGGATGACAACGGCTTTGTGATGAACTGGTACGGATACCATCCCGAGAATACCGGAGGCAACCTTCGCATTGATGATTTCGTCATCAACTCGGACGGGTATGTCATCCAAAGGGGCACCGAATACACCGCCGACGAGCAGCCCATGCTGCGCGTGGATCAGGACGGCGAGAGCATCCGGACCCGCATCGGCGATGTGAATCCCGATTTCAATGTGGGCCTGAGCTCCACATTCCGTTTCCGCAACCTCACCTTCTTCATGCTCCTCGACTGGCAGCAGGGCGGCGAGGTCTACAACTACACCCGCCAGGCACTGTACCACAGGTACCGCCACGGCGACATGGACATGAGCGGCCGGCCGGAGGGCCAGCAGAAACATGCCGAGTATTTCGCCCAGCACCTCTACAACAGGAACGCAGCCGTGAACGAGTTCGTGGAAGATGCGACCTTCCTCAAGATCCGCGAAATCTCCCTCGCCTACATGTTCCAGAACCAGGCCTTGCAAAGCATAGGCATCGGCAACATCATCAGGCAAGCAAGGGTATCTGTCAGCGGACGGAACCTGTACACCTTCACCCGGTACTCGGGATTCGATCCGGAAGTGGCGGCCGGCTCCAACGCCACCAACTTCCGTGTGGACGAATTCACCTATCCCAATTTCAGGACATTCACCATGTCCCTCGAAATCAGGCTGTAACCGGCCACAGACATTATTCGAAACTATACAGGATACCATCATGAAGATAAAGAACACAGCAAAAACACTCCTTATGATCGCGTGTTTGGGTCTGACAGCGGGTTGCATGGATCTGGATGTGAAGAACATGAACGACCCCGACCTGGAACGGGTGCTGGTTACGCCCGAGGATTACCGGGCCCTCCTGGCGGGTGGATATAACGCTTGGTGGCGCGGCAGCCATGCCAACCGCCTGCCGTTCGCCCATTTCGACGGATGGGCAGACAACCTTACCACCACCAACGAGTACCAGATCTACTACAGCATGAGCACACAGGAGCCACGGAACCGGATCGACAACAATCCGGGATCGGATGGCTACCTGTCGATGCAGACACCCTGGCAGCACCTCAACTCAGCGGTGTCAACTGCCAATGACGTGATCAATTACGTAGAGGTCAACGGCAACAGCATCATCATCAACAGAAGGGATGAAACCATGATGATGCTGAGCATGGCCTATCTGCTGCGCGGTATCAGCAAAGGATATCTGGCCAACTTCTTCGACCAGGCATACATCATCAATGAAACCATTACGGACCTTCGCTTCCAGCCCTACACTGCCGTTCTGGAGTCGGCGATTGATGATATTGACAGGGCCGTCCAGATCGCTCAGGCTAATTCCTTCACCACGTTTGCCTTCCTGAGCAATGTGGCCATGACCAATCAGGAACTGATAGGCTTTGCCAATACACAGGCGGCAAAATTCATTATCAGCAACGGCCGCACGGGCAGTCATTACGACCGTCAGGACTGGCAGCGCGTTGTGGATTATGCCAGCAACGGGTATGGAAAAGACCTGATCATCGAAGGAACTGGCACGGCGGCAACCGGATGGCGACACGAATACCAGCGGCAGAGCGGGCTGGACTGGTACTGGAAAACCGACCTCAGGATCATCAACCTTATGGATCCGAACTACCCCATGAAATACCCGGTCAAGGCCGCGCAGAATGCCTATGCCATACCACCGGCGCAGTCTAATGATGCCCGGCTCGAGCTGGACTTCACCTATGACCCGCACAACCTGCATCGCTTCGTGATCGCAAGAGGTCCCCAGCTGCAGAGTGTATACTACTACACCCGCTATGAGGACCTTTACCTGAATCAGGGGTTCGGGGATATCGTTGTTTTCCGCAAAGAGAACATCGACATGATGCTTGCCGAGGCCTATGTCCATCTGGGACAAAAGCCGCTTGCGATCAGCCTTCTGAACTCGGGGTCACGGGTCAGCCGGGGAGGCCTGCCACCGATCCCTGCCAATGCAACGGACCAGGAGGTGCTGAACGCTATCTACTACGAGGTCGAGATCGACTTGCAGCGCACCTGGGTGGGCTATCAGTACTTCCTGGCAAGACGAAGGGATATGCTGCAGGCAGGAACACCGCTCCACCTTCCGGTTCCCTTTGAAGAGCTGCAGATTCTGGAAGAACCCGTATATACGTTTGGAGGAGCCACTTTCACCAGTGAGGAAGGCACCGCCGACGGCGCAAATGCCTGGGACAAGGATTGGTTTCCGGGCATGTACGATCACTGGTACGACAACCGGTGACAGCGAGGGCGGGTGCTCAGGCCTGCTTCACTATTTGGCGGCGTCCAGCAGCACCTGCCCGTTGTAATCCCTCAGGATGATCCTTTCGGGGATGAAGTCCATGTTTTCCGGCTTAACGGTCAGATCAAAACGCATGTGATCGGACGTCCGGCGGGCGGCATCAAAGTGGATGCCGAACTGTACCTGTTCTTTTCTTGCCGACCACCCTTTGGCAACAATGTCATAGTAGTCGGCTTTCCTGCTTTCGTTTCCACCGATGAGCTCCACGGAGTTCACGGTCATGCTCTGCAGCGGCAGATCCAGGACGATTTCGCCGCTCTCCATGAACGTATACGGTATCTCTCCGGGATCCCGATATGGCAGGATCTCCAAAGGGTTGCGGCTGTAGCGTTCATCGCGTACGTTCGGGTTGGGGAGCTGCACGAAATAACCAAGATGAAGATGGGGATAGGTTGCGCCGGTGGAGCCTACCGTTCCCACCACATCATTGAGGCCAACGCGGTCACCCACTTTTACGTGCATGGTGTGCAGATGGAGATAGCTGGTCGCCAGACTGTCGGAATGTTTGATGGTAATGGCATTACCTGCACCGGTGCTGGTACCGTCCCATTCGGCAAGCTGCACAACTTCACCCGGCAGCACGGGATAAACAATGGTCCCCTCCGGCGCATACAGATCGATCCCTGCGTGGAAATCATATCCACTCGGCAGAAACCTGGGCCCATACTGTGCGTACGAAATATCACTGTTGAGCTGCTGGTTTCGGCTCAAAGGCCACTGGGCATCCGATACAGAAAACTCTCTTTCAGGAAGCTCGTAAGGCTCAGAGGTTGGGGTGCGCTCATCCTGGCACCCGGCAATGACGTATGCAAGCAGGACTGCCGCAAGAATGCAACCCCGGGTTCGGAAACAGATCATTTGGTGCCCCCGCAAAGTTAGATGTAACCTGTCTGAAATCTGCTTAATCACAATATACTCTTCCACACCATCATGTGCCAAATCCATGCCGTCTGTTGCCAATCAATACACTGGAGCCAATGCAGCCTGCCCGGGGCCAGATATCTTCCTGATATCTCAATACGAAACAGAAATATGAATTTTTAAAGAAATTTGTATTGATATTTGTTCAGAATATTTACTATTTATGGGATGATTTGCAGGGTATAGGTTAAAAATCGTCTTAACGGGACATTTGTTGAATTGCTTGCCGGCAGATCATTTCCATCACAATTAACACAATTATCAGTAAGATCGGGGTAGATTACTATATGGCAATAGATTACTGTGTCCATTTGCCGGCCATTCTCACATATGCAGCATTCCAGACGGGACTTTTGCACATCAGGGAATCCGGAATGGTGGTGCGGCACCCTGTTTCCATCTCGAAGTATCACTGATGCCGGAGGTAATACACCTTCCGCGTGTCCGGGATAACTCGCTCTCCCCCGCTGCTGCCCGTTTTTTCACTCAGGTAATGGAAATAATGCAGTACAACTCATCACTTAACTAAAACGGAGATATATGAAGATCAAACAAATACTGTTTGCAGTCTCTCTCCTGTTGCTGGCACAGAATGTGTTTGCACAGGATAGAACTGTCGCCGGTCTGGTTTCAGACTCGGAGACAGGAGAGCCTCTTTTTGGTGTAAGCATTCTCGTGGAAGGTACCACACGGGGTGATGTTACCAATGTAGACGGTGAATACTCCATAGTTGTCCAGGAAGGCGATAACGCCCTCGTTTTCAGCTATGTGGGATACCGCACCGTGCGTTTGACGATCGACGGCAGATCCACGATAAACGTCCGCATGCAGCCGGAGATCGGCCTGCTGGATGACGTGATCGTGACCGCTTTCGGTATCGAGCGCGAGCGTCGGGCCCTTGGCTATTCACTGCAGGATGTCGACGGACAGGAAATCATGGCTTCCGGAGCCAACAATCTGCTCAATGCGCTGCAGGGACAGGTTGCCGGCGTCCAGATAAACCGCGGAGGCGGCGGAGCCGGACAAGGTTCCCAGATATTCATCCGTGGTTTCACCTCGCTGGATCCTTCGGCCGACAACCAGCCGCTGTTTGTGGTGGACGGGGTTCCGATCAGCAACGAGACCATCGAGTCGACCGGCCGGGTTCGGGGTATGTCGAACCGCGCCATTGACATCGATCCGCAGGATATTGCCAGTGTTACCGTACTGCGCAGTGCTCCGGCAACGGCCCTCTACGGTGTACGTGCCGCCAACGGCGCCATCATCGTCACCACCAAGTCCGGCCGGCCCGGTGAGGTACGCGTGAACTTCTCGCACAGCGTTTCCCGGGAGGATGTGATCAATGCTCCTGCCTATCAGGACGTATATGGCCCGGGTTTTGGTTTCGATTTCAACCCCAACAGTTTCTGGGGAGCATGGGGTGGCAGATTTGAGGATAACCCGACCTGGACCCAGACCGTTGACGGTGTGGAGCAGGAATTCCCAATGCGGTACTACAACAACTGGGAAAACGCGATGCAGGCCGGATACGGCGTCAATAACAGCGTCAATGTGTCCGGTGGTACAGAGAGTGCCACATTCTACACTTCCATTTCCGATTCCCGGAATCGCGGCGTGATCCCCAACAATACCTGGAACCGGACTTCGGTACGTGTGAACGGTAATGCCAATACCGGAATCCTGCGCGTGGGCGCCTCTCTGAACTACATCAACTCTGGTGGTAACCGGGTGCCTTTCGTGAACTTCATGGAGCGTCTGGCCTACTGGAACACCTCGGCAGATGTAACCGACTGGCGCTTTGACGACGGACGGCACAAATCCGACAACGTTCTCGGAACCGGCACAGGCCGCAACCCGGTTTTTGATGCCAGGATGAACACCTATGAGGACGATGTCAACCGCCTGATCGGGAACATCAATGCTTCCGTTGACCTGACGGACTGGCTGGCGCTGGAATACCGGATCGGTATGGATACCTATTCCGACATGCGGACCGAGATTGAGCCGGGTCCGTTTGGATTTGAGAACGAGTTCGTGTGGAGCAACGGTTTCATTGAAGAAAACCGGATCAACTCCCGCGACATTACCTCCAACGTCTCCCTGCGCCTTCACCGGCAAATCACCGATGACTTCGGTTTTGAGGGACGCTTTGGAAATGACATCTTCGATCGGGAGCTGAAGACCGTACGTGCTCGCGGAAACATCTTTGAAATCCCGCAATTTGCACACTTCAGCAACACCGGCGATATCCT
>SLNO01000072.1 GCA_007132975.1 Balneolales bacterium
CTGCCCGTCGTGCAACACGCGGCGAATGGTCGAGACCGCGGCACATCTGACCGATCACGTTCTGCCTCGCGTGCCGGTGCGCCAGTGGGTGCTGTCCGTACCCACGCGGCTACGCCATCATTTCCAGCACGACTGCGAAGCCTGCCGCGGGCGGAGTGACGGGTGATCAATCCATTAACTTCTCGATCTCAGAAAGAGCGAGTCGGTAGATGCTTGCTGAAACCGCGCTTCCGGTCGAGATCTCGAAAAATAAAGAGTCCTGCGATTTCCATATATTACTTGGAACCCCAGAATCGCGAGGTGCCTCAATTCCCGCGATTACGCTCCAGCTCGCACCTCCATCTTGGGAAACTATAAGTGCGTTGTTTTTAACCCGAATTAATCTATTTTTATACCATATTGTATCTTGAGGCGAGACCCCTGCCACGGACCAGTTTGCCCCGCCATTGATGCTCACATTGTTGTAGATGAAGATTTGGTCAGAATCTCTAGGGTTCACTGCAATCCCCCTTGTAAAAACAAAGGTTTCTGCTGCCACGCCTGTCTTAATGGAGAAAAACTCCCCTCCAGTATTAACCGATTTCCATATACCTGTGTCGAAACCAGTCGCCGTATAAATCACCCTTGGATCCGTTAGGGAAACCTCAACGTGCTGCAAACGAGGCTCTCCGAATTCTACGACATCATCTTCAGTGAACACATACTGCCATGTGGCCCCTTGGTTAGTGGAACGGTAAAGACCGGGATTGAACGCCGACGAGCTAGCTAGAAAGATTCCTTGTCCAGGTGTGTGCCCAGAAGCAGCAGTTATGCGTAATGGAGTGCCAAAGATCGGTTCCTTGATCTGGCCGGTTGTCCAAGAGGCCCCACTGTTGCTTGAGATCGCATAAAAGCTGTCCCCTCCAGCTACAACCCAATTGGGATCACCAGATAGCAAGGAAATGAACGAGACGTTTTGATCGAAAACCTGTGTCCAAGAGGACCCATCGTCAGTGGAACGCCATATGCCGGCCGATCCATCGCCGAATGTTCCTTCCTGCGTCGATGCGAAGAGGGATCCGGTGGGAGCATAGGATGCCTCGAATAGAGTTACCAACCCAGAAGTGGGCATCGAAACCGCCTCGAAGGTTACAGTCGAGACGATTGGTTCTGGATCAGGTCCGGGTTGGGGAGCAGGTTCTTCGGGTTGGGGATCAGGTGCAACCGGTGACTCGCCTAGTTCTGTATCCGAAGACCCATTGCCTCCGCCGCCACCACATGCGACAAGGACAAAGCTGAAAGCAATTGCAACTGCAAAAAAAGCCGTATATTTAGGCATAGTTTTTCCCAAGATTTAGTCGGTGAAAAGAAGTTCTCGGTAAGGGGTATTTTGGGGGACATGAAGTCGTTTCAACTGAGGACAGACCTGCGATCGTTTGCCGGATTATCTGCTTAACGTGTAAGCCTCATGGAGCGGGCGGACGCGAAATATCAGAGAAAGGCCGGAATCCAGGATTATCCTCAATTGGAGATTCAAAATACTCCTCAACCGGGCCAACGGGACCGATTACGAATGATAGATAATAGTCTGTCATTGGCTGCGAAAATGTATAACCCAATCCAACTTGTATAACAAGAAGTTGATCGTAAATGAAACCACGGCTCACCGCAACACTGAGCGCTGTTGCTTCGCGCACGCCAATTGCCTTGTTATAAATAACGTGCATACCGATCGATGCATTCTCCATATTAGCAGAACCAAAATTAAAATCCAGAGGTTTGGCGGTAAAGAATGTCTCTAGGGTACTCTCTATCGCATTTCGAGAGAATTTTTTCGTAGATGGGTTGAATTCAGAAATCAGTTTTTGTGTGCAGGCTGCGGTGCTAGGCCCGGACATTTCACAGGTATTGACGCGAAAGGCGGCAGCGTCATAGTACAGAGGTAAAGGTGTCCCGTAGAAAAATGCGACGGCCGAGTCGCCAGAGGCCAAAGTGAATGAGGTAACAGGCTGGAGGATTGCAGGCGTAGGATCAACGGGATGCTCCGGCGGTGCTGGCTGGTCTTGGTCTGGAGGTGGGGCAATGCCTTGTCCAGGAGTTCCAGATGGTGCTGGGGCCTCCGGATTAATGGCCCACAAAGACACGCTGGCCACCCATTCGTCCAAGCCCTCTCCATCCGAAATCGAAGCCCTAGCCGCATCAATATCGAAATCCTCGACCGAAACCTTTCCTAAGAAGGGATCGGCAAAGAATCCGAACCGGTCCGCCAGCAGCGCCGCTGCGTCCCCGGGATTGAAATTGTGCTCATCGGCTAGGCGCAGAAGTACAGTCGTATATGGCGTGACGAAGCAGCCGGACCCAGTGGCGCACGAGGCCCCGAGGACTCCGGTGTAATCCACCCCACCCATCGTACCGCCAGTAGCGCGCAGCCGATAAGGACCCGCGCTCGAAACTTCGGCAGCATAGCGACCATGGGCATCTGTAGTGACCGACTGAAGAACACTCCCACCATTGAGACCGAACACCTGTACGGTGCTTCCCTCCAAGGGCCCGTTCGAGACTTTCCCGTGGACAGCAAACGTCGTGGGCTCATCGGAAGACCCACTACCACCATCGCAAGCAGCCAAGCCAAAGACGAGCGCCAGCAAGACCAGGGCTCGGGCGAATCGAGAGAAGGCAAACACGGGGTTTCTGTCCTTGAAGTAGTGTTTCGGAGCAAAGCTACACCGAGGGGTCCCGTCAGTTTCGCACGCTAACTCCACAACACCCTACTCTGTTTAGACTGGCCCGTAAATTGCTCTGGAAGCTGCTGTGGAACAAATCGGCTTGGATCGTCCGGAAACGTAACAGCTTCAGCCGCTCACACCGACCATCTCGGCGCCCGCTCAGGGTCGGCTCGAGACACCCAATGACCGTTGGTGGCCGTGGCCGACCCTCATGGAAAGCTTTCCATAAGCTTCGCTAAGGGTCACTCAAGCCATCTGTACTTGAGTGCATCCGTTTCGTGCC
>SLNO01000061.1 GCA_007132975.1 Balneolales bacterium
AACGACGAGGTGGCACCCCGCAAGGTGATCCGTTTTTTGGAATCAATCCTTGCATCATATTTTTTTTGAATGGCTGTTGACATGGCGAACATATTAAGTGGGATTTCCCACAAATTAATAAAGCCAGACTCCCAAATCAATGGCCATCTTGTTCGATTTCCCACCCTTTTGTGATGTCAACAATTCGTCCAGACAGGTAACATCCATCCCCAAAAAAAACCGGCCTGCAATGAAGCCCTACGTCGTATACACCGAATTGAACAGCACGTAGTCGGTGGTCATGTCCGACCCCCACGCCACCGCCGACGCCTCACCCTCGCACATGTCCAGCTTGACGCTCAGGTGCGACTCCCGCAGCAGTTTCTTCATGAAATTCCGGTCATACGCCACGGGCCTGCCCTTTTCCAGCACCTTCACACGCTCCTTTTCGTTGCCCAGGTACAGATCCACCGCCGTGTAATCAAACGGCACTCCGGCATTGCCGGCCGCCGACACGATCCGCCCCCAGTTCGGATCCCGCCCGAACATGGCCGTCTTCACCAGGATCGAGTCCGAGATGCTCCGCGCTATGGTGCGCGCCGTCTGCTTGTCCGGAGCCCCATCCACCCGGTACTCCACGAATTTGGACGAACCCTCACCATCGGAGACGATCAGCTTGGCCAGGTGCTGCATCATCTCCCTGAGCTTGTTCCGGAACACGTTGCAGTCCTTCGATTTCTCGTCGGCGATCCGCTCGTTGCCGGCCTTGCCGTTGGCCAGCACCGCCACCATGTCGTTGGTCGACGTGTCGCCGTCCACCGTGATCATGTTGAACGAATCGTCAACCGCCTCTTTCACCACTTTCTGCAGCAGCTCCGGGGCGATATCCACATCCGTCACGATGAACGCCAGCATGGTGGCCATGTTCGGGTGGATCATGCCCGAACCCTTGGCAATGCCCGCCAGATTGACCTCGCGCCCGTCCAGCGAAAACTCGAGGAACCCCTCCTTGGCAAAGGTGTCGGTGGTCAGGATCGCGTTGGCGGCAAAGGATCCGGCCGACGAACGGTTGCTTAGCTTGGGCACAATTTCTTTGACGCTATTGACGATTTCCCCGGTAGGAAATGGTTCCCCGATCACCCCTGTGGATGCGACCAGCACCAGATCCTCGTCGATTCCCAGCTCCCCGGCCGCAGTGCTCACCATCGCCCTGGCGCCCTCATACCCCTGCTCGCCCGTGCATGCGTTGGCATTGCCCGCATTGATCACGATCGTCTGCGCGATGCCGTTTTTGGCATGCTCGCGCGTGATCTTGATCGGCTCGGCCACCACCTGGTTCTGCGTGAACACGATGCCCAGGCTCGCCGGCACTTCGGAGTGGATGATGGCCAGGTCCCTGCGCAGTGACTTCACGCCCGAATGGGCGCCCCAGCAGGTGAATCCGCGTACGTTGGTAATGTTTTTGATCATGGTATGTCTCGTATAAAATTTTGTGATTCTTTTGGATGTGGCCGGTCATGGCTGAAGCGGAATCTGGTCCAGGCCGGCGGTCTCATCCCACCCGAACATGACGTTCATATTCTGCACGGCGAGCCCGGCCGCCCCCTTGACCAGGTTGTCGATAGCGCTGATCACGATCAGATTGCCGGTCCGCTCGTCGAAATCGACATAAATGTTGCAATAGTTGCTCGCACGCACGTCCTTGACGGCAGGCGGTGCGGCGCACATCCGCACAAAGGGCTTGTCCCGGTAAAACCGGTGGTACAGCTCCTGCAGCGTGGCGGCGGTGACCGTTTTTTCCGGATGCGCATAGGCGGTGGTCAGGATGCCGCGGTCGACCGGCAGCAGGTGCGGTGTGAACTGGACCGGCGCCAGGCTGTTCCGGACCACAACCGGCCCTTTCCGGCTTTCGTCCGCATCACCGACCGTATCACCGGCGGAATCACCGGCGGAATCCCTGACACCCGGCTCCGGCATTCCGCTGCTGCGCGCCACCTCTTCCAGAATGGCCTGGATCTCGATGGTGTGCCGGTGGGTCTTGACGCCATACGCCTTGAAATTATCATGCACGTTGGAAAACATGTTGGTGGATGTGGCTTTCACCCCCGCCCCGGTCACCCCCGTCTTGGAATCGATGATCACACGCTCGCCGGTGAGCAGGCCGGATGCAAACAGCGGTGCCAGCGCCAGCAGCGCCCCCGTGGGAAAGCAGCCGGGGTTGGCCACAAGTTTTGCCTCACGGATCCGGTCGGCAAACAGCTCCGGCAATCCGTAGACGGCATCCTCGAATCCTTCCGGATACACATGTTTTTTGGGATACCAGGCCTCGTAGACCTGCGGCGATCCCAGCCGGAAATCGCCCGAAAAATCCACGATGCGCAATCCACGGCCGGCAAGGCGCTTCACGTAATCCATCGACACACCGTGAGGCAGCGCCAGGAAGACCAGGTCGGGATCTGCACCCGAACTTCCACCGGCAGGACCGGATCCCTTGGCTGCAGAACCGGCAAGGGTGCCGGCTTTTGGCGGCACGTTGCCAGTCAGCAATGCCTCGGCCGACTGCAGCTCGTCATCCACAATACCCTGGAAAAAGGGATGGACATCGGAGAACTTCTCCCCGGCGCGCGATTCTGAGGTGATCATGGCCAGCTCCACACCGGGGTGCCTGGCCAGGATGCGTACAATTTCGGAACCGGTGTACCCGGTAGCGCCGATCACGCCTACTTTCTTCTTTTGCATTTCAATCAGATTATTTGGCCGGATAGCGCCCCGGGATAAGCACGCAGGCAACCGTACCTTTCCCGCGCCGCAACCGGCCGGTTTAAGGTTCTACAGGAGTCAGAGGACGACAGTGGTGCCGACGGGTTCGCGCTTCCCGACAGCCAGCAGCTGTTCAGGTTCTGTGCCGTTGAGAATCACCGCCGATCCGGCACCGTTTTTAAGGGCCGTCTCGCACGCGTCCAGCTTGGGGATCATTCCACCCTGGATGACCTGCTGCTGCCTGAGGGGTGGGATGTCGGCGAGGGAGAGTTCGGGGATGAGGGTGGATGGGTCGTCCTTATCGCGCATGAGGCCGTCCACATCCGTCAAAAGCAGGAACAACTCGGCTTTGAGGGCGCCGGCAAGGTGTCCGGCAAACATGTCGCCGTTCACGTTGAACTCGTTGCTGTCGACATCGGCGGCCAGGCAGGCCAGCACGGGAATGTACTCATGGTCCAGAAGCAGTTCCAGCAGGTCCGTATCCATGCTCACCACGTCGCCGACACGACCCAGATCATGTTCCTCAACATGACCATCGACCGTTTTCATGTGCATGCGCTTGACGGCCGTGGCTATTTTCCCGTCCTTTCCGGAGAGGCCAACGGCCTTGTAGCCCAATTGGTTGACCAGTCTTACCAGTGATCCGTTCACCTGGCCTTTGAGTGCGGTTTCAACGTGTTCCAGGGCTTCGGGCGTGGTAACGCGGTGCCCGTCGATGAATTCCGACTCGATCCCGGCTTGCAGCAGGGCCTGTTTGATGAAGGGTCCGCCTCCGTGAACAATGACCACCTTGTATCCATAATTCTGGAGCAGGCAGACATTTTTAATGACCTCGCGCTTGAGATCGTTGTCGGTCATGGCGTTTCCGCCGTATTTAACGACGCAAACCGGTTGATCAGAGGGCATCTGACAGTCCTTGGTTGAAAACTAACGCGACAAGATACCGATTTGAAAGGACGATGTCACATCCAATATGCCCACGCTGGAACGCAACGGCATGGTAATGAGCCGGTGTGTGCGGCGCCATTCAGAAAAAAGCGAGGTAAAAGAAGCCTACGGCCACGGCCAAAAAGACCACTGTCATTCCACCGCCTGCCTTGAAATAGTCTCGGGTCCGGTATCCCCCGGCGGTCATGAGGAGGGCGTTGACCTGGTGCGTGGGAAGCACGAATGAGTTGCCGGCACACACGGCCGCCAGCAGCACCAGTGGCCGCGGATCCACTCCGGCCAGCAAGCCGATGCTGACCACAAGCGGAGCCAGCACCACCACCGCGCCTACGTTTGACATCACCAGCGAAAAGATGGTTGCCAGCACGCCCACGGTGGTCAGCAGCACCAGCACATGGCTCCCCTCCACGACCCCCATCACATTCTGCGCCAGAAATTCCGCCGCTCCGGATTTCTGCATGGCAATTCCAAGGGGTATGAGTCCGACCAGCAGGAAAACCACCTTCCATTCGATGGCCCGGTAGGCCTCCTGGATGGACATGACCCGCGTCAGCACCATGGCAACCGCTCCTGTCAGGAATGCAATGGCAATGGAAAAACCGGTGAGCGCAAGTGCGATCGCCAGCACGAAGCTGCCGGCAGCCACCCAGGTCTTCGAACGATCGCGCGGCTCGGCTTCAAACGGCGTAGCCACCACGAACCGGTCACTGCTCTCAAGGTCCCTGATGTGGGCCCAGGGACCGTAAACTATGAAGGTATCCCCTGCCTTGACCTCGTGGTCGGAAATGTCCCCTTCGATCTTTTGGCCCTGGCTGAAAACCATGAGCGGCTCCACCCCGTATCTTTTCCGCATGGAGAATTTCCTGATGCTCTGCCCGACCAGCTCCGATCTAGGCGGAATGATCACCTCCACAAACCCCGACTCTGCCGGGTCATCTATCCCATAGAACATGGGAGCCGTGCGGGCGGGCTCCAGTTTGTAGTCGGAAACATACTGATCGATCTTCTCCGGGTTACCGTACACTGCCAGAATCTGGTCTGCCTCAAAGCGGGTTTCCCTCCAGGGTGCGTACTTCAGGTATCTTTTACCGGCCAGGGCCAGGATATTCAGGTGGTAATCACGCCAGATCCCCGATTCCTCCAGTGTCATCTTGACAAGCGGACTTACTGCTGGAATACGGAAGTACCGAATATTGCGTGAAAGCTCAAAGGTTTCCATCACCTTCTCCTGCTCGGTAAGCTCCTGGCGACCTCCTTTGGTATCCTGCGGCAGCATGAACTTGCCGAAAATGAGGAAGAACAGAGTGGCGGCCAGCAACAGGGCGATGCCTACCGGCGTGACGGCGAACAGTCCGTAGGGCTCCAGATCGGCAGCGATGAGCAGGTCATTGGTCAGGATCAGATGTCCGGAACCCACCATGGTCAGCGTGCCACCGATGATGGCAGCAAAACCGATCGGCATGATCAGGGCTGAGGCCGAGATTTTAGTCCGGCGTGAGATATCGAGGATACTTGGCAGGAACAGAGCCGCGGCGCCGATATTCTGTATCACACCGGATATGGTGCCCACCGAAAGCGTCATCACCCCGAGGATCCCGTTCTTGTTGCTTCCGACTTTGGCGATCACCGCTTTTGAAAAACGGGCCATCATTCCGGTTCGCGAAATGCCCTCCCCCATGATCATGACGGCGATCATGGCCACCACGGCGTTACTCGAAAAGCCCGAAAGCGCCTCCGTGGTGGACAAGATCCCTGTCCAGCTGAGCGCCAGCATGGCAAGAAGCGCGGTTACGTCGATACGCACCACCTCGGTGACCAGCATGATCACCGTGATACCCAAAATGGTCAGTACAATAAGAATTTCAGCTTCCATCTAACAAATGTCCTTGATCACAGTTCAAGGTGAAACGTAGGAATAATTTCAGACAAACAGCAACACCGTGACAGCGTAACTTACAATGGCCAGGATTCCGGCACTGATGGCCAGCGGAAACTGGGTGTAGACATGGTCCATCAGGTCACATCCCGTGGCCAGCGAGGACAGTATGGTTGTGTCGGAAATCGGCGAGCACTGGTCGCCAAACACACTGCCGCCGATCACCGCCGAGAAGCAGAGTGTCAGGAAAAATGGATCCGGCAGCACTGCCCATGCCAAAGGAATGGCCACAGGGAAAACAACCGCGTAGGTGCCCCATGACGTTCCTGTGGAGAAAGCGATGATCATGCATAGCACCATAAGGGCTCCGGGCAGCATGAACGGCAGGATAAGGTCGCCGACCATGGCAACCACATAATCTGCCGTCCCCACGGCATCGGCCACTTCCTTGAGCGTGACAGCAAGCGCAAGGATAATGGCCCCGATAGTCACGCCTTTGCAACCATCCACAAAACCACCCACCGCATCTTTCAGGCGCATGCCTTTCATGATGGCGATGCCCATACCCACCAGTACGGCGATAACGAACGCCTCGGCGATCAGCAGCAGCGGATCATCACGCCGGCCAAGGATGAAAAAAGTGACAATGTAGGGCAGGATGGCAACTCCGAGCAGGGCGCCGATCGGACCGAAGAAGTCGACCAGCCCCGGTTTGTAATCCTTAGGCACCCTGCTGCGCGTCAACTCTTTGGCGGCCATGGGAGTAGCATCTTCGTGGTTGAGTTCACCGCTTTCGCGGGCCCGTTTGATGGCGGCTCGCATCTTTTTCCCGGGAACGAACGGCAGCAGCTCCAGGGCAAAGAGCAGGGTCAGGATCAGTGCAAAGATGGCGTAAAAGTTGAATGGCAGAGCGCTGAAGAAGAATCGGACACCGTCCTGTGTTGTTGCAAACATGGGCAGCGTGCCAATGATGAGCCCGCTGACGTAGAACGGCCAGACATTGAACGGAATGATGGTGGCGGCGGGGGATGCGGTGGAATCCACCATGTAGGCCAGCTCTTCATGTGAGACGCGTTTTTTATCGGCGACCGGACGGACCGTGGCGCCCGTCAGCACCGTACTGATGGTCCCTCCCTGATGGAAGATCAGGCCCATGATCCAGGTGAAGAACTTGGCCGACCGGGGTCCGCGCACCATCCACCGGCTTGCCCGCATGGCAAAAACCTCGGCGCCGCCGGTCCGGGTCCAGATACCAATAAGCCCCCCCAGTGCCCAAAGGTACACCAGCAGGATCATCGCAAAGCTTTCGGTACCGATGGATGGGATCAGGAAATCGGCTATGATGTTCGGTTTACCGGAAATGATGCCACCCAGCAGTATCCCGGCGAACAGTGAGCTTATCACCTCGCGGGTCCAGAATGCCAGCAGGATGGCCACCAGAGGGGGCATGATCGACCAGAATCCGAAATGGCCGTTTTGCTCCGGTATGTTCCCGGCCAGGAGAAGCCCCGAAATCATGATCACCCCGAACAGGCTCACATACACGCGGCGCAGACGTTTTTCATCGCTCCAGAGACGGGAGAAATAACCGGAAAAAACGCTCATGGCTCTCTCCTTCGCTTTGTCCGGGTCCGTGCAACGCAATTAGATGGCATGTGGGCATTGAATTGTGGAAGATTAGCTGTTAATATGTAACCGGTTTGAGAAAAAAACAAACACGCAAAACCCAGACAGCCATGAACAAACAGGAAGCCGAATCCCTTCTCACGCAATGGATTGAAAACGAGAATCTGCAACTGCACTGCCGAATGGTGGCCGATGCCATGGAGGCCTGCGCGCGCAAACTCGGCAAGGACGAAGAGACCGTGCACCGTTGGTGGCTGGCCGGACTCCTGCACGACCTTGACTGGGAAAAAGAACCCGACGCCCATCCCAACCATGCCCTGGAGCATGTCTTCCCGAAGACAGACCTGCCGATGGAGGTCACAGAAGCCATCCGCGCCCACGCGCCCGAGCGCACCGGCAAGGAACCTGACACCGAAATCGAGCGGTACCTGTTCGCCTGTGACGAGATCAGCGGGTTCATGCACGCCGTGTCGCTTATGCGACCGGATGGATTCAGCGGAATGAAAGCCAAATCGGTCACCAAAAAGCTGAAAGACAAGCGGTTTGCCGCCAATGTGAGCCGGGAGGATATCCACAAGGGAGTCCAGCTTATCGAGGCCGACCTTAACGATCACATCCTCTTTCTGGCGGGAGTGTTTGAGAACAGAGCTTAGCGACAGGTGCCAATAAAACCCCTCAAAATCATAATATGCTACCTGACTAAGCGTTATAGATACAGGTTGAACGTCTTGCTGTTTCGGGTCTGGTAATATCCTGAAACAGGTTAACCATCACTAAGCAGCGAGGTAACAACCATGATGAAACGTGTTGTCCCATTTCTTTTTTGCTTCATGCTTTTGGGCTGTGATTTTGATGTGCCCCTTACAGATGATATTCCCGACCGGGTACGCATGATGCAGGTTCGGGATGTTGATTACCCGGAACCCATCACCGAAGCGGAGGTCATGGCCTATGCATACATCCAGCAGCTGATACGGCAGCATGATGTTGTACACATGTCCGATGACCAGATAGAATCCCTTATTTCAATGCACATCTGCAAGAGTTGCGATTTCGACATCGCAAGATACCGGGAGGTGGAAGAAGCCATCGAAAAAAGTTTCCGGCTCAGGAATATGATGTTCAATGTCGACCACCAGCTTGCAGTTGCACTCACCGACTGAGCCGACAGCCAATAACATCCACTTTAGCGGAGAGGTTATGGTCATGTCGAAATTACTGCCCTTCCTGATCACACTTTTGCTGCTTTCTGCCTGCAAAATCGAGCGCCCCGGTAACGACTTACCGCCCGTTGCACCCGAACATGAACCCGTAGCCGCAAGCAGTGTTGCCGGGGTTTCCGATGCGGAACTGGAGTCGTTTGCCAAGGCCGTCCATCTTGCAAAGCTGCTCGAAATCGATCCCGTTGCAGAGCCCCACTCCATGAAACCGATTATTGAGTCATGCGGTCTCACCATGGAGCGTTTCCGGGAAATTCAGTCTGAGGTTGATCAAAGCGCCCGGCTGCAGCGAAAGAATGACGAACTGATGAAAAAATTGCGTGACTGACGGGCTTTCCTGTATGGCGTTGCGCCATATTCAATATGCCCCGATGCTCATCTATGCGTACGCTCCCAATGTGATCTCATGTGCCATCGCTCCGTATGAATGCTTTGGTTCATAAGGGGTCGCTTGTCGGTTTGCTCCTCCAGGGCCGCATCATCACCCTGTGCTGTTTTTCTATCCCGCACTGTTTGATCGTCCTTCGCTGTTTGGTAGTCCCGAGCTGTTTTGTAATCTTGTGCTGCTCGAGCATCCTGTGCCGGGATTTCCCGCGTAATGACAGCCGTCCATCGGTATGACTCCGGCCACGTCCTGAACATTTCCGCAACACGGTACAGAAACCGGAGGGATAAGCGGTCCGGGTCAGGGCTCCATCCACCCGAAGGAACCATGGTTATCGTTGCAACCCCATCACTGCTTGAAACAATATATTCTCCCTCGATTATTCCGGTGGATGGGTCCCCGGCAATCCTGAAATTGCCCTCTATTAATGCATCATCTGCCAAGTGGGCAAGGTTCGGGAAGGGCGGTTCGAACGCAAGTTTCAGGAGGTGGTTGTCCGACCGCCGCTGAAGTCCGCCCAGCACGGCAACACCATCGTTAAAACGCAGCAGGTATTCGGTGTCACCCGAAGAAAAGATGTAGTATTCATTCTCAGGATCAAGCTTATGGGTTCCCTTTCCGTCCACCTCAAGCACCTTCATAGTCCCATCCATTTCAGGGTTGAGCATGGCAATCAGCGGATCCGTGCAGTACCGGATGAAGGTCATGCGCGAGCGGTCGATGGGTATGGGAAGCATGTCCGTGGCATGTTCCCGGCCGCCGATGCGGATCATGATATCGGAGTTCTTCCGCCGCACAAAATAGAACTCATGGAGCAATATGAGCGGCAGGGACGGCGGATTCTCGACGGCGTCACCCATGGGCGCAAGGAGTCCGAATGGCCTGCGTTCACGCGTGCTGCGCTCGTTGACCGAGAACTCGATCAGCCTTCCGTGGATATCCTCAAAACGGTAATTCGCCTGCACGCCGAACTCATCCACAATGAAACCGGAACCGGATAGGTCCCGCTCGACCATATTTGCAAGTCCTTTTCCGGCAATGTCATAACCCGAGGGATCCGGACTCAGCACAGGATCGTGGAAGACATCCACCCTGCCATCGACACGCCATCCGATCACCAGTTGTCCCCTGCCGTTGACGGTGTCATCGAAAACCTGGGGCTCAAACCCCTTGTAGAGCGAATCGGGGTCCTCTTCGAAATTCACAAGCAGCAGGCGGTCCATCGGTTCCATGTGGATCCGGAAAGGAATCGGCAGCACCTGTTTCAGCATGGGCGCAGCATCAGCTTCCAAGGCGCTGCTCACGTTTGATGGAGTGACCGTTTCCGGTGTATCGGATTTACCGCATGCGGTCAGGATGCCGGCTGTGACCAGCATCATTGCGATGATTTTCGTCTTCAATAATGGATTCATGGGCTATGGTGACCCCGACTCTGAATGGTTTAAATAAAATTGAGCACACCGGTCAGTCTCGTCTGAATACTTTTCTGCCTGTCCGGCTTGCATTTTGGTATATACGGATTCTGAGCAGGCGGGTTGCAGCCGGGCAGAGAGGATTGAGCGTCATCGCTTTACGACCATCGTCGAGCAGGCGATCCGGTTTTCCAGGACGTCGATTTCCTCTTCCTGCCTGCGGATGTATTCTTCGAAGAGCTGGCGTTTTTCGGGATGTTTTTCCATCAGCTCCCGGCAGCGTCGGACCAAGGGCTGGTGGATGGTATCGTTGGATGTCTGCATCTCATCCCTGCCAATGACTTCCTCGTCCACGAGCCGCATGCCGGCCCGGGAGATCTGACCCGTGATTTTCCCCCTTTTCTGGATGAGCGGATGTGTGAACGTGCTGTCATCGGGGATGTATCCGTCGTCGATGAGGATGATACCGTCGCAGGCGAGAAACGGGTCAAGACGCGAGAGGGTTTCGAAATAATCCCCGATAACCGGTCCTATCGCACCCAGAACGATGATATCAAACTTGGGGACAGTCGGGTTTGCAGGCGCATTACTGCGTGACCCTTTTCTGTGGGACACCTCGCCGTGCGGAACATTACCGTGCGACTCCTGGCCGCGAAGTGCCTTGCTCCCTGGAACCACATCTGCTGCCGGGTATGGCCCGACCCATTCCCGGATATCACCCGTCTCGAAAGTGCACCTGTCGGCCACTCCGAATGCCAGCGCCTTTTGCCGGGCCTCATCGATGAATGCGTCAACGGCATCTATTCCGTAGCATTGGCACGGCAGCATCCGGGCCAGTGCTACGCTCACGGCACCCTTGCAGCATCCAAGATCCAGTACAGCCAGCTCTCTGTACCTGGGAGCGTGGCGCTGCGCCAACCGCACCATCACCTCCGGACTCGCCCCGATTTCCCACACATCCTGCAGGATGTATGGCAGGTACGGAAATATATCCGAATCGGTACCGTCCATGGCCGTGACCACCGACTGTTCCAGTGATTTGCGGTCTTTTGGACTCATGCGTTCAAAATTATGGGATCCTTAAGGACACATAGAATCTCCATAACGTTTTGATTCATACTCCTGTGTGTACAAGGTGATGTTCGGTCATGGACATAGCGCTTCGCGACCTTCGGTTCATCTGTTTAAAATCATTGGTTTTCCGGGTAGAGGAGGTCGTTGCCTTCCTCCTCCCCCGCAGATCCGGACGAGCGGATTTCCCGCATCCGGTTCCTCGGTTTATGGTTTCGCTAAAATATAGCTGTGATAGATTTTGGGTC
>SLNO01000127.1 GCA_007132975.1 Balneolales bacterium
GCTAAATCGTATCCATACAATTATATAAGGGGATAAACATATGGCCAACGAAGTATTTCATTATGACAACCGCATCGTCCGCAATTTTGCGCTGGCGACGGTCTTCTGGGGCGTTGTGGGCATGCTGGTGGGTGTTATTATTGCCGCCAAGCTGATATGGCCCGACTTCCTGGGGTTCATTCCTGAACTGAGCTACGGAAGGCTCAGGCCGCTGCATACCAACGCCGTCATCTTTGCATTTGCCGGCAACGCCATTTTTCTGGGCGTGTACTACTCGCTTCAGCGGCTCTGCAAAGCCCGTATGTTCAGCGACGCGCTGAGCAAGATCAATTTTTGGGGATGGCAGGCCATTATCGTTTCCGCAGCACTCACCCTGCCGCTCGGCCTCACCCAAAGCAAGGAATATGCCGAACTTGAGTGGCCTATTGCCATTGCCATTGCCGTGGTCTGGGTGATCTTTGGTGTCAATATGATGGGCACCATTTACAAACGCCGGGTCAAGCACATGTACGTGGCCATCTGGTTCTACATAGCTACCTTTGTGACGGTCGCCGTGTTGCATATCGTCAACAACCTGGTGGTACCGGTGGACTTGTTCAAAAGCTATTCGGTCTATGCCGGCGTACAGGACGCCCTGGTGCAATGGTGGTACGGACATAATGCGGTGGCATTCTTTCTTACGACCCCGTTCCTGGGTATCATGTACTACTTCATCCCCAAAGCCGCCAACAGGCCCATCTACTCTTACCGGCTTTCTATAGTCCATTTTTGGGCGCTGATTTTCATTTACATTTGGGCCGGTCCTCATCACCTTCTGTATACGGCCCTTCCCGGCTGGGCCCAGTCGCTGGGCGTTGTGTTCTCGGTCATGCTCATCGCGCCCTCATGGGGCGGCATGATCAACGGCCTGTTCACGCTGCGTGGCGCCTGGGACAGGGTGCGACAGGATCCGGCGCTCAAGTTCATGGTCGTGGGCGTCACGGCTTACGGAATGGCCACTTTTGAAGGCCCCATGATGTCGTTCAAGAATGTGAATGCCATCACCCACTACACCGATTATGTCATTGCTCACGTGCACACGGCGGCGCTGGCATGGAACGGCGGACTTACCTTCGCCATGCTCTACTTCATCACACCGCGCATTTTCAAGACGCGCATATGGTCCATGAAGCTGGCCAATTTCCACTTCTGGATTGCCTTGTTGGGTATTGTCATCTATGTGGTACCATTGTACTGGGGTGGTGTGACCCAAAGTCTCATGTGGAAGCAGTTCAACGCCGACGGTTTCCTGAGCTATCCCAATTTCCTGGAAACGGTGACCCAGATCATTCCCATGTATTTCATCCGCATGCTTGGCGGAATCCTCTACATGGTCGGGGCTATTGCCGGTATCGTCAACCTTCTGATGACCATGCGCAGCGGTACGCTGGAAGCCAATGAACAGGCAGAGGCGCCGGCGGCAAACTGGAAAAACGAACCCATGCCCGAGGGCGGGTTCCGTCATCGCTGGCTGGAGTCAAAGGCCACTCTTTTCACAGTCCTTGTACTGATTACCATTCTTATTGGAGGCCTTGTGGAATACATACCCACAGCCCTTGTCAAATCCAATGTGCCCACCATCGAGAGCGTCAAGCCGTACACTCCGCTTGAGCTTGAGGGACGTGACATCTATATCGCCGAAGGGTGTCTTGGGTGTCACTCCCAGATGATCAGGCCGTTCCGTTCCGAGACGGAGCGCTATGGCGAATACTCAAAGGCAGGTGAGTTTGTGTATGACCGTCCCTTCCTCTGGGGATCCAAACGAACCGGGCCCGATCTGCACCGTGTGGGCGGAAAGTATCCGGATTCGTGGCATTTCATGCATTTTGAGGATGCTTACTCCACGTCTCCGGGCTCCATCATGCCCTCCTATCCATGGCTGCTAACCAATCGGATCGACACTACGCGCGTTCCGCGCAAGATCCGGGCGTTGCAGTCGCTGGGCACTCCCTATCCGGAGGGCTACGACCAGGTCGCTGTCCGGGATCTGAAAATCCAGGCGGAGGAGATCGCCAGCGGCCTGCGCAACAGTGGATTCTACACGGAATGGGATAATGATGTAGTGGCCCTTATCGCATACATGCAACGCCTGGGCACCGATATCCAGGCCAGGCCCGGACAGGAAACGGAACCGGAAACCGAGGCTGAAACCGAGCCAACCGCTGCCGCCGGCGGCTCGCAGTAAGGAGGATGCCATATGTTTCGAGATGTCCTCTCAGCCATAGAAGGAATTGCGGTACGGCCGACCCTGGCCCTCCTGATCTTCGTCGTTCTCTTCGTGGCGATGCTGATCTGGGTCATCCGGCTAAGCCGTGATTACATAGAAAAAGCCAAAAGAATTCCACTGGATGAGGATCCGCCGGAGCCAGATGACGCACCCGGATCCTCGTCAGAAAAGTCCGACGGTGCGGAAAACGAGAAGCCGCATCCACAAACCGGACGGTCTAACCAAAATAATATTTCAAACCGGAGCCAGGAGTAATCAAAATGGAAGAAAAAGAAAAGAACCTGATTCTTGATGATGAGAAGGATATTCTGTTGGGTCATGAATATGATGGCATCCAGGAGCTCGACAACCCCATGCCCCCGTGGTGGCTCTATGGATTCTATTTCACGATAGCTCTCTCGGTGGTTTATCTGCTTTGGTACGATGTGCTTGGCATCGGGCCCTCGCAGTCCGAGGAGTATCAGCGCGAGATGGAGCAGGCCGCTGCCCGGTACGGCATCGAGTCCCCCGCAGATGCGCCCGCAGTGGACTTCGCCTCTCTGGAGGTGTTCACCGACAGCGAGAATCTGGAGCTGGGACGTCAGGTATACATCAGGCCGACCCAGCTCTGCATTACCTGTCACGGTGCTCAGGGACAGGGACTGGTGGGACCCGATCTGACGAACGACTACTGGAAGCATGGATGCGACCTTCCATCCCTGATGGTCAGCATCAGGGAAGGGTTCCCGCAGCAGGGCATGCCGGCCTATGGCAGCGGTCAGCGTCTGACAGACCTTGAGCTGCAGCAGCTGGCGAGCTATCTGATATCGCTCCGGGGCACCGAACCCGAAGGCGCCAAACCGCCCGACATGTCCCGTTCGGAACCTTGCGAGCTTTAACATTACCTGTTACCCGATCATGAACAGCAGTACAAAACCCGACAACCTTGCCCTGGATCCATCCGACAAGGGACAGCGCTTTCGCGACACCGTCAGCACCATTTCGGCGGAGGGCCGCAGGAACTGGCTGTACCCTCGAAAGCCCAAGGGATGGTACTACAGTGCGCGGTCTGTGGTAAGCTGGGTATTGATCGGGTTCCTGTTTGCAGGCCCGTTCCTGAAGATCAATGGCCAGCCCATCATCCTGCTGAATATCCTGGATCGAAAATTTGTGCTCTTCGGTACCGTCTTCTGGACGCAGGATTTCCACATCCTGGCCATTGGCATGCTCGCCCTGATCATTTTCATCGTGCTGTTCACGGCGATCTATGGCCGGCTGTTTTGTGGATGGGTGTGTCCGCAGACGATATTCATGGAGATGCTGTTCCGCAAGATCGAATACGTCATCGAGGGCGATGCACCTGATCAGAAACGGCTGAACAGATCGCCGTTTACGGCAAGCAAGGCCCTGAAAAAAGGAGCGAAACTGGGCATTTTTTTCGCCATCTCCTTTCTGATTGCCAATATGTTTCTTGCGTACATCATCGGGGCCGAGGCACTTTGGGAGATTGTGACTGATGACCCGAGGGAGCATCTGACCGGTTTGTCAGCCATCACCTTGTTCAGCTTCGTGTTTTTCGGGGTTTTCACCCGCTTCAGGGAGCAGGTTTGCATCGTGGCATGCCCTTATGGACGGTTGCAGTCCGTGCTCGTGGATAATTCCAGCATTGCCGTAACCTATGATTTTGCCCGGGGCGAAGACCGCGCCCTGCTGAATGCCCGGCAAAAGGAAAAGCGGGATGATGGATCGGTTTTTTTCACGAACAACGATAAGGCCGATACAGCCAGGAAGTATGGGGATTGCATTGATTGCTATCAATGCGTCAAAGTATGTCCCACCGGCATTGATATCCGCGATGGCATACAGCTCGAATGTATAAACTGCACCGCCTGCATGGATGCCTGCGATGAGATCATGGTGAAAACGGATCGCCCCACCGGCCTGGTCCGCTATGCCTCGTTCAACAGTGTGAAGGAAGGCACAAAAACGCGCCTCGTCACACCGCGCATAGCCGGATACATGGCGCTTTTTACCATTGTTTTTGGACTCTTTGTCTATTTTCTGGGGACCCGCCCCGACGCCGAGGCCGTGATCCTGCGCGAACCCGGACGCACCTGGAATGAACTTACCGGCGGCGCCTATTCCAACTTTTACAATGTCAAGATCTTCAACAAGACTCTGAACGACAAACCGGTTGAGGTTCGGCTGCTGCATCCAAACGGTGAAATACAGCCGTTAGGTGTGCCCGACAACCTTCCCGCGCACGATCTTGTCGAGGGCCGTTTCATGGTATTCCTGCACGGCAGTGAACTCCAACCCGGGCGCACGCCCATTGAATTTGGTCTTTTCTCGGATGGACGGCTGATCCACTCGGTGTCATCCGTCTTTATCGGCCCGCAAAACCCATGAAGCACAATATTTTGAATAACCGTCAATACAAAAATGCCATGCCGTTAAATGTCCACGATAGCGCCTGAGCGCTGATACACAGGCGTTTGATTAAAATCTGCGAGGACATTCTACGTGACGCATGGAACCTAACATTACAATCACATGAGTCAAAAGAAAAAAATACTGGAATGGATCAAGGACCCGGCAAATCGCTGGCCTGTCGGCATCACCACCGGCTATCTTACATTTGTGCTCGGGACACTTTTTCTGGTCTTTTTCAGCTTTACTGTGCCTGTAAACCTTGAGAAGGAAGATTATTACGAAAGCACGCTAACCTATCAGGACCAGATCGATCGCATGTCCCGAACCATGTCCATGGAAGATCCGGTCAGGATGGAGCTGAGCAGCCACCGGGATCAGCTCATGGTCTATTTCCCCGCGGAACATGTTCAAAACGGGATCAACGGACGTGTGCACCTGTTCCGACCATCCGACCATCGTCTCGATCGGGAATTTGCCCTTGAGGCCGATGACTCGGGATTCCAGACCATTCCGCTCTCAGGGATGCGCAACGGTAAATGGATCGTGAAACTGCACTGGGATTCGGGTGGACAGGAATATTACCTGCAGCAAAACGTGCAGCTTTAGGCTTGTCCGCAACTCGGGTTGGATGGCGCCTGGTTGTGACATGCAATTTTTCGACTTTTTCGCAGTTCGGGCTGAATGGAGCCTGAATGCATCATGCGGTAACCGAATGTCCGGTACCTTCCGCTTTTCTCGCAGTTTGCGGGTACCATTTTCGTGATCAAAACCTTAAACTGAAAGATTCAGACAGTGCAAATCGAAACGTAATATGGATATTCTCTGGACCGGTTTCGCCTTTGGGATATTAGGCAGCGCACATTGCGCCGGAATGTGCGGACCCATTGCTGTCGCATTGCCCGGCAGTGACCGCAGCGGACTGGATCTTGTTGCCGGACGCCTTTTCTACAACTTGGGCAGGACTCTCACCTACATGGTAATGGGTGCTTTTGCGGGACTGCTTGGATTGGGTGCGGCACTGGCCGGATACCAGGGTTGGCTGTCCATCATGGCAGGTGCGGTTATTCTGGTGATGCTGCTGTTCCGAAGCCGGTTTCTGTCGACCGGAGCTTTTTTCCGCTCAGACTATTTCAAGGGCCTCTTCAACCGGCTCCTCAGAACCCCCGGCAATTCGTCTCTGCTTTCCCTGGGGCTTCTTAACGGTTTTCTGCCATGCGGCCTGGTATATCTGGCACTGGCAGGTTCGGCAGCCGCAGGCTCCCTGATCAACAGTGCGCTGTATATGGGCCTCTTTGGATTGGGCACTACTCCCATGATGATGGCTCTGTCACTTGCGCCGGGGTGGCTGAGCCCGGTTGCCCGCCAACGTCTCAACCGTTTCATTCCGATAGGGGCAGCGCTGCTGGCCATTCTGCTGATACTCCGCGGCATGTCTCTTGGTATTCCCTACCTCAGCCCTGACCTCGCAGGTGGTGGTAGTTGTCATTAACTAGCTGGAGTGGCCTTGCTTAAGACGTCCATCTTCAAACCCGCGCCCCGATGTGGGTGAAAAAAAGCAGCTGATTGAATTATTGGCGGATTTGAAATGAGCGGTTGATGTTGAATCCAAACCGGAACTCGAAGTCGGGCAGGCTTCCGTTGGGGCCGGCCATAAGGTAAGCATCGTTCAGTGCCCTTGAGTTGGAAAAGAATATCTGGAAGACGTGTCCGCCTGTTTCCATGTCGAGCCCGATGGCAAAACTCTGGTTTACGGTTTCATTTTCAAACCGGTAGGATGGTACATACTGCACTGTTACCGATGACCTGCTTGCAAATTTATAGCGCGAACCCATCCCCAATCCCGCAAAGATTTCATCGGTATCAAGCGGCTCTTCGATTCTCAGCAAAGGGTTGGTGCGGCTGAAAGCGGCAACGGTCGGTACAAGCAGCAGACTGAAACGGTCAGAAAATTTTCGAGAAACAGGCAGGGCAAGACTGAGCTGGTTGCGATCCCAAAAGGAATAGGTCTGGTTCAGAGGGGTGTAATCTTCGGTCATCCAACCGGCGGTCAATACGACTCCGGCCGAAACAGGGGATCCTGAGTCTGTCATCTGCCGCAAATACAGATATCGGAATCCCATGTCATAGACCTTGTCCATGCTTGAACGAGCCGCAAACACGGAAAACCTGTCCGAAATCCCGTACTCCAGACTGAATCGTATATTCGCACCAGAGTCCAGCCCCCAAAAATCCGTGATACCATTCTCAACGGTACCAAAAGCGTGCATGATGCTGTAATAGAGCTCTCCGGCCGAGAGCGGCTCGGTGGTGCTCAGCTGGATGTGCCTGGATGTGGGGAAAGTCAACTCGACCGGCCTGTTCTGGGCTACACGCTCCCTTGCGAGCTGCGCCGTTGCCAGATCTGCAGAAAGCAGCGTCAGGACAAGTGAGAGGGCCAATAAAAGTGATTTAGTCTTCATTTTGTGATTTGAGCAGTATGTCGATGTTGATGGTTTGGACCTCACTCAATTCGTAAAAAAGCACACGCGGCCGGTCGATATTGAAATCCTCTAGCTTGACTGTCCATCCCGCCCTTACGCGGATCCCACCATCGGTTGCCTCCAGGGAACCGGAAACGGTCAATTCCCGGCTGATATCCCGCATGGTAAAATCACCCTCGACAGTTGCCGGCTGCTCGCCTTCGATATCGGGGTCAAATTCAGTCGTGAGCATGCCTTTGAATTCGGCAAAGGGATACTTTTCCGTCTCCAGATACTGTTGCCGCATATCGCGGTCGCGCCTTCTGTTGCCGGTGTCAAGAGAAGCAAGATCCACGAAAAAATCGACCTCTTTCGTTTCAAGATTGATCAACCCCGCAAGGTTATTTGAAGTACCCTTGAACTCCAGCAGGGGGGCGGTGGATACGAATTCAACATACCCATCGGTTGCCATAAAAGTCTGGGAGGATACGGATTTGTCGTAGAGCACCAGGCACGATGTGATTATGAGGAAGCAGGCGAGCTGTTTCACGGTCATCTTGTTATGGTGACGTTGTTTCCATCACGTTCGACCGAGAACTCGGGCAGATTTCTTCCTGCGGGACCGCTTACAAACGACCCGTCATTCTCAAAGATGGAATTGTGGCAGGTGCAAATCAACCTCTGGTTTTGATACTGCCATGCATCCCGGCAACTGGCATGGGGGCAAACGTTCGTGAAGGCTCGGATAAGTTCGCCATCGATATTGACGACGATCACGGAGGCCTGGCCAAGCACCATCCACCCGCCTGCCTGTCGAAGAGGGGACAGGGAGTCGTCAGCGAGGTTAAGCCGTACGGTGTTGCCGTCGATTGTTACGGCTCCGTTATCTCCGTTTTCCGGCGTTTCATCGTCACTTGAGCTGGTGACGTCACAGCTGGCCAGAGAGATGCCAAGGAACGCAAACAAAGCAGTGGATCCGGCGGTCCGCAGGAAATCCTTTCGGTCCATTCCATTTCGGGGTTCTTTTTCTATTGGATAGTCCATCGTGTTGGATATTGATTCTTTTCATGGGGGTCTGTATTGAAACCAACAAAAGCAACACTCGGTTCCAACGAGACTGTTTTTCATCTGTTTAAAATGTTGGATTTATATGGTCAGATAGAATGTCCATGACGTTTTTAATCATGCTCCTGTGTGACCGGGCTACGGTCATGGACATAGCGCTTCGCGACCTTCGGTTCACTTCGTGACTTTCAGTTCATCTGTTTAAATCAATTTAGACTCATATGGTCAGAATGAATTCACATGACAGGATTTAATCATCCCCCTGTGAGTCAGTGCCACAGTCATGAATATTTCATATGTGATCACGACCGGGTGCATCATTCAAGTAATATCTCATTGGCAGTCAAAATTTTTTAAACGAAAGGGCAGAAAAACATTGACATCCAGAATATTTCAATTTACTATTGTCTGGCAACAGGTTCCCGCTATAGCATGATTGTCGGGATGAAAAGGGAATCCGGTGAAAATCCGGAACTATCCCCGTAGCTGTAAGCTCCATAAAAAACCTTCAACAACTCTTTGCCACTGTCCAAACGATTGTGACGGGAAGGCTGCTTGAAGGGGAGCAAGTCAGAAGACCTGCCTGCTTGCTGCTAATTCAGGCTTTCGGAGGAAAGGCCGGGAATGTAGGACCGTGTAGCAGCAGGTTGTCGGGCATTTGGATACCTGAAGCTCCGGCTATATCGCCCATCTTTTACACTCTCGAGAGCTCATCGGTTCAACTCTAAATTCAAATGATATGACCATGAGCAAATCAATCCATTTACTGTCATTTCTGACAGTTTTCTGCCTTTTCAACTTACATGCCGCGTCTGCGCTGTTGGCCGATACTGCCACGCTGGTGCAGGCAAGACAACCAGCCGGGGATGATGCACTATTGCACTACGCCGCTGCAGATACGATCGAGCTGGAGCAGATTGTTGTGACAGCATCCAAAATCCCGCTTTCGCTGCGGGAAAGCACCAAGCCTGTTCTGATCATAGACCGCCGGCAGATTGAGCAGAACGGAAGCAGGAACCTGGGACAACTTCTGAATCAACAGAGCGGCATCCGGATCAATGATGCCTTCGGATCGCCGGCCAATGCTCAGACGCTCTTTATGCAGGGCGCATCCGGACCAAGTACGCTTATTCTTGTCAACGGACAGCCCATCAGTGATCCGTCAGGTACCGGTGGCACCTACGACCTGAGGCTCTTGCCGGTGAACAATATCGAAAGGATTGAAATCCTGAATGGAAGCCAGTCCACACTCTATGGTACCGACGCCATCGCCGGGGTGGTTAATATACTTACCAGGAGCGGTGACGAGGGGCCTGTAAATGCAAGAGGGCAGCTTTCGTACGGTTCCTACAATTCCTTCGATGGGCTCTTATCTGTAAACGGCACTGTTGACCGTAGACACTCATATACCCTGAATTATCAGAGGCGATCCAGCGACGGATTCAGTGCGGCTGCCAAACCCAACGGCTCAGATACATTCGGTGATGATGGATTCAACTCCAACTCATTTTTCGGCAAGGCGGATATCAGCGTGACCGATGAATTCGAAGTATCCCCTTTTTACCACTACAATGCATTTGATGGCGATTTTGATGCGGGTGCATTTCAGGACGCTGATAACACTTTTTCTCTGAATATGTTCCATACCGGCTTGCAGGCAGCATTCCGCCGGGACAGGCTCAACATCCACGGTAGTTACAGCCTCACATCCACAGAGCGTACCTTCTCCGACCAGTTTGGTGGCAGTTCGTTCGAAGGGGTGTTCCACAATTCCGACCTGTTCGGAAGCTATGCGGCCAGACCCTGGCTGTCGGTGCTTGGTGGTTTCAACTTTCAGCAATCCAGTATCCCGGCATCAGGTGATGCAGACGAGCTGAGTGCGCAGATCTCAAGTCCATATGCGACCATGATCGTCAAAGGTGTGCATGGCCTGAGTGCGGAACTGGGGTATCGTGCCAACATCCACTCCGAGTACGGGTATAATGGCACGTACAGTTTTGCTCCCGCCTACCATATTTCGGAGAACGTGAAGTTGTTTGGATCGCTCACTACCGGTTTTAAGGTTCCCACGCTCAATGAACTGTTCGGGCCCTTCGGTGCCAATCCGGAGCTTGACCCGGAGTCGAGCCGGTATGTGAGTTTCGGATTGGAGACTTTTCTGCTGGAACAGTCGATGAAGCTGCGGGCACAGTACTTCAATCGCGAGATTGATGACGTCATCGTGTTTACTTTCTTCGATGGATTTGTAAACCGGGACCGTCAAAGTGATTACGGGGTGGAGCTTTATGCCAACTGGCTTGCATCCGGCCGGATCAAGGTCAGCGGTCACTACAACTACACCGATGGGGAACTTATAACTACTGATGAAGCGGGGGAAGAACTGCGTCAAAACAATCTCCTGAGAAGACCTGCTCACAACGTTGGCCTGCAAGTGGGAGTCAATGTGACAGAACAGCTGTTTATTCGACTTGACGGGGAATACAATAGTTCAAGGACCGATCTCTTTTTCAATCCGGATAATAATTTCACCAGTGAGGAAGTGAACCTTGATCCGTACACGCTGATCAATCTCTATACAGAGTATCACTTTCCTGAATTTCGCGCGATCATATTCGCCGATTTCAGGAACGTGCTCGACAGCAGCTTCACCGAGATATACGGTTTCAATACCGCAGGATTCACCCTTGAGGGAGGATTTCGGTTCCAGTTCTGAGGTGCCTCAAATACCAGAGCATCTGGAATGCTGAGACGTGGAGGATTCCCGGGCATCTGGAATTCTGAGACGTATAGGATGCCGGGACGTCCGGGATATTGAGATAACTGGTATTCACAGGCATCTGGCATCCGAGACATCTGGCACTCGGTCGGAGAAATCGTATTTGTATGGCTCGCGGCTTCTCCGATCGAGCTCACCAGACTGTAGGTCAGAAGTCCCAGCGCAGCATCAGATTGATATTGCGCCCTGGCATTGGGTTGTTACGGTCTTGAACCCGGCTGAGGTGATCCCTGTAACTTTCGTTGAGGAGATTGTCTGCCCTAAGCGCCAGCGTAATACCGTATCCGAACCGGTATCCGGCATTAATCCCGACAAGGTAATATCCGTCGGTCGGATTTTCGTTTGGAGCTACCATGTTCTGGCTGGACACCAGACTGAGCCGGGTTCCACCCCACCAGGTTCCATTATCGTACATAATGGAAATGTGAGACCTGAAGGGAGGGATTGAGGGCAAGTTATGCTCTTCTCCGTCCCGCTCTCTGCCTCTCACATAATCGAGACCAATGCCTGCCCGAAAGTCATCGGTCAGAGCGAGATGCGACTCAAACTCAAATCCATAGAGTAAGGCATTCGTAGACCCGTACTGAAAAACCGGCAAGCCGGAGGGTTCATGGACCACCCCGGCAGGTGAAAAAGTGATGTAGTTGTCGATCCGGTTAGTGAAAAGTGAGAGTTCGCTGAACAAGCGATTGGATCTGTATCTGAGAAACAGGTCCGTACCTAAACTTGTTTCATTTCCCAGAGTTGGGTCTCCGATGTCATAGGATCCGGCGGCAAGGTGGGGTGCATCGGAATACAGCTCCTCAATACCCGGCGTCCTGAATGCCCTGGCGATATGGAACCCGGCCTGCCAGTTGTCGATGGGAGAATAATTCAGGCCCAGCGCCCCAGAAAAATTCAGGTCGGATCGGTCCTGAAATACACTGGCGTCGGTGAACAATTCATTGGTATGTACGGTAGTTTCCCTGTACTCCAGCCGGGCTCCGGTTTTAATGGACATCACCGGATTCAGCCGGATCTCTTCGTAAAGGTAACCTGCCAGAAAGAAACTATTGGCATCGGGAGTGAGGGCTTCATCGCCGCCGACAGCCAGTCGGGATACACCGAAACTGAGTCCGACTGCCCCTTCCAAGCGTCCGACCGGACGATGACGCAGCAGCAGGGAGCTGCTCAGGGTCTGCTGATCGAAGGAGATTTCAAGGTCTTCATCGATGGTGCCGTCGGGATTTATTTCGGTTTCTATTTCGTCGTGCTGGTAATCGATGTAATGGATCCGGAGCTCGGCATTCTCGAAAAAGCCGGACATTTTCATGGTGGATACGCTTTGGATGTTGGTACGGTTCATGCGGATCTCTACATCCTCATCCGGGTCATCAATGGCCTCGGGCAGACCGTAGGTGTAGTCCATACCGGTGACAGAGAGTCCGGTCTCAAAGCGCCCCGCCCTGTAGCCCATACCGCCTCCGAAACTGATATTGTTGATTGCCGTATCGGGCAGCCTTCCGTCCGGTGTGCGGATGTCACCACCCTGGCGGTAAACAACCCTTCCCGTAAGCGCAAAACGGTCCCATCCATGCTGAACCCTTGCCAGGCCGGCGCCCATATCATTCACCGTGGCGACATGGGAGGAAAGGGATCCTGAAGTGCCGCTTTGCCACTCCCGGGGCATATCATTGCTGAAAAGATTGACGACACCGCCAATGGCACTGGATCCGTAAAGCAGGCTTGCCGGTCCGCGTATCACTTCAACCCGGTCCATGGAAAGCGGGTCCAGGGATACGGCATGGTCAACCGCTGTAGCCGACAGGTCGCCCATTCGCTCTCCGTTCTGAAGCACAAGCACCCGGTCCCCATCCATCCCCCGGATAACCGGCCTGGCAGGGGCGGAGCCGAAAGACCTGGTTGATATACCCGGACTGCCATCCAGTATTTCTCCAAGGCTTGGAGCCGAATTTTGCTGCAATATCGCTCTGTTGAATGCCTGAGATGGCTGGTATTGTGCACTTCTTCCAAGCGGGGATCCTGTTACTACCACTTCCTCGCCCCTCAATATGGAGGGGGTCAGCAAAGCGGTTATAGGGGTGTCATCCGGATGATCGATCACTAGCGAGACCGTGCGGTATCCTATCGCGCGGATGGACAGGGTGTACGTGCCCTCAGCCAGACGCGGTAACACGAATGTCCCGTTATCGTCAGCAGATACACCCCGGTTTGATTCTTCGATGAGAATGGACGCGCCGGGTACAGGTTCGTTTGAAACCTCATTGACAACCACACCGCCTAAATCAGGTGGCTCATTCTGGTATCCGGCGTAAGCCAGATCCACAATAACCAAAAAAAGTGCGAGAACGGCAGAAGTAATCAGCGTTTTTTTGATTTTGTTCTTTCTAAGATCGAAGCTTTTGTTCATTGCTGTTTACTTTAGGGGTTATAGGAAGTCATGTAAAGCGATATCTGGACAGCTTGCCTGGGTTGAGTCAGGACGTGCGAGCCGGAGAATTACTGTATAACTTTTGCCATAAAATTAGTCATGACTAAATATAAAGTCAACTAAATGTTAGTACTATCTAAATTTAGATATCGCACTATTTTTTCAGCTGCCATCCTCGCTCCTATGATATTCCGGGATGCTGGACCTACTACCAGTTCGGCAAGAGCGCCGGTAACAAATAGCTGGTTATGCCATCGAAGTGAGACATCCGTTACGGGGTAACCGCATTCCGAGCAGGGCAGGTTGTAGTTACTGGCGAGTTGATCAACCATTTCACCACCTGGCCTTGTGGAATTGTAACCGGTGGCAAGAACGATCTGGTTAACACCGAAAACGTCACCTCCAGAGAGTCTGATCTGCGTTATGGATGCTGAAACGTGGGTGCACGCAACGATGGAGTCTGTATAGACTTTGCATTGATTTCTCTTTTCGAGAAGCAGAAGTTTTTTTTTCAGGTCACGGGTAATGGATCCGGTATTACGAGCTTCGTTGATTACCGATCTGCGTTCCTTCGGATTTGGGATCCTCCTGAACAAAGTCAGGTATTTTGGACCCATCCAGCCGGGGTCAGAATCATAGTCATGCTGTCTGAGAGCATGAGGCGTTAATAGCAGAATCATGCGATCTTTCCCGGCCAGCGAGATAGCGGTATGAACTGCCGACATTCCGCCGCCTATGACAGCGACTGTTGCTGTGTCAGATAACCTGAGACGGGAAAACGACCTTTCCAGGACGTGTGTTACCGGAGCCCCGCGTTGCTTCGCGGCAAGGGCCCAGTCAGGCCAGTTGATATTATCACCCTGACCTATGGAGAGGATGACGTATTGTGACTTTAGAGTCTCTCCGTTGACAGAAACGGAAGCACTGTTTTTGTTTAACGAAACGCGCGAAACCAGTCCATGGTAAAACCGTTCCCGAATCCGGCTTTCTTCAAGCACTTTACCGGCATGGTTATTAAACAGGTCCAGGGAGGGTCTGTCATTTGGTGCAATGAACAGTGGCCTTGTGTAAGACCGGTTTCTCGCGAATTTTTTGAGTGAAAAAGGTTCGGTATCCAGATGGTGTACCTTTGGAGACCTCAGATAGTCCATGCCGACATTGGATGTGACCGCCATCCAGTTGCTCAAGGGTTCGTCACCGGGATCGATTATGATCAGGTCATCCAGGGCAGCCATGCCTTGCTTGAGAAGGCTGATGGCAAGATAAGCACCATGGATACCTCCACCGACGATGATAAATTTGGAATTCCTGGCACGAACGCTCACAAAAAAGCTCACAAGTATTTAGATGGGTAGTCAAATGGGAATAGTACGTCACATTTTTAGTGACCAGGGGATGGTATCTCCTTTAGTTCATCAGAAGCGAAGAATTCCAGCATACGGAAACGGGGAAGAAAAAAATCCTGCCATTTTTGCTGGAAAGCATGCATTTCCTCATCAAGACTTCGCAATCTGTCGGCATCGGTCCCAGCTTTGCGCTCCAGCCATGTCTGAACCGTCATAGGCGGCGATAATGGCCTCAAGCGAGCTGCCAGTGCCGTTTGCCGCATGCGCGGTTCCTCGAACAGGCGCTCGGCTTCCTGTTTTCTCTCCTGTACGGTCTCAGCCCATACAAAACGTCTGAGCCAGATATTGTAAAATTGCGGGGTATCGCCTTCGACAAATTCCTTCGGATGATCGACGATCCAAAGATCAAACAGTTCCTCTCCTTCACTTTCCACTTCCTGCTGTATGGCACGCTGTTCCGTAATCCACAATGCCCGAGAAGGCACAGGGTGCACTGTTGAGGATGTAAGCGTTATAATAGATGGAAGCAGCAAGAGGAAAAACACCCATAAACCGGCAAGGATAACCGCATTGACTGCCGAACCGGTTTTTGCCATGTTGACCAGCGCGCAAAGCAGGAACCAGAAGGCGATGTAAGCGCTGACGACTATCAGAAGTAATCCTCCGTCACGGTTTAGAAGGTCAATTCCAAATAAAAGGGCCCATGCTGTCATAGAAACCAGTATGATCCCCAAAACCAGCAGGTACCTGAAGAGCAGCTTGCCGGCCAGAATCCGTTTCATGGAGACTGGCTGGGATGTAAGCAGTGCGAATGTCCCACCTTCGCGTTCGGATGAAATGACGTTGTATCCCATTACGATAACGAAAAGCGGAATAAGCCAAACCAGTACAAATGCAAAGTCAAAACTGCCTGAAACCTGCATGAACGGATTTTCAAGCGCATTGTCACGAAGTGGCTCAGTGCCGGTTAGCGTAACCCTTCCGTAGAAAGGCAGGATATCGAGCTGACCAGCCGCAAGGGCCGAAAGAGGCTTAGGCTCAAGGAAAACATGTTTTCCGGCCTGCCCAAACTGACCGAGAACCAGTGGATTGGCAGGATTCTGCCACCACATGTCAACAGATGAACCGTCTTGCTCGATGGCTTTCAGTTCCTGCCGCTTTGCCTCGTAAAACTCTCTTTCAGATGCGCGTAATTGTGCCATCGTTTCCTCTTGATGCGCTATTCGCTGACTTCCCAGGAACAGGCTGAAGCCGATCATCAGTGGCAACACCCCAACAATGCCCCAAAAAGCGCCGGATTTACGAATATGAAGCCATTCAAATAAAAACAAGTGCCGCATCATACCTCCTCCTGAATTCTGGCTGCAAAACCCAGGAAAATTGCCGACAGCAAAAACCAGAGCATTGTCAGGGATATTGGAATCAGTTGGCTTCTTGCCAGCAGTACCTTTTCCGGCCTCTCATACGTAAATGAGATAGTTTGAGCGAAAAAACTTCCGTCTACGGTGTAACCAGCCGCCCTCTCACCGACCGCGTTCATCTTCAGGTCCATGTTAAGCTCACGCATGAGTGCAATTCGGAATTCCTCGGCTGAAGCCGTAAAGTGACGAAATGCAACCATATCGGTACCGGCTACAGACATGGAAGAGAGCCGGGCGGCAATGGTGGGTGAAAAAAGGGAACTTAGAGAAAAAAAATGGTTTTGCCGTTGATGGATGGCATCAATCTTTCCAAGGTGGTAGTCAAAAATCCTCTTCTCAAACTCTTCGCCTTCCTGCAGCATCAGCCCCCTGAAGTTGAATGGCAAATCAGCAATATCATCTACACCGTGAGCGGCGAGGACGGAATCCTGGAAAGCGAGACTGTGCTCACTAAAGGGATTGTGTCCGTCTATGCCATGCATCAGATCGTTCTGGACGGCCTGGAGGAATTCCGAAGTATTGGGCACCGGATGAAGGGTGGATGCGATATTGGTCGCGAGCCTCGGGACTAAAAGAGAGCTCAAAATCCACAATGACAGCAGTAACACCATGGAGGTGCCCGAGCTGTTTACCAGAGCCGACACCCCGATGGTTATATTCGCCACAACGCCAAAATATAGAAGCCAGATTGTTGCCATAAGTACAAAACGCCAGACATCGGTACCAGAGGGGGTAGTAAAGAGTAAAAGCGCCAATCCAATCAGCAGAAAAGGCAGGAATATCAGCAATACCACGACCCATAATCCAATTGTTTTCCCGGCGATGACCTGAAACCTTCCTATGCCCTGGCTCTTCAGGAAACGGTACATGCCCGATTCTCTTTCCCCGGTAACAGAACGGTAGCCAGCCAGTATGATAAACAGTGGGAATAGATATGTGAAGATGAAAGCGGGGGTCAATTCTGCGAATCTTCTGGATGTATCTTTATCTTCTGCCAGACTGTGCGCTGCAAAGTTTTGGCGATGGCCTTCAAGAAATAATGAGACTCCCGTGTATCGATTGACGCCTGGTTCAAATACAGAAACAACAGTAACGGGCTGAAAAGCAAAGGTCCCATAGTGTGCGGCGGAATGAGGGTTCTTTTCCCCCTGATTCTCCCATTGTGCGCGAGCCAGCTGCTCAGCCTGCTGGTGTTGCGCTTCCAACTCCCTGAAATAGATGACGCCGGTGGCAATCGAAGATGCTATCAGTAAAATAATCAGCAATCCCAGTGCCGTCACCACCTTGTCGCGGATCAATCTTTGAACTTCATTGCGCGCTATGGATGAAATTACCATGATCAGTCCCTCATATGGTTAAGGTATATTTTTTCAAGGTCGCTGTGTGTTACGTCCCCGGCAAAAAGCTCCTCAACCAGTATGCCCTTGTTCATAATCCCTATTCTGGTTGCAGTTTCCTTGGCACGGAACAAGTCGTGTGAAGCCATCAGCACTGCAGCGCCTCGTTCTTTCATCTCTGTGAGCAAGCCTGCAAAATCATTGCTCGCAGCAGGATCGAGTCCGCTCGTTGGTTCATCCAGCAGTAATACATCTGATTTTCGGGCAATGGCAAGTGCGATACCCACCTTTTGTCTCATCCCTTTGGAGTAGGTGCTCACGCGATCGTGAACGGCGCTGGCCTGCAACCCGGACTGCTCCAAAAATAATGCGGCATCATCCGAAGTAAGTTTCAGCCCGGAAAGTCCACAAAAAAACTGCAGGTTTTCGATACCGGATAAACCTGGATAGAGTGAAAGGTTTTCCGGGATGTAGGTGAGTTTCTGTTTGGTTTCTATGGGATATTTGGTGACATCCATCCCGCTGATGCGCGCGGAGCCATTGCTGGGTTGAACCAGATTTAAAAAGAGGTTTATTGTGGTGGTTTTTCCGGCGCCATTGGCTCCGAGCAGGCAGTATATTTCGCCTGTTCTGATGTTTACATCCAGATTGGAAACGGCGGTGGTACCGTTGAAGACTTTCGAAAGTTGGATGGCTTCGATCATGCGATGGAGGGTATGGGTTATTGATTGAATCGTTTGTTCAGAAACATGGTGTTGATGCTTGCAGCGGCAACTGTACCTGAATAAGCCGCGTGTATGACTTGTCCGTTAGACCGGCTGCAGATATCTCCGATGGCGTAGACAGCATTTTTATTCGTTTGGTATTGTTCGTTTACAATGATGGAGCCGTTTGGCCGCATTTCACACCCGATGGATTGTACCTGCTCACTATTTGCTGTGATTCTTCCCGGTGCGTAGCAGGCATCAAAGGCCATCGGTACGCTATGGCCATCACGTTGGACAAGGATGGCTGCGTTATCCCTGCTGATTCCGCTAATAGTCTCCTCCCGGATGGAGATTCCCAACCGGGTAAGTATGTGACGACTGCTGTCGGATATCTCCACCGGCACTCCTTGAGAAAAATAGGTTATGTCCGACGTCCAGTTGGAGACGGTAGAGGCCAATCCAAGTGCTGAATTTCCTGTACCAATAATTACGGTCTTCTTATCACGGTTTTCCCAGCCATGGCAGTAGGGACAATGGTAAACTCCATTTCCCCATAAAGCTTCCAGCCCGGGGATGTCCAGAAGATGATCGGTGACGCCGCCGGCGAAAACAAGCGACTGGCCCCGGAAAATTCGTCCATCAGAAAGAGTAACTGAAAAAGCAGCTTCTTCCTTTTCAACGGAATCAACAAGACCGGCAAGATGCGTGAGATTCTCCTTGTACTGTGCAAGCTGGCTGCGCGTCTCACCGAGAATTTCCGTCGGGTTGTGGCCATCGCGGCTGAATACGTTATTGGCCTGGGGTGAGGTTCGGTTTCTTGGTTTGCCCTCATCGATCACCAGAGCGGATCTCCTGCATCTTCCAAGCCCCATGGCAGCGGACAGCCCTGCGAAACTACCACCGATAATCAGAACATCGTATAATTTTCTGGAATCGGCCGAATCGTCAAAAGCATAGTGTAGATCCGAGGCAGATATCCGCTCATTTGTGAAGGGTATCTGGAAAATCGCTCCAAATCCCAAAGCAGTTGTTTTGATGAAGGATTTGCGATTCATGATATTCATGATATGATTTGCAGTTCAGGAAGTTTGTTGCGTTGACAGATCAGGGTTTGCATGCGTTGGATGGCTTAAGGCAAGGTCAGCGCTCACGGATACTACCCGTAAATGGGAGCCTGAAATGCCGACTAAACAGGAAATGCCCTTCAACTATGATTCCCATTGAGGCCAGGGGTCATTAAAAAATCCCCCCTTGTGGTAAATTGCGATTTCATCATCTGTACAAAGAGTGCTTTCAAGTTTTTTTTGAAGCTCCTGCTTGTTCATACATTGACCGATAAAGACCAGTTCATTCAGACGATCGCCAAAATCTTTGGTCCATCGACCCATGATTCTTTCCTCGTTTGCTTGAAAAGCCGGATGCTGATTTCGCTCGAATTTGGACAGTGAGTCCCACCATACTCCTGCGGGGTCAGCCTTTACGGAACGGCCGGCCTGGCTCCAGTTAATGGCAATGTCGGGTCTGGACGCGATCCACAACAACCCTTTGGAGCGGATGATACTTTGGGGCCAGTTATTTGAAATAAAATCCCAGAGTCTTTCGGGATGAAATGGCCGCGGTGTCTGAAATACCAGTGAACCTATCCCGTATTCTTCCGTTTCAGGAACATGCTCATTTTCAAGCTCCTTGATCCAGCCAGCCGATTGTGACGTGGTTTCATAATCAAAAAGGCCGGTATTGAGTACGTCCGATAAGGGGACATCAGAATAGACGGATCGAATGATTTTCGCTTCCGGATTCAGCTTCCTTGCAGAGGCTTCAATGTCATCAACTTTCGACGGGGAGACCAAGTCCGTTTTATTTATGATGATGACATTGGCAAATTCAATCTGATCGATCAGAAGATGCACGATGCTGCGCTGGTCGTCTTCTATGTCATTCCAGCCGCGATCAACAAGTGTGTCAATGGAATTCAGATTCTGGTGGAAAGAGGCTGCGTCAACAACGGTTACAAGTGTATCCAACCTGCTGATTTCCGACAGGTTCGTCTTTACATCAGGCATGTCGAAGTAGAAAGTCTGAGCTACGGGCAGGGGCTCAGAAATTCCAGTGCTTTCAATGAGGAGGTAGTCGAATCGGTTTTCAATGGCAAGGCGGCCGACTTCTTGAATAAGATCGTCACGCAGCGTACAGCAGATGCAACCGTTGCTCATCTCAACCAGTCGCTCTTCGGTTTGCGACAATGTCCCGGTATCTTCGACCAGGCGGGCATCAATGTTGATCTCACTCATATCGTTTACAATGACAGCTACCTTCATGCCCTGTTTGTTGTTAAGGATATGATGTAACAAAGTCGTTTTTCCCGAACCAAGAAAACCACTTAAAACTGTAACCGGCAGATGTTTCATGCGTAATAAAAATTTTTGATTTACAAGGTCACATAGAATGTCCGTGACGTTATTAGTCATGCTCCTTTGTGTTGAGTAGCCGCCGTCATAGACATTTCATACGCCTTGTTCCAGCCTGCTTTAATGCAACTAAGTTGCAAATATAGGTCTTGAAAAAACAAACCGCAACATAGTTGCATTTAAAAGTTGATTCCGCTTATCACTTAAAGTCGCTACAGCCGGGTCGGGACAGTCGACAAATTCAAATCCTTTTCTGTGCAAGGTGTTCAAGTCCCTTTTTCACAAACAGGCCAACAAGGAGCACAATCACTCCCCAGATGGCAGTGGTACCGGTGTATGCCATGCTGGAGTAGAACATATAGGTGCATGCAGCAAGAAATAAGATAGGAGGGACCGGATAAAGCGGTATATCCTGCTTGAAACCTGCGTCTGAGTTTTGATACTGTAGTTTGAAAAGACCGGCGATGACGACAAGCATGAAAAACCAGAAAACTGGCGCTGTAAAATCAACAACAGCAGAAAGACTGTCTGATGAAAGCGTACCGGCAGCCAGAAGTAAAAGAACGACAATTCCTTGAGCAACAAGGGCGCGGATCGGTGTATCTCGCCTTTCATTCCATTTACCGACCAGACGAAACTCCGGGTAATCCCGGCCAAGGGCAAAAAGTGAACGAGAACCCGTTATAATGGTGGCGTTTGCCGTTGAGATAGCTGCAATGATTATTATGGACACAATCACAGCAGATCCCAGCCGGCCGAACAGGGCTTCGCTCAATTCTTGACCCGGTGCTGCAGAAGCTCTCAGACCATCCAGTCCGATAGCATGAATGTAAGCAAGATTTATTCCGACATACAAAAGGGTAATTAGAATCACGGACCCGGTCAGAACCCTCCCAAAAGTTTTTCTGGCGTTTCTTAATTCCCCGGCAAGGTATGCCGCTTCATTCCAGCCTCCGAATGTCAGAAGCACGAAGATCATGGCTAGACCCGGCATGCTAACAGACAGGCCAGTGAACTGGTCGGGGGTGAGCAACGCTCCGTTGTGTCCCTCCCCGGGATTGTGAAAAAGGGCTGAGAGACACAGTGCAACCAGGGCTCCAATCACCAGTGCGGCCAGCAAATTCTGAATTTTACTGGACTGCCGCGTGCCACTCATGTTAATCAGAGTTAGCAGTATGACCAGCAAGGCCGCGTATATTGAGTTGCTGTAAGGCCCCAAATTCGCAAAAGAGGAGGCATAGTCGCCAAAAATCAGTGCGACCAGTGCAAGTGAGCCGGTTTGAATAACACTGACTCTGCCCCATGCAAACAGGTATGCTGTTGATGGCCCAATGCTTCTGCGAAGAAAGGTAAGTTCTCCGCCGCTATCCGGCATTCGCATGGAAAGAGAGACATAGCACAATGATCCAGAAAAAGCAATAATCCCGCCGACTATCCAGAAGAGTATAAAATCAACCTCGTTAGCTGCATGACCGGCAACTATTGACGGCAGTCTGAAAATACCGACGCCAACCACCATCCCAATTATTACCGCAACAGCACTCAAGCTGCCCATTCCACGATAATCAGGTGTTTTGTCAGGCATTAAGTCCAGCTTTTTCATTATTTTAAATAAATTATTATTCATAAGGACAGAATGAACTCACACAACATGATTTGGTCATTGGCCTGTGAGTCAGCCGGAGGCTGTATTGTTCATTACATGGTGGATCGGGAATGTTCCTTTGCAGGCGAAGCGATCTCGTGATGAAGAGTGCTCTTTTTGCGCTACCGCTTCGAATGAACCCCTGAGCTCTTGCATCAGGAGTCATAGTGCAAGTGTCAAAGAAATTGACATACCACGCTGCAACCGATTCGGGCTGAATCCGTCTTCCGGGTGGATTGAAATAAATGCGTCTACCGTGACACCGATATCCGAAGTTCCAATCACAAAATATCTGCCAACGGTAGATGAAATTGTTGCAATATTCTGTTCCAACAACAAAAAGTCAGGAAGAAATATTCTGCGGACGGCCTCATTCATGGACCGGACGTTCAGTCTGTTCTTAAGGGGGATGTAGTAATTCGCCCTGATTCCATATTGACTGGATTGTGTTCGTCTTGCCATACTCGCATCAACCGACAGCAGGGACAGCAACCTGTCTGATGCAGAAACAATATCCTCAAGATCATGTACATCAAAGGTGGCGCGAAACATAAAAGAGAGTCTGTCAGTTTTCGAATTACTCAGCCACGTGTTTTTAAAGAAGGCCTGACCTCTGAAGTGGTTAAGGAGGATATTTTTTCCGTTCAGAAAGGGGTCGATCCCTTCGCCGGATGTCCAGTAGCTTCTCAGCCCAAACTCTCGGGATATGTTTTTCGGGGTTTGATAAAGTGTTACGCCTGATGAGAACGTAAATGTGTTCCATTCGCCGGAAGATACGGGGTTGCTGATACCGGTGCTTACGTTTTCCGTGGATGATGAAATATCAAGGAAAGAAACAAGACCCATATCGCTTCTTCTGATATGCACCTGGATCCCCCCACCGAATGTGTTTTCAGAATATGACCGTGAAGCTGAGTTGAAGGTAGTCTGATTGAAAGTACCAATCCCTCTGAGGATCAGGACATAAGTATCCAACTGATTAAAAAAGCCAAGTTCCTGCTCTTCCTTTTTACCTTGAAATGAGCCACTGACTCCGAAATCGATGTTATCAGAAATACTAAATTTCAGGCCTTTTCGGATGAAATAACGGTTATAAGTGAACAGGGGTCTTTCTGCATTTTGGCGGGCACCCTGCATGACCTCGTAGGCAACGGAATAGCCAACCCTGAACTTCTGAAAAATGATGGGTGAAGCAGCGCTTGACTTTAGCAGTATGTGCATATTGTCCCAGTCACCTCCGGTTGTGTCAACCCATTGGTAGGGGTTGTTTGTACGGACCGGTGCATGGTTTCGATAAAACACGCTTCCGTGATTGGTCTGAGAAAGCAGTACATCTCCAAGCAGCATCCAGTTGCCGATATTCTGGGTACCCTTAGCATGGAAAAACCCTCCGCTGATTCGCTCCGGTTCTCTTACAGATCGCAGGTCACCACTGCTGGAAAAGCCGGCGGCCTGCAACTGCCCGGTACGGTATATTCCGGCTTCTGCCATCCCTGCGGGGTTGCCAGCCTCTCTCCACATACCGGCGAGGGTGTCCGGACCGAAGGTGCTGCTGGTTGGCAGGTAGTTTTCTCGAACCGAAAATTGACCCAGGGTCTGGAGTGGAATCGAGATACAGACAAGAAGCAGGCAAACTGCCGAGATGAATGAATTATGCTTCGGAAACGACAGCTTTGGACTGAAGTGTTTACGCGGCATAGCGGAGTACCTAAAAGACATTAATGTTTTCATTGAGGCGCATGCCTGAAAAGAAATGGCCCGGAGCCGGTTCAATTCTCCGGGCCATATTATTGGTTTTGGGTCATTCAAATGATCTGGGCGTTGGCGGAGTGATGATCTCAAAATCCTCTGACGTGTTATTGGTGTTTCTGAGAATCCTTCTTCCGTCCACAATACGATCGGTTTTTCTTCTCGCGCTTTCAGAAGTGTAGGTTCCTGATGCGCTTACAAATCCTGCGTCAAGATCAAGGGGTATTCTCTTGAAATCACCACTTTGAGGGTTTTGAAGCGCTTCAAATGCGTCGATTACATGATCGATCGGCAACTTGATTCTTGGGGGGAATTCGGGAGGAAAGTCAGGGATGGGAACCTGTTCAAGGGCATCAATGTCATCCACACGGAAAATAACAATGGCTGGTCCAAATACAGGGACGAGCCAGGTGAATCCACCCGTGAAGTAGATACGCTCCATGTTGGTGACGTTGGGATTGTCAATATCCCTGTCATCATCCCGTTGGTTGTACGTTTCAAAATCGGCATCACCCAAATTAACCGGGCTGTTTGGGTTAAGGTCAGGGTTGTCCCGGTGGTCCTGTGCTGTCTGGGCGATGATAAAACTTTCCCCTGGCTGAATGGGATGGTCGGTTCCGGAGCCTGGTACCCTCCAAATGCTGTTCAGATATATGTGTTCCTGATCCCACTGAAATGGAGTTGGCTCTGTAGTAGGGTTGATCTGTCCTGCAGGACCGTAAATATCAGCGATATAGAGACCGTCTGCGTACAACACTTCGTTGGAATTATTGAAAATTTCATGGAATTGATCGTTGAAGAAATTTCCACCATCCGGCAATCTTGATCCGGTATAGTACACCTCCTTGATTACAAAATTTCCGAGTGCAGACGTCCGTAAGGCAAGTTCGACAGGGGAGTCGGGTTCTGTAGTGAAATTCTGGTTGCTCAGGCTTGTGGAGAGCGTGACCTCTTCTGCATAACCAGCAAGCGTAAGCATCTCTTCCGCTGATAAAGTAATTTCAGCACGTGCGTCATATCGCCCTGGAATAAGGCCTTCAAATAGAACCAAGCCGTTTTCGTCGGATGTAAGGTTTTGCTCGTCGCCTCTTTCGATGCTGGTAAGGGTCACAACAGCGCCTGGAGCAAGTGACTCGGAAAATTCATCCGGGAAAAGGACCTGGAATCGAAGATCGATATTTGAGATTCCGGAATCACTGTCACAAGCCCCGGGCAAGAAGCCGGCGAATGTTATCAATGTCAGAATTGACAGTGCAAGTATTTTGTTTTTCATTTGTTAAAGTCAATTTGGATTAGTAAGGACAGAATCAACTCACATGGCAGGATCTGATAATCCCCCAATGAGTCAGTATGGGGTTGGCATATTCGTTTCACTTCGTGATATTCAGTTCATTGGCTATCGATTAAGTGGATTAGTGTGGTTATGGACTGATCAGGTGGGGAACTCTGATCGATAAGTTGAAGCCAAAGAAAAGCGGAGGATTTCTACGAACAAAAGACCCGCTTCGGCGACTTTCATAAAGAGGACGGGAATAGAAAACGTTGTTTACATAAAATGAAGCCTGGATATTGTTACCGAAGGCCTTGCTCACTCTTAAATTGAACAGCCAAAGCGGGGGCGGACGCTCTGTGAGCAAATATGTGTCACTAACCTGTCTCATCAGGTCTTCATATTCACTGTCACCCCTCTGGCTTTCAGGAATCATCACGCGATCACCTTCACGCGTTATGTAACCCAGCGGCGAGAGCATAACATCGTCTCTCCAGTCTGCATCGATCCAAAGTACTTGCGTCAACCATGAAACCACAACACCAGCATCAGGTATGTGATGAACCATGCGCAGGCTTGTTGAGAAACGCTGCCGGTTTATGGTTTCCCTTCCGTAGATACCTATTCGTTGTGGTGTGGTCGAAGTAAAGAGCTTGTCGGTGTCAATGAGGACTCCTGTACCACCTGAACTCGTCTGTACCCATGCACCGCTCAGTGCAATGGTTGAAACGGCCCGCATGCGTGTATCAAATGTTACATCCAGTTCCAGTCCCACATTTTCTGTTTGGCGCGTGTTTGCAGGGAGGTCATAAGCACCGAGAAAAATCCTTTGGTCTGCCGGTTCAGGGTTCAATATCGGCGGACTTCCAACTGGAAAGGAGATTGCTTCAAATGTGCTGAATTTTACAGGGTGAACATTGCGCGTAAAGCCATAAGCACCGTCAGTTTTTTCAATGTATCCTGTGATCCCGGCCGTCAGGCTGTTTCTTTCCAATAAAAAGCCAACCTCCCATTTGTCAGAAGTATATGACCTCATCATACTGTTGTCCGGCTCAACAACGGCAGTCGTAATTATCACTAACCGTTCATTCGGATCTGTCGAATAATTTGCGAAGTTAACGACATCGAAAAAACGTGGACCTGGATATAGAAAGTTGAGGGGCGGAGCCTTGGCAGTTTTTCCATACGCTCCTCGCAAGTGCAAGCCATTCAGAATTTCAAATGAGGCATTCAATCTGGGTGCCAGAACGGTGCCAAATTTGCCATTTGCCAGGGATGTGGGAGAAACATTGTCATAACGCAACCCTGCCTGCATCATGAACAACCGATCCGAAAAGTATCTTGCCACTCTGTGTTCGGCATAGACAGAAAGGATGCTCAGTGATGGTATGTCGTCGAATGAACGTGGGCGGTCACCAACAGAATAGTTCTGCCTCGGAGGTTTTAGAACATCAAACTGTCTTCCCGAACCACGATTGGAATCGTGTCTCCACTCGATCCCAGCCAGTGTGATATTCACGGAATTACCCAGACTAATCTCATTTCGGTATTCAAATCTGCTGTAGAAATTCAGAGGATTGCCTTCCACAGTTGTTTCATTTCGATATTGAGCGGTACCAAATGTGCCGGTGATGGTGGTATCGGTGACAGCATCGGATAACGGAAACAGACCAAAACGGGTTATGTTCTCTGCATAAAATCCGCGTTGCTGCCGGTAATTGGTACTTGCGTCAAATGAAAGACGATGCCGGCGGTCGCTGCCGAGTGCGAGACCAAGGTTGACACTGGAGCGGACAAACTGGTCCTGCGCATCTCTGACCCTTTGACTGACTTCATCTTGCGGATCAGCTCGCCGCTCATCCAGCAATCTGCCTGCTGCCAGCCTTACATTCAGTCTCAGTCTCTGATCAGATAGCCATGAGCGGCTGTAACCGGTCTGGAGTCCAATTCTGTTAAATCTGTCAAGGTTCTGTCTCGGGTCAGAGTAAGACTGAGTGAAGTTGCCTGCGAAATGGTATCCTGGTCTGATGTTCCCGTCACCAAAACCGGCTGAAAAGCCTATATCCGTCATAGTGGGATTCAAACTGACTTTCAGCTCCGGCAACATGTAGCCGGAACGCGTAGTGACAATAACAACACCGGTGGTTATGTCTCCATAACGTGCTGAGGGAACACCCTGGATCACTTCAATTGATTGGATCATATCAGGGGAAATCTCCCTGAGATCGGTGCCGCGACCGGCTACGGATGCAAAGGGTGGCAGTGAGCCCGGAGCATCATTCAAAATTGCGACATCATCCTGGAGATTTGCATTGTTGGAAAGCGGAGACCCATCCACAATGATTCCGGTACCCAGTGCATTTGCCCTTGTGGCATCAGAAGTTGTGGGAACTTGTCTGAGAAGGCTCTGTCTGGGTGAGGAGAGGCCCGGAGTGCCGGATAGCTGACCTGGCAGCAGTTCAAATAAATCGGCCAGGCTGGATGCCTGCAGGTGTTGAATTGCCTCGCGGGTGATGCGACTTACAGATCCTGGCTGGTTGATATCGAGTCCCCTGCGTGCCGTGATTTGAATTTCATCCCCGCGAATGATTGCGTAGTCAAGATAAATGGCAATCTCAGTTATATCAGTTCTGCGATCAATAGTGATTCTGCGTTCAGAAGATTCCATACCCAAATGGGATACATGCAGGGAATGGACTCCGGGTGCGACCTTGATGCACAATCTTCCATCAATGTCGGTTACCCTGTGAATATGAGTCTCACGAAAGTGAACAACGGCATTTGGCACAGTTGAACCATCAACAGCAAACCGCACCTCTATGCAAAGCTGATTTTCATACTCTGTGACATGAAAAAAGGACAGAAAGAGGAAGAAGAGAAATAGCATATTATTTTCCGGCTCGGTCTTTGCATGCGGACATACAAGCTATGTCAAATCAATTAGTTGCGGTTTCATGCATTAGAAAAAAGCGCAGAAAATCAGCTGCTCTGAAGGTGCTGTCCGGTTCATAGAACGAAGAAGAAAGCTCGTTGAAATGCCGTACGTTTTCTGCCGCCGCGTCATATATTTGCCGATCTGCTTCGCTCCTGGTATGACCTTTTTCGACAGCATAGACAAACCTGCCAGACTGACCGCTTACAACCGGCATCGACAGGAAATCTCTCTCTACAAATTCTCCGGTTTCATCATGATGAGCCGCTGATGCTGCAAAAAAATCAACCGCGTGCGAAGGATAACCATACAGGTAGCCATAGCCCCTAAACCTGTCAAGCATGCTTTCAAATTCTATGGTCTGGATGATAATCTCTGCGTTTGCGCCCGGCATAAAGGCCCATTTCAACCAGAAATCAGGGTTTTCATCAAGGATTCTGTCTACGGCATCAGCTCTGAAAACACGCAGCTGCACATGTCTTTTGCCATTAAAGACATTCCGGAACGGGAAAAGGCCTGCCCGCAAATCATCGCACTGGAAAGCATCAGTGATCCTGTTAAGCTGCGCAAAGGTTTCCATAAAACGTTCTGACCCCATGATGATCATATCGGAATGAACGGTATCCGGCTCGTCCTTGTGAAATGGGAAAGCCATGACGTCACTCATAGGTTTGAGGCCGGAAATAAGTGTATGCAACGCCTCGTTCTGGAGCCCGACATAAAGAATGGAGTCCGCTAACCGAATATCCTCTTGCTCCAAGCCGGAAAAATCAAAACAGGAAACATCAAGGGTCCTGGGATATGTATCGGATAGAATTGTACCTTCTTTTGTCTGGCAAGAGAAAAGAAACAGAAGTAAAATTGTGAAAGTCAGGCGCATGTGAATTATTCTGGGTTGTAAGTGCAACTAAGTTGCAAATATACAAACTTGAATCAATTGCCCAAAATTATTCCTGGGTAAAATTATGAAGTGTCATTTCCCAGATCCCACTCTGAGTTAACAGATGTGTGACTATCAATAAGTCTACATTCTGGGGTCCCGGGAAGATTTTGTCATTCTCACTTGAATAACCTTTTTTCCCACCTTGGAAATAGTTGCTGTTTGGAACAGGCTCTCATAGCATCAGGATATTGTATTTTTACACTCTAAATTTTCATTTGAAAGAAATGCGACTACGATGTGCATACTTTTGAAATAAAACCTGGAATATCAGTACATTTCCAACTCCTCCGAAATGTCCCTAACTGCGAATGCACAGGATCACCGCTATGTCGAGAGCAGTTCTTCGTTCAGCGAAAATTCTTTTGTTTCTGCTTCTGATTTGTTGGACCACCGATGTGTGCCTCATGGCGCAGCAACTCGGTTTGCCGGATCGTTCTGCTGATGCTCCCACAGGTTCCGAGTTCAGGGATCAGGTCCGCAACCTCGCCCTGGCAGCCCGGGAGGAGGCCATATTTGAAGAGATCATGGCGGGCAATGTGCCCACGTTCCTGCGGGACCTGGTCCCGGTAACGGTCAGTGGTACAGCAGGCGATCAAACCATTGAGGTTACCTATCATGTGACGCCCGACTACCTGGCCGTGGGCAGCGATGAGGATTATTTCCTTATGCCCATGACACCCATCCTTGCGCAGCGCATCGCCTCTGCGACCGGCACCATGATGCCCACCCGCCGGATGGTCGACCATATCTGGCAGGCAGCCACTCTGAAACTGTCGCCGCGCACCATTCCGCCGAGCGACCAGATGACCTCCATAGCGGTGATGTACGATCACCATGTCATGGTTTGGGAGCAGCGCGAGCCGGTTCTGGATGAGCATCCGCCCGGAACACTAGTTGCCGGTCACAAGAAAGACGTGGTCATATCCAACCGGATCTACAACCAGCCGCCTCCTGGACGCGTGGTGATCTACGGCTGGCACCAGTTGAACGGCTCGCCCATCCAGCCGCTCTACAGCGGCCATGCCGAGACGTATGCCGATTACAGCCATGGCATCCGCCTGGTACTGGATTCGATCACCGTCAATGGCCAACCCGCCCACATACGCGATTTGCTCCAGCACCATGAGCGGCATGTGCTTCTCAGCGACGAGGGGGTGATCCCGCTGCCTTTCTATCCCACCGGAGAGCTGTTCGAGGTGCCCGATGCATGGGGTGTATTGGGGGTGGATGGGGGGAGCCTGCGCCTGGTCCTGGGGGATGCCCCCGGGGTGACGGAGTACCTGGTGCAGCTGAGCGCGGACGGGCGCAGTTTCTCCCCGGCGTTTCGTTTGTCCCCGGACAATCCCGTGATTACCGGCTTGCAGGCCGATTCGCTGGTGTACGTGCGGCTCCAGGCCGTCGGGGAGCAGCCCGGGCCGTTTTCCGAGGTGCTGGCGGGCGTGCCGGTGGGACACGGATCCAAGCCCTCCATTCTGATCGTAAACGGCTTCAACCGGCCGATTTCCGGCAATACGCGCGATTTCATCCGGCACTACGCCCCGGAAGTGCGCCACCACGGGTACCATTTCGAGTCGGCCACCAACGAGGCGGTCGGCAGCGGCCTGGTGTCGCTGGGCGATTATGGCATTGTGCTGTGGATCCTTGGCGCCGAAAGCACTGCCAACCGCACCTTTGACGAAAATGAGCGCCTGATGGCCGGAAACTTCCTCCACGGGGGCGGCGCGTTGCTGGTCAGCGGTTCGGAGATCGGCTACGATCTCGGCCTGCACGGCAGCACGGCGGACCAGCAATTCCTTCGCAATTTCCTCAAGTCTGAGTTCGTGGCCGATGCGCCCGACAACCGGCGCGATACGTTTTACGAGGCCGACGGCGAACCCGGTACGCTGTTCCGCGGGATGTCCGGCATCCGGTTCGACAACGGCACGCAAGGCACATGGAACGTGAGCTGGCCGGATGTGCTGCGTCCCGTCGAGGGCGGCACCGCCGTGCTTCGCTACACCGGAGTTGCCGGGGAGGATGTGGCCGGCGTGGCCTTCCGCGGACCGTTTCCAAGAGGGGAGCAGGCCGGCGCCGTCGTCGTGCTGGGTTTTCCGTTCGAAACGGTCTATCCGGCAGCAACGCGCATGGAAATGATGGGACGGATCCTGAATTATCTTGGGGATCAGGACGGAACCGATACCGGCGCTGATGGCCAGATTGGCGACGGGTTTGGCCCGGGCGATCCCGGCCGTCCCGGAGAATTCCACCTCCACCAGAACTACCCCAACCCGTTCAACAACGCAACGGTGATCACCTACCAGCTGCCGGAGGCCTCCGATGTGAAGCTGACGGTCTATTCTCTTGAAGGACGCAGGGTAGCCCGGCTGTTCGAAGGGTTCCAGCCGGCAGGACGGCATTCGGTGACATGGAACGCATCCGGATTGGCCAGCGGCGTGTATGTCTGCATGCTCACGGCAGGGCCATTGACGCTGCGCCGGAAAATGACACTTCTGAAGTAAAATCCCTGCTTAAATATAGCTCTCTCCCAGAAACACTTGCCTCCAAAAACGGCGCCTGCCTATTAAGAGGATACTTTTCAATCAACTTCGGCTCACAAATGAAGAAGCTTTAGATGAAAGTCCGTCAGGGATTAACTCGCGGGAAAACCGGGACTCTTTGCGACGCGGCGCGCCTGCTCCAGATGCCGTTGCTCATGGGCAATGGTGACGGCAAACCATGCGCCCAGGCTCAGCCGCAGCATCCGGATGGCCGGCGATGAGACCCGGATGCGCCGGAGGTCTAGCCCGTCCGATCGTTGGATCTGTTCGATGTAATCATCCTGGAGCTGTAAGAATGTCGTGACAACCGACTCCTTATTTAGCTCGGCGGCGGGCGCGGGCAGATAGAGGCGGACCGATTTCATTTTCAACCGGGTGGATGGCATCATGATCTTCGGAAAATTCCGGCTGACGAAGCCATATGTGAATGGCGGCTCGCCAACTATTCCATCCCGGTGTCCGCTTTCGATAGCCTTCTGGAGGGCATCAAGCACCAATCTTCCACCAACGTTCAGATGATCCAGGCACTCGGCCACCGACCATTTTTTCTGTGTCGGCTTCCAGGTAAACTGTTCACCGGAAAGGTCCGCCGACAGCTGCGAGGCCTGTTCTTTTAGAATGGAAAAATCGTTTCTATAATCCTCCAGTTCCCGATTTTTCAACGCAATTGCCATTAGTGGAAATGTGATTTGACCCGATGTGTGTACGCGATTCCCCCTGATTGTGAAACATGTTTAACCCGCCCGATATTATATGGCTTTAATGCAGTAAAAACAATTGTATGGGTGGATGCGCCCCGCTGCC
>SLNO01000153.1 GCA_007132975.1 Balneolales bacterium
GCCAGCAGGTTCTCCTCCAGCTGGTGGACCTTGCTCGCGCCCAGAATTACCGTGCTCACGTGCGGGTTTTTCAGGCACCATGCTATGGCCAGGCGCGCCAGCGACATATCCAGTTCCCCAGCCAGTTTGGTGAGCTTGCGTGCTTTGTCGATTTTTTCGGGCGTGAGGATCTTCTCCTTCAGCCAGTCCAGATTCTCCTCTTTCAGTCGCGTCGTCTCCTCGGGAATGCCGTCGTTGTATTTACCGGTGAGCAGGCCCGAGGCCAGCGGAGACCAGATGGTGGTGCCGATTCCGGCCACATCCGGCCGGTACAGTTTGTGATACTCCACTTCCACCCTTTCACGATGGATCATGTTGTACTGCGGCTGATCCATGACCGGCGCCACCAGATTGTGCTGCCGGGCCACGGCCACGGCTTCCATGATCTCCTGCGCGCTCCACTCGGATGTGCCCCAGTAGAGCACCTTACCCTGCATGACAAGCTGGTGCATCGCCCAGACAGTCTCCTCCATGGGTGTGTTTTTATCGGGACGGTGGCAGAAAAACAGATCCAGATAGTCCACCTGAAGACGGCGCAAGGCGGCATGACAAGCTTCGAAAACATGCTTTTTGCTGAGCCCCGACTGGTTGGGAAGCTCACCGCCCCAGAACACCTTGCTGGAGACCAGGAAAGTGGTGCGGTCCCATCCCGACCGCTTCAGAATATCGCCCATCACCTCCTCGGATTTGCCGAAATAATACCCCTCGGCGTTGTCGAAAAAGTTGATGCCGTTGTCATAGGCGGTGTGCATGAGCTTCTCTGCGGTGGCGTCGTCTATGAGTTTGCCAAATGTGAGCCAGGATCCGAGCGAAAGAGCGCTCACCTGGACTCCGGCCTTGCCAAGTCTGCGGTAGATCATAAGAAAAATAATTTTGGATTACGGGTTGAGGCGATAAAATTCACGGTCCGGGCATCTTCTATAAGATTTCCAGACACTCTCTACCAAAATAACCGGATTGCATCGAAATCCATTCATGTTCCGAAAGTTACGAAGGGCTTCGAACATGGCGGCCTGCGGGCAGCAGGCATGGGCACGATCGCATCCTGTCATGTGAGTTCACTCTGCACATATAAAACATTCACTCTGCCCATATAAAACAAACTTCACCCCAAGAAAATGTTTCAGGGGCGTGTTTGCCCATCTGTGGTTTAGTTGGATTCTGAACGGCGTTGGCGGGCGTTATAGATAGGCTTGCCCCCTTCCGCGTATTCCCGCAGCACACCGGCCGCCTCTTCGCGCAGCACGTTTCGGGTAACGCTGATGTCGCGCTGTTCCATTTCGTCGATCCAGTTGTCCGGCTTGGGTCCCTCGTCGAAGCCGACCTTGCGGGCATCCTCATCACGGGCGCCGCAGACCAAACGCCGAACGCCCGACCAGGGCACGGCGCCGAGGCACATGGCGCAGGGCTCCACACTGGTGAACAGTTCGCAGAACGGCATCCCGTCCCCGCCCAGATCATGCGTCTTCAGATTCTGCTGGGCCAGGGCCAGTGCCACCATCTCGGCGTGTCCGCCGGACCAGTGCGCCGGCACCACGATATTCACGCCGGGAGCGATGAGGCGTCCGGTGTCGCGGTCGAAAATTGCCGCGCCGAACGGTCCGCCCGTGTCGTGGCGCACATTCTCTTTGGCGAGCATCACGGCCAGGCGCATTTTTTCCTCGTCATCCCGGAAAACATGGTCCGCCAGCGGCATCACAGAAGCCACCCACTCCGGCAGACGGAATGTCAGGTCGGGAAAGGCGTGCATTTTCTGGTTCATATTGTCAAAATTAATTCATTTCATGCTGGAATATGAGACGCAAGATCCGGCGAAATCCCTGCCGCATTACCTATAACGCATACCGACGGCCCGGCAGTTCATACCTTCAAATTCCCTCAGAACCTGCATGGAATCTTCACGTACCAGCTTTGATTCCCGTGCCAGTTTGCCTTTCAACAATTGCCGGTGCTGCGTTTGGTTGTAATGCTTGAGAGCCTCGTTAACATACCTGCTCAGGGACTTGCCTAACCGGGTTCGGATACCTTCGGTTTCACCAAGAAGTTCGTCATCAATTTTAAGAAAGATGAATTTCATCTCTGGTAATAACGCATGGGCTTTGGCATCAACTTAAACTGTCTGCTCTGCATGCTCTGCAAGCCTTCTGAGATAATTCGGGCAAATATCGAAACCGTTCGGCCAAACTAATCCGCCACCCGAGTCGATTTCTACCTTTTTAAATAGCGCAGGTTTCAGCAACTCATTCGTTAATCCACTGCCTATCAATGGTCTGATGTCTACTGTGCATTCAAATCCATCTTTAAATTCCAGGTGGATTTTATAGTTATTGATTTTTTTAATAGCAACGACAGCGTTCATTGTTAATCCAAAGGTTCGATTGGTTTCAACGGTTTCAGGATGCCAGCTTTGTACCAGTTGTTCATTAATTCCTTTTTGTGGCGTGCGGCCCACTCTTTAACTAACGCATCTGCTCTGTGCGGTAGTTTCCCTGCCAAGGCACGCAAGGTTAAAATATCGTATTCAGCAGCATATTCAGCAAATTCAGCGTGAAAGTACGGTGGATTATGATCAAAGTTAACTTTGCTGTTTTATTGATGAGCTCGTCACCAGCGAAACCCCCACATACAGCACCAGCGAAACCAGCGCTCCCAGCACGATGGATGGCATGCCTGCAATGAGCGGCAGTTCCGCCACGGCGATCCACCCGCGTGCGGCGGCAAGTCCGGCCAGCGATCCGCCCGCGATGCCCGCCACCGCCCCGGCCGCCGTGCCGCGCGGCCAGTACAGCCCCAGCACCACCGGCACGAACACCCCGGCGGCGTACATGGTGTAGGAGAGCAGGAGCAGGTCGA
>SLNO01000079.1 GCA_007132975.1 Balneolales bacterium
AACTCGGTGTCCGCCAACGCCTTGGGATATCTTTCCACATAGTTCACAAGCGCTTTGACCAGATACTGTGGTTCCCCGCAGGCCGTACCGATATAGATCTTGTCACCTCTCCTGATATTCGGAAAAATCCTGTTTTCCTCAGAAAATTTTTCCGGATAGCGCTGACGCCAATGATCGAGGATCTCTTTTTTATCTGTAATCATGAATCTGCGGGATGACGCATCGAATAATGTATGAAATATAGCCCGACTGCCGGGGGAATTCAAAGAAATCAGTCAACAATTTGCAGCACTGGAAGAATACCTTGCACCACGCACTGTGGCCTGTACTCTGGCCAAAAGCGGTTGGGTCTGACGTCCGGCTGTTGCAGCGATTTTTAGAGTGATTGAATACTTTTTGCAGGCTGATACCTGCCGCATCTGATACCGCGATTTCGCCTGTTGACCGCCTGCTGTTGCCAAGAGTCCTACTATTGTTCTCCTGCGCTGCAGACTGCCTCAAATATAGGAATTTTTTGGGATATTTTTCCTTTCAACTGACCGATTACGGCGATTTATAAACAGTATCCATGACTTCCGCTATGCAGATGGTTCCATGCTGCAGCATGGAGCATTATCAGGCAACGGAAAGTGCCCCGGAACAAACTATTAATCTTCCGACAATCCTTTGATTTATTGGGGATTTGTGTACATTTAAATACAATTATTGAATTTGTCCGTTCGCGCTTGCAACCATTTATCACGGATTCCCAACCGGAGGTATTGCATGGCACACCACGTCACAAAATCCGGATTTGCCGCACTGGCTGATCGCCTGAACCGCTTCCCCCAGGGCGCTCCACCCACAAAGCTGCTTTTCCGGATCCTCGGAATGCTGATGGACGAAAATGAGGCCGAATTGCTCTCACAGCTTCCCATCAAGCCCTTCACGGTCGAAAAGGCTGTCCGCATCTGGGGCCTCAAACCGGCAGAGGCGCAAAAAGTTCTGGACCGTCTGGCCGACCGCGCCATTTTGCTGGACATCGAAAAGGAAGGCGCCCCCACTTACGTGCTGCCTCCACCCATGGCCGGGTTCTTCGAGTTCTCACTGATGCGCACCCGCGGTGATATTGACCAAAAGGTGCTCAGCGAGCTGTTCTATGAGTACATGAATGTGGAGGAAGATTTCATCCGCGATCTATTCACCGACGGTGAGACGCAGCTCGGTCGCACTTTTGTGCACGAGCCTGCCCTTCCTGCCGACAATGGGCTGCACGTGCTAGACTACGAGCGGGCAAGCGAGGTCATCCGCACGGCCAGGCACCGGGCCGTGGGAATATGCTACTGCCGCCACAAAATGCACCACATGGACAAAGCCTGCAGCGCGCCAATGGACATCTGCATGACGTTCGGCAACCCGGCCTATTCACTCGAGCGCCACGCTTTTGCCCGCCGGGTGGATGCGGCCGAGGGCCTGGACCTCCTGCAGCAGGCCTGGGACAACAACCTGGTGCAGTTCGGCGAAAACGTTCGCGAAGGCGTGAACTTCATCTGCAATTGCTGCGGATGCTGCTGCGAGGCGATGATTGCGGCGCGGCGGTTCGGCATGCTGCATCCGGTCCACACTACCAACTACCTCCCCGAGGTTGACGAGGAAAAATGCAACGGTTGTGTAAAGTGTTCGCAGGTTTGTCCGGTTGAAGCAGTCGGACGCGTCTCGGCAAACGACCCAAAACACCCGAAAAGGCTAAAGGCCAAAGTCAATGAGGATCTCTGCCTTGGCTGCGGGCTGTGCGTCAAGGTCTGCGAAACAGAGGCGATCCGGCTTCGGGAGCGTGGAAAAAGGGTAATCACGCCGCTGAATTCAACCCATCGTGCCGTTGTAATGGCCATTGAGCGTGGAAAACTGCAACACCTCATCTTTGACAACCAGGCCCTTTACAGCCACCGGGCCATGGCAGCAATCCTGGGCGTGGTGCTCAGGCTGCCACCGATCAAGCAGGCGATGGCAAGCGAGCAGGTCAAATCACGTTATCTGGAAGCGCTCATCCAACGGTTCCGGAACTAAGAGCATGTCGATTCGTTAACACCATAACTGCAGAAAGGTACAACATTGGTACTATCAGTTGACTTGTAAACCTAAATAAAAAACGCCGCTTGCTCATCACAGGTGGCGTTTTTTGTAATTTAGCGTATAATATGGCCGTGGGTTCTACTGGATTCGAACCAGCGACCTCCACGATGTCAACGTGGCGCTCTAACCAACTGAGCTAAGAACCCTTGCAGGTGCCTGAAAAAACGTCCTCAATTCTATTGGATGAACGAACTTTCAGAGCATCAAAGATATGACTTTGTCCGGAATCCGGCAACTGCCGATTGCATGGGTTCCAGGGCGAAGTCAGTGCCAATCCGCCTGACAAAATGGCTTTTTTCATTGCTTCCATTGGAACAATTTTGCAAATTGCAGTGCCGGTGTTTGCATTTCGGTTACAGGGACCTTTTAATTTTACTTAAACGGACACAAATGCCAGCACCCCATACTACCGTAAATCGTCCGTTTTCATATACAAAGAATAATACAGGCGCCATGAAACAGCTGTTACAGTCTCTTCCCTTTCTCTTCGCATTGTGTTTGATCCTGCCAAAGGCGCCGGCCAGCGCACAGGACACCACCCGTACCATAGTCGGACCGGGGATCACCTACACCTATATCGACGCCAGGTCCCCTAACCTGCGAACCACGGCACTGAAAATTGATATCTCCCGTCCTGAGAACAAAATCACCACAGTGTTGGCAAATGACCGGCTAAGCGTAGGAAACGAACTTGTGCGGAACATGTCCACCCGCAACACTCGTAACGGACATCTGGTGATCGGCGCTCTGAACGGTGATTATTTTGGATCCGGGCCTTATGGCAAGCTGGCGGACGGACAGATCATCGGTGGTGAATATGTTTTTGGAGGTTACCGTAACCGCTCTTCTTTCGGCATGACCGCCGACGGAAAACCGATTGTCGACATCCTCAACTTCAATGGGGAACTGCGCCTCGCTGACGAGTCCACCTTCCGGATTCTTCGTACGAACCGAGAGCAGGTCAACAATGCCCTCGTGCTGTACAATTACTACACCGGCAACGCGACCCGGTCCGACGATAACGCAACGGAATGGCGACTCCGACCCCTTGAAGATATCACAACCAATGCTCCCGTCCTGTTTGAAGTGACCGCGGTCCAGCGCCACCAGGGCAATATGACCATCGGACAGGACGACTACGTGCTGACCGGCACCGGCGCCATTGCCGATGATCTTTTCGAAAAACTTGAAGTTGAAGACCAGGTACACATTACCATGCAGGTTGTTCCTACGCGGCATGGTGAACTGGCTGACAAACAGATCGCTGAACTGATGGGAGGCGGGCCGAGGCTGCTCACTGACGGCGAGCTTGCAACAAGCGAATTTGTCGGTTTTGAAGGGTTTGGACAGAATCACTCAGGTGAGCGCCACCCGCGCACAGGCGTTGGCTTCAACGAGGACAGCACCCTCGTTATCTTTGCCGTTGTGGATGGCCGGCAGCACTTCAGCCGTGGTGCCACCATGCGGGAAATGGCACAGATAATGCGGGGTCTGGGCGCCTGGAACGCCGTGAACCTGGACGGCGGCGGGTCCAGCACACTCGTTGTGCGTGATGAGAACAAAAACAACCACGACTGGGGATTCGGCTTCGGCACCTACCGTTCGGTGGCCAACGGCATACTGGCTGTGGCCGAGGTTTCCTATGAAGATATCGGGGACAGTCTGGCCATAACCCCGGCTCAGGTAGCTGTGGATACTGCGGAAACGACCACTTTCAGCACCCGGTTATTTGACATTTTCGGTTTCCAGCTTCCTGGTGCTGAAGAAGAGGTGACCTGGGAGCTGATAGGACTGGACGGTGAGATCAGTGCACAGGGACAGTTCACCGCACATGACTACGGTACAGGTTATGTTGTGGCTCACTTTGGCGCGTTTTCGGATACCGCAAACGTCGTTGTACGCGACCCGGTCGGAGTGGAACCGGTCGAGCCAGGAGTACCTGAGTCGTTCGTCCTGAATCAAAATTATCCCAACCCGTTCAACCCCGACACACGCATCACGTTCGAACTGCCGGTTGCCACACATGTCCGGGTAACTGTCTATGATGTGCTCGGAAGGCCTGTGGCTGTACTGGCCAACGAACAGTACATGCCCGGTCTGCATGCCGTGCGTTTCGATGCCGGCCGGCTGTCATCCGGGACCTACATCTACGAGATCGTGGCTGGTGATTTCATTGCACGGCGCACAATGATGCTGGTTAAGTGACGCATTGCCTCCGCGGATTCCGGGCCACTCGTCATATTTCCATGATCCTGTAAGGCTTGTTCTCTCCCAGCAAGTGGGCCACCTTTTTTTGGATCTCCTCTTTCAGCACATCCACAATGCGTTCTTTGAGATGATGCCGGTAGGTGACAATACTGATCTGCCGGGCCGGTACCGGTTGGCGAAAAAATTGAACCGATGCGAGTTCCTCTTCGGAATACTCACGAATGGCAAGTGCCGGCAATACGGTGATTCCACTGCTGGAATCCACCAGACGCTTCAGGGAATCAATGCTGCCAGCTTCATAAACCAGGTTGCTGTATGTCCGGTTCTGTTTTTTCAGCTCGCAAAGTGCAGCAATCTGGCTGCGGAGGCAGTGACCTTCTTCCAGCAGCCAAAGGCGGTCTAGATCCAGATCCTCGGGGTTCAGGCTGTTCTGATTTTTTCCTTCACGGATGGGGGGCAGCTTTTTGCTGCGGTAAACAACAAAGGGTTCGGTGTAAAGCGGAATCTCACGGATCGCCTCCTGTCCCAGCGGTGTGGCCAGAATGCCGGCGTCTATCATGTTGCTCTTCAGCTGGACCACGACCTCGCTTGTTGTCAGCTCGTTGATGGTGATGCGGAGTTTGGGATAGGCATCCAGCATATCCTGAAGGAACAATGGCAGCAGGAACGGCGCCACTGTGGGGATAACCCCAAGGCGCAGTTCACCTTCCACCTGGTCACTCATTTCGCCAGCCAGACGGTGAAGGTGATCCACCTCCTCAAGTATCCTGCGTGCCTGGGCAATCATCCTTTTGCCCGTTTCTGTTGGCATGACGGGTGATCTGCTACGGTCGAAAATCTTGACTCCCAACTCCTCCTCCAGACGGTTGAGCATGGTGCTCAGGGTCGGTTGTGTCACCCGGCAATGCTCCGCGGCCCGGGCAAAATGACGAAAGCGGTCAATGGCAATAATGTAGGTCAGCTGCTGAATATTCATGTGTAATGATCAAATTCAATAAATTGATAAATTTCATCAATGACAATATAATCAAGAACTCGGGTTTTTGTCACAATTTATCATGACTTTTACCGATTTTTCCTGTGGATATGTGTGAGCCGGCTTTTCCCTGCTGAAACTCCGGCCTCAGAATTTCCAAAATCGCGTAAATCCATTCTTTTAATTGTCCTATCGCTAGGAAAACTGTCATATTGCTCGCCAGCACACTCACGGTCATGTCGGGTGCCACCATAGGTCCGGTGTTGCCGATAATGAGCCAGGTGTTTTCTGACACACCGAACGCGGCACTCCTTACCCGTCTGGTGCTGACCATGCCGGCACTTTTCATTGTGATCTTTTCACCGGTTGCCGGATATGTGGTGGATCGTTTCGGACGGAAAAAACTCCTTGTTGGCGCCACGATTCTGTACGGCGTTGCCGGTTCCGGGGGGGCTTGGCTCGACAGCCTCACGGCCATACTGGTAAGCCGCGCCTTGCTGGGTGTATCGGTTGCCGGAGTGATGACCGTCTGCATCACGCTCATCGGGGACTATTACAAGGGGACGGAACGTCAGCGAATAATGGGCATGCAGAATGCCTTCATGGCGTTCGGAGGGGTGCTTTTCATTACCGGTGGCGGTATCCTTGCCGACATCAGCTGGCGGGCGCCATTCCTGATCTACACCACTGCGCTGCTGCTGATCCCGGCGATGCAGCTGTTTATAACGGAACCTGAAAGGGCGGGGCCACCGGCCGGCGACACCTCACGAAACCGCAGCCGGTCCATGTCTCTGATGACTACCGGCCTTATCGTCGGCATGGCCTTTTTCGGCATGGCCATGTTTTACATGATCCCCGTTCAAATCCCTTTTCTGCTGGACCGGTTCGGTGAAATGACCAGCACGCGCATCGGCCTGGCTCTTGCTTCATTTGTACTGATGGGTGCCTTAGTTTCGCTGAATTTCCACCATTTCCTCAGGCGTATGAGCTATGCCGGGGTCTATCTGCTCTGTTTTTTCCTGCTTGGATCCGGCTACATCCTTATTTCGTTCTCCGGTTCCTACCATCAGGTATTTATAGGTATGATTGTCGGAGGGATTGGCTCTGGCTTGCTGATGCCCAATTCAAGCATCTGGCTGCTTTCAGAAGCTCCTGAACACCTACGTGGACGTATTTCCGGCATGCTCACCACGGCCGTATTCCTCGGCCAGTTCCTGTCGCCCATAATGACCCAACCCCTGATTGATGCTCTGTCGATTTCCTCCGGGTTCCTAATCGTAGGTATTACCACCGCTGTGTTATCCCTGCTGATTGCCGGGGTACTGGTTGGTTCCCGGTATCTTAAAAGAGTCCGCAGAATGCGATAAAAGCACATTCATGTAACCGGGAGCCAGGCGTCACTGAGCATCCCGCGGGGTGACCATCATGAGGCGCTAAAGCTCCATAACATAATATCCTTCCCGATCTTGGGATGGTTGGAACCCTACCCTTTGCAGATATGCGTTGTGAGCTTTTTCCCCAGACTTTGCCACAAGCTTGCGAATACCTTGTTCCCGCAGAAAATCCATCTCTTCATTGAAAAGATAACTGCTGATCTTGAAATCGCGAAACTGCGGTATTACAAAATCCAGCCGCACCGTCATTGTTCCATTCGCATCAGGAGTTCCGATGATGAGTCCACCCGGCACCATATTCCGCAAGATGAACGCGCAAATGTCATTTTCCCCCGGTTTGAAATCGAAGTCCGGTTGGAAGCTGCTTATTTCTTCACGGTAGAAATCAAGAAAGGCATTCAGATATTCTCCATCAGGAGACACCCTGAGCAGTTGGAAATATTCACGGTCCCCCAGTATCCTTGCAAGGTAGTAGATATTGATCAGAACGATGAAACCATTCATGGCAGCTACCGGAATGGCCCCAATGAGGATTCCATAAACGCAGAATGCTGCTGCCCCGATCATGTTGATTACACGCAACCGGACTATTGCGCTCATCATAAGCGACACGGCTATGAGGACAGATGCCACATAGCCGATGATTTCATAAACAAGGGGTGTTTCCATAAAAAAAGCCGGTATCTCTGTTCCCTGGAGAGGCACAGGAATGATACCGGCATTTTAGCAAAGTTGAAAGCCAGTAGAGCTGATAACGGTCAAGACGCCGGACAGTTTGGGCCGTAGCGCCGTGACCCGGGATTTATTTGCAGTACCCTGCTGGCTTGTAATGACTACAAAATGATTATTTCATAGCCTTTTTGACTTCATTCCGCAGTTCTTCGGCTTTAGCCTTACCCTTGCTGATGATTTCTTCAGTGTCGTTTAGAGCCGATTCGTACTTCTTGCGCATGGTCTTAACGAAATCGTCGAGCTCTGTTTTCACGAGATCACCGTATTCGTCACTCTTTTTAGCAATCTGCTTGCGGGTGTTTTCACCTTTATCAGGTGCAAAAAGCACACCTAACAGTGCCCCGATAAAAGAACCGATAATTACGCTGACCAGGATATTTCCTCTGCTCATATTCCCTCGTGTTTTGGTTGCGGTTTATAGTTTATTAACAGTATAAGTTCAGGAAGGATTCCGGTATGTCCGTAAAACCTGAAACTGGGATCAGGAATGATTCCCGAAGTTAAAAACGTTTGTGTATCACGAATTAGGATGCAGTACTGCTGCTTCTCAAGAAAAAATCATATACGAATCTAATCGGTTTTAAAATGAATATCCAGAATAAGTTGGAAAATGCCGGTGGGGTTCCGTCACCGCCAGAATGGTTTGATGAAAGACTTTACCCTGCTCCTGACGATAAACTTGACCTTACTGAAGAACAATGGCAGGAGCGGCTTTCCGGCTCGGAGTACCAGGTGCAGCGGTCGGAAGCTACCGAACGTCCGTTCGAAAACGAATATCATGCCACTGACACCGAGGGGGTCTATGTCTGCCGGGGCTGTTCCAATCCGCTGTTTTCATCATCAGCCAAGTTCAAGTCCTCATCGGGATGGCCCAGTTTTTTCGCACCCATCTCAGCCAGGCATGTGGGCACCAAAACAGACTACAAACTTCTCATGCCTCGCACGGAGGTGCACTGCGCGCGATGCAGTGGGCACCTTGGCCACGTTTTTGATGACGGCCCCGATCCCACCGGCCTGCGCTACTGCATGAACTCTTCCTCACTTCGCCTCATAGACAGGCAGAGCCACCAAAAAATCGCCGAAGGGCGTGAGCAGGATTTGGATTTCCGCCTGAACCGGTAGCGGGTCTGATTACCGGCTGATGCCATGGTTTTCGATTCCATGTGACGAATCACTGTGACAAAGCGGTCGACTTGTTCAACCGGCAAGGCCGCTCATGCAATGTTCGCAGTTCACTCATACAACAGGTACGGACCGCGCATTTCGGCGAAACGCACCACATCATCCTGCCAGCTGCGGATTATTTCCTCCGCCGGCATCCCATCGCGTATCATTTGAGCGACCATGGTGTTTCCGGCTCGCACTGCCATGCCGCGAGGATGGAAAAACTCCTCCCGGTTCTCCTGTGGGAGCAGGTCGTAGAAAACCTGGAGCAGGTGGATTCCGGCTGCGACCGGCTCCACGGCGGCGGCATCGACCACATTCAGCATCACACCACGCACAAGCTCACCCTCCAGTTTGGGGTAGCGCGACATGCCCGGTATGCTCTCGGGAACAAATGTAACCGCATCAATCCGCAGCCCGGGAAGCGTGCGGCGGTTGAGTTCAGCGGCCGCGTCCTCCTCATCAACATGTGGGCTTCCGACCTGAAGAAACGGCTGATAGGTCCCACGGCCCTCGCTGGCCGGAGTGCCTTCAAAAAAGCACGTCCCCGGATACACCACTGCTGTTTCGGCATCGGGGATGTTTGGGCTGGGCGGTATCCACTCCAGACCGGTGTCGAACCAGAGCATGTCGCGGGTCCACCCTTCCATCGGCACCACATGCAATTCCAGATCCTCGATACCCCCGTGCCATCCCTGATCATGTATCATCAGCGCCAACTCGCCTACCGTCATCCCGTGAGTGATCGGGGTTGGATAGAGCCCAATGCCCGATACAAACTCGTCCTTTCGTATGTGCCCCTCGATCCGACGGCCACCAATCGGATTGGGACGGTCCAGTATGACATAGGGAATACCTGCCTCAACCGCGGACTGCATTGCCCGTCCCATGGTGGCCGGATAGGTATAAAAGCGGGTGCCAACATCCTGGATGTCGAACAGCAGTACATCCACGTTTGAGAGCATATCAAGAGTGGGACGACGGTTTTGTCCGTACAAACTGTAAGCCGGAATACCTGTTTGCTCGTCAACCGCATCTTCGACCGCCTCCCCGGCATCGGCCGTGCCGCGGATGCCATGTTCGGGACCGAAAAGCGCGGTGACGGTCACGTCGGGATGTGCATGGAGCAGGTCCACAATGTGCTGTCCGTTCGCCACGGCACTGTGGTTTGTGATGATGCCTACGCGCCTGCCCTCCACGAGATGGAAATAGTCGCTGATAAGGCGTTCGGCACCGACCCGGACCAGGGGAGCGGCGTGACCCGGTGCCTTGCGCTCGTCTTGCGGATGATCTTCAGGCGAACAGCCGGAGGCGATCGCCGAAATGACTGCGAAGATGGTGATGGCGAAGAAAATTTTGACAGGCAGATTGTATTTTCGTGTGCAAATGGGCTTGTACATAAAGAGCATTCAATAATTTCGTGTATGGAAACAGGTGCAGGAATTTAATAAAACTGCGGGACAATGAGTTGCACCAGTCTTGATTTATGGTACCTGCCAAGATTTATGAAAGAAAATTTGTGGCAACATGCAAATTGCCAGTCCAGAAAGCATGCCTGAAGAGTCATATCGGCCGTTGTCCTGGTGGCAGGATTGATCATCATAGGGTGGAAGAAAAATAATGGATTCCGGAGTGATGGTGCCGGCCTGATCTGGATGACACAGCTGCAAATGTATAACCTGGCGCTTTAGTATCACCAGGCGGACGTTTATTCGTCAAAGCAAAGCACCCAGAAAAAACCAAGCTCCATCCATTTGTTCATGCAATCTCCTGCTTGATGGCTGATTCGATGGGGTTGTCACCGCCGGTAAGATCCCACTGATATCCGGCTGATTCGGGGATTTCAAGGACTTCGGCCACCACTGCAGCCACGTCGGCTCTGGGCACTTCACCTTCTTCAAGATCCGGGCCTAGCGCAACACGCCCGGTTGGCAGATTGTCCGTGAGGCGTCCGGGACGGATGATAGTCCAGTCAAGGCCACTCTCCCGCAGAGCCTTGTCGGCTTCCGATTTTGCTTTCTGGTAAACCTGGAACACCTCATTGCCGCGTGGCTCTTCCACTTTCATGGCACTGATCATCACATAGCGTGAAATACCGTTCCGTTTAGCGGCTTCGATCAGCTTCAGGGCGCCATCGCGGTCCACCGTCCATTTTCGCTCAGCCCCGCTACCAGGCCCTGCACCGGCGGCAAAGACAACCGCATCCACCCGTCCGACGGCATCTGATATGTCATCTTCCGATTCTATGTCACAAATGACCGGTTCCGCACCGGCCCTACTGACTTCATCGGCGTGCTCCGGGTTGCGTATAAGCCCGATAACTTCGTGACCATTGCTTTTGAGGATGGGATGAAGGAGCATGGCAATTTGTCCGTGCGCTCCCAGTACGGCAATTTTCATAGGTAATACGATTGATGATTAATGTTATCAGTCGATTTATACCTATATAATCACCGCTGGAGCGGTTATCATTCCAGAAAACTGCATGAATTTGACCGTTTTCATGCAAATTCAGGATATGACGGATACCATACCGTTTGGCTCGGCATTAGCGCATCCATCAGAATTCAATACACCGCCGCTAAGTAGCCAGGCCCGGCACTGATCACGGAAGCTCGGTGCTGCCCATCAGCCAGCGATCGCATTCGCGGGCCACGCCGCGACCTTCATTGATGGCCCAGACAACCAGGCTCTGCCCGCG
>SLNO01000119.1 GCA_007132975.1 Balneolales bacterium
CCATAATCAGTCCGACCATAATCAGTCCGACCATAATCAGTCCGACCATAATCAGTCCGACCATAATCAGTCCGACCATAGTTTGGCAGGACGTAATCAGACAAGCCGTAAAGTTACGGGTGGATAAGGCCTGTACTGGAACCACGGTTCGCGAAATACTCTGCGGTTTTGGCCCCTGGTTCAGAGGATTGAATTTGCTTGATGACGGAAATCCGGGTGATCAGCCTTGCGCAACAGCGCGCTTTTTCCTTTTTGCGTACATCACCAGGAAGAGTCCAACAGCAAGGGCGATGACAGCTATCAGGGGAATTACGTGGGCCGGCTCGGTGAAATAGTGCATAAGCGAATGGCCATTGGTTTCACCATGTCCGGGATGCGCCCAAGCGCCAGCGGCAGTCACAAGCAGTATCGCCAGCAAGCTTGCTCCGGTTTTGAAATAATTGGTCAGCATGTCGTGATGATTCTTACAGTTGCAAATGGGACCGGCAAACGGCCGGTGTTTTATGCCTAAGCAACTGGAATATAATGCATTTTGGAAAAATGTTTTAAATTTTTCGAATTTTCTAATGAAAAGAGAGCAAAGCAGGCTATTGAGGATATGCGAAGGGGGTGCATCCAGGAGATGGCGGCGGCCTGAAGCGGAGTCAGAATATTCCGCTCTCGGTTCTGTCCGACACCTTGCCCAGCAGTTCCGTGAATTCTGCGAGGATGTCTTCAAGCGCTGGCCAGCCCGTCCATCCCGCTGGAAAATAAACGGCAGCGGCTATGTTGCGGGTTTCGGTGCCGGTTTTGGTGAGCTGGCAGTCTTTGACGGGTGTGACCAATGGGGTTTCGGCGTTGTCCCGGACGGCAAACCCGGTGACCAGATCCTGGAGGGATATGGTCTGTCCGGATGGATTGAAGACGAATTCCTCATCCGGCCTGCCGGGGCGGAATGTCCATGAATCAGCCGGTACACGGTCCGTATCCCACAGGGAAATGGGTGCCAGCCAGGCGAGTGATATGTAATTGTTGATGTCGGCGGCGGTGTTGATGCGTGGGAAATTGTCCTCGGTGGCCGAGCGGAGCAGGTATTCCGAAGCGGGCTTGCCGCGGCCGGTCGGTTTGTAGGAACCGATGCGCATCATGTCGCGGCAGGCCTTGCGGAAGCCGTCCTCGTCCTCCGTCAGCGGCTGTTTCCTTCGCTCAAGGAGCTGGTCAAGGCGGTCATCGGGGAAGCGGAAATCCTGTTCGATCCGGATATCGTACGCACGCACGAAGCCGATCCGGATGCGGTCATCAAGCTTGTTGCTGACGGGTTCCATAATTATGAGGTCTGCGGGTTCCAGGTATGGGAGATTTTTCAGGCAGGGCGCCGGGACATCACTTTTGCCGGTACACGTCCCCGGGAATCTGAAATGCCTGCTCGGAGCCAAGTTACACAACCCATTGCCCGCAGGAAAACTGTTTTTCGAACTGCCTGGAAAGCTTGCCGTAACATAACCGGATTGATTCAAAGACTGTTTTTTATCGCTTCCGCAGATAGATGTTCCCGCGCAGTGTGGTGATGGTGTATTCGGGTCCGCCCCCGTTCACATCGGCCACCACAGTCTCGCTGACGGAGATGCGCAGGCCTTGCGTGGTGTCTTTGCGTCTGGTCTCATCCTGACGGATGTACATATCGAAATCGGTGAACATATCACCGAACTCGGAACGCAGGCGGGTTGTAAAGGGGCTGCCGGACGGGAACGAGAGGTCGATGTCTCCCGACAATGTTTTGAATGACATGGGTTTGTCTGAGGGGACATTGTCAAAGACACCTGTTATGTTTCCGCCTACGGTGCTCACGACCGCGGCACCGCTGACATCCGTGAGGTTCACGTGGCCGCTGACCATACCGATTTCAATATCCCCGCTGACGTTTGCAATATTCAGTGTCTGGGCCTGCATGAGCTTGGCGTCGACCGAGAAGTTGCGGGGCACAAGGATTTCCAGCCTGGCATGTCCCAGGAGCGCCTCAGTGCGTATCTCCACGGTGTTGTTGTCTTCTGTGGCGCTGAATCCGGGTGCGGGTCCGGAAATACGGCGCATCCCTTCGGGCGGGTCCTGTCGATCGCGCCCGGGCATCGATTTCGTGTCGTACCGGACGATCACTTCCTGACCGTCGTGGCCGCTTATTTCCATGGACCCCCTCATGATGTTAACGGTCAGGCGTCCGGGTTCCCCTGGCCGGGTCAGTGGCAACACGATTTCGCGATCCTCCGAAAAGTGGGCTGCGGCGCCACCGGACAGGGACATGCCTTCGGGCATGGCCAACCCATCGAAGATGGGCATTCCCTCAATGATCGCCATCCCGTCCAGTTTCGCCATACCCTCAAAGAAAGCCGACTCTTCAAACGTGCTCATCCCACCGAAAAAGGCCGCTTCCCCGGGCACAACCATTCCTTCAGGAAATGTCACATCCCCGAAGATTGCCGTATCAACCCGGGATCCGGCTGCAAAGGCCGATGTTCCTGATGATGGCGCGAAAGCTTTGATATCAAGAGTCGAAAACGTCACTTTTAAGGAGTTTTGGACGGTCTCGCGGATATTCTGCATGGATGTTCGTTCTGCCGGGAGCACCAGAAGGAGTGCCAGCAGGAGAAGGATGCCTTTGGGTGTACGGGCGCACTTGCGAGCGGCTCCGTCGCGTTTCCGGGGGTGATATGTCGATTCGTACGGTTTCATTTGTTGTCTCCGGGTTGATTGTCTAAATGTAAAGAGTTTGTAGTGCGAGGGGGCTGTGCCGTTGTAGCCGTCATGAATCTGGCCGGCGGATTGTGATCGCTACAGCGCCACTGTGCGTAATGAATGTCAAAGCAGGGCCAGCATGGTCTGTTCAATCTTGTCACGGACCGGTTCCTCCAATTCGTCCTGTTCGAGGAGCTGCTGGAACTCCCTGATGGCGCCCGGCTCCTGCAGGGCTATCATGGCATCGGCCAGGGCTACCTGGACGATCGGCGAGGGCTGGCGCGTGATGGCGCGGACCAGCTCCTGACGCACATCCGGACGCGCCCCGTGCCTGACAAGTGATTCGACGGCGGCTACGCGTACGTTGACACTGGGGTCGTGGCGAAGCGTCTGAACCAGCGCGTCGATCACACGGTCCTGCGGTGAGGCGATTTCCATGCTGATGTTGACCGCCCGGAGCCGTTCGGCCGCCGAGACGTCATCCAGCAGGGAGATCAGCATGGTTTCGCGCAGGTCGTGCACTTCGGCCGCCAGCTGCTGCACCTGCACGTCGTTGGTGCCGCGGCCGGGGAAGAACAGCCCGAGCAGGAGCCCGGCCAGGAACACGGCGGCGATGGATGCGGCAGGCTGCAGACGGCGCAGCCAGAATATTTTGGCTCCAGAATGGTTTTTACCCGCCTCCAATTGCCGCAGTTTTTCGCGTTCCTGTTTCAGCATGGACTGGAACCGCTCGTCCATTCCCGGAGGCGGTTCCGGCACGGGAAGCTGCTCCAGGCCGCGGAACTGGGATTCCATCGACCGGACTTCGGCCATGTCGATGCCGCCCGTTCCGGCAAGGCGGTCGAATTCCTCCCGCTGCTCCGGCGTCAGGGTGCCCTGAAGGTACCCGGTGATCAGATCGATATGCTTGTCGTTGCCTGTCATAGTGTTATGGTGTAATGGGTCAAAATCTTCCGGTCCTGAATTTGTTCGCAATGCTGTTTTTTGTTAGTCAAGTCGTCCGCGTTGGATTTTTCGTCACGTAATCTGTCTGTTCTTATTCTGTTTGCCAGTGATTTGTCAGGCGCGCGGACCGTCATCCGGCTGAATGGGCCCGGTTCCCGGTTGGCTGGGTTTGGTTCCCGGGTGGATGCGTCCGGTTTTCGGTTGGATGCGTTTGGCGCCGTCGCGCTGCAGTCCGTCCATGACCCGGCGCAGTTCCTGCAGTCCGCGAAAAACGCGCACTTTCACGGCACCTTCGGTGCAGCCCGTGATCTCGGCAATTTCCCGGTACAGAAACCCTTCAACACGGCTCAGGATGAGCGCCTGTTTCTTTTCCGGATCCAACCGCCGCAGTGCCTGATCCAGAAGCAGCCGGTTATCGATGGCTCCCTCATCGGCACGGGACGCAAGCTTGTCCGCGTGAACGGGACCCGCCGCAGCATAGGTAACGGAGCCATCGGCCATGGCATCATGCCTTGGCCTGTCCGTTACATCATGGTTGGTATTACCCGAAGATGCATCTCCGGTTTTCGCAGCAGATATTTGCGTAACAACCGACGACTCCTTTTCCATCTGCCGGTGGTAATCGCTGTGCCGATTCCGGGCGATCCGGAACAGCCAGGTGGAGAATTCGCCGTCGCCCGTGTAACTGGACCGGTACCGAAGGATACGCTCGAACACATCCTGAACCAGGTCGGCGCTGACGTCACGTTGCAAAGTCAGTCTGTAAAAGAACCCGAACAGGCGGTGGTGATAGCGTTCGAACAGCACCCCGAGCGCGTCGAGGTCGCCGTTTCTTACCTGCATCATAAGTTCCTTGTCTGATGTCCGATCCGTCATGGATCACCGTTTGTTTTGCCTGTTTGTCCGGGTACACTTCAAATATAGCCAGAAGGTTACAGCCGGACAGGAAATGCGGAATAAAACTTGCTGAAAACAGTTACATTAGAGACGACAACGTGGACTTTTGCAACAAATTCATGGAGTTTTAGATGATACGCCTTACGAATCCTCCAATCCTGACGCACAGCTTCATTCCGATTCTGCTGTCACTGCTGCTTCTCGGAAGCACTGCGGAAATCGAAGTGACCGGCAGGGTGCTGAGCACCTATGGCCTGGCGGTTGGGAATCATCCGGTGGCGATATATGATGATAACGGGCAGCAACTTGCCTCGGGGGTGACCACCAGTGGCGGCCGATTCACCCTGATTTATGAGCGGCAGTCCACGTCGGCCGATCAGGGTCCGGGCGCCGAGCAGCCTTCGTCGTTCCGGCTCGGCCATGCCTATCCCAATCCGTTCAACCCCCGCACGGTGGTGCCGTTTCAAGCTGCCGATGACGCTCGGGCCACCATAACGGTTTACAATCTGCTGGGGCAGCAGGTGCTGCAGGCTGAGGCGAGCCTTGCCCGTGGAACGCATGAGATTGAGGTGCGCCTGGGTGACCAGCTGGCCCAGGGACCGTATCTGCTGAATGTCCGGGGCGACGGCTTCTCCGAGTCGCGGAGCATGACCTTTGTCAGCGCTGGTGTTGGCGGCGGTGAGCCGGGAATCCGGATCCGGTCGGGCGCAAATGTCCGGTCAGAGCAAAGCTTCGAGCCGGCCGGCGGCATCATTTCAGACGTTGAACCGGGCATGGCCGATGGTTCCGTCGCGGGACGCATCCACCCGGGAACCAAAACGGGCGGATCTCACGAACCCCGTGAATTGCGAACGGGTGCGGGGCATATCCACCCGGAAAAGCAGACCGCTGCAGAGCGTACATTCCTGCTCGTGATCTCGGATGAGTGGGGTTTTGAGCGGAAGGAGGTCGAGATACCGGCCGACGTGGACCATGCCACCGGCAACCTGACCCTGGAATTTGCGCTGAGCGAAGAGGAGTTGCTGGATATCGTCCAGGAGGCCACCTTTCAGTATTTCTGGGACGGTGCGCACGCCTCAGGCATGGCGCGTGAGCGCATTCACATTGACGAGCCGAGCGCAGATCTGCACACGGTAACCACCGGCGGATCGGGTTTCGGGCTGATGGCCATCATCACCGGCATCGAACGGGGATTTATCACACGCACGGAGGGGGTCGACCGTTTCGAGCAGATCATAGGGTTTCTGGAGGATGCGGACCGGTTCCGTGGCGTCTGGCCGCACTGGTTTGACGGGCGGACCGGCAGGGTGCAGCCGTTCAGCCAGCTGGATGACGGCGGGGACCTGGTGGAGACTGCCCTGATGGCGCAGGGGATGCTGACGGTGCGGCAGTATCTTGTGGACGGTGACCAGCGCGAGCAGGAGCTGGCTGGCCGCATTGACGAGCTGTGGCGGGATATCGAATGGAACTGGCACACCAAGTCGGGCACCGAGAATGTGCTCTACTGGCACTGGTCGCCCAATCACGGATGGGAAATGAACCACACCATCCGGGGCTATGACGAGGCGCTGATCACCTATGTGTTGGCGGCGTCATCGCCCACGCATCCGATCAACGCGGAGGTGTACCATCAGGGCTGGGCGCGTGACGGCCACATCCGGATGGAGGGGCACACGGTTTACGGGTTTCCGCTGGAGCTGCGGCACAATGGCGCCGAGCAGTACAGCGGACCGCTTTTCTGGTCGCATTACTCCTACCTGGGAATGGATCCGCGCGGGTTGACCGACCAGTACGCCGACTACTGGGAACACAATACCAGCCACACGCTTATCCATCGCGATTATGCCATCATCAATCCTTTTAACCGTGCGGGGTATGGACGCGATCTGTGGGGGTTGACGGCCAGTTATTCGGTGGATGGATACGCCGCGCACATGCCGATACAGAACGACCCCGGTGTGATCTCACCCACCGCCGCGCTGTCCTCGTTTCCCTATGCGCCTGAAGAGGTTATGCGTGTGATGCGGAACCTGTACCATCACCTGGGCGACCGGGTATGGGGTCCGTATGGTTTCTACGATGCGTTGAGCATCAGGCACAACTGGTTCCCCGAGCGGTATCTGGCCATCGACCAGGGGCCCATCGTGATCATGATCGAAAATCAGCGGTCGGGACTTCTCTGGGACCTGTTCATGTCCGCCCCGGAGGTGCAGGACGGGTTGCAGAAGCTGGGGTTTGAGAGTCCGCATTTCTGATGGCGGCAAGTGAGAGGTCGTGCCCGGAACCCCATCCAACCGGATCAAAAAACTGCGTTCCCTTTTGGTCGGATACGGTGAACCCATACCGCCCATCCTGCATTCCTGTATGGGGTCCGCCTCGCAGATCTGGTTTGACGATACGGTTGTGGACGAGGACTTCGGGAATGCCCTGGAAATCGGGATTGTTATTCCGATTGCGGAGATCGACCGGGAGTTCAGAGCACGTTTTGCGTGACCGGTGGATGTGATGGGCCTTGTGCCTTTCAGAAATCAGAAATAATACAACATCATAATGGAACCGGTGCTTTCGGGCTTGCAGGATACTCAGATTGTCATCATGTTGGGCATTCTGCTGCTGCTGTTTCTGTGGGAATCTGCTCAGCCTTTTTATGCACATTTCACCGGATCATTCAAGAACCGGGGATTGCACGCCCTGCGCAATCTTGTCATAGGGGCCATCAACGCAATCATGGTGGGGGTGGTTTTTATCGGCTTGTGGTTTGCTGCCTCGGTGTGGGCGGATGAGCTTCGCATCGGTATCATGCACTGGCTTCAGGATGCATTCGGGCTGCCTCTCTGGGTGCATGCCGTCGGGGCAATTCTTCTTCTGGATCTGTGGACGTACGTATGGCACCGTATCAACCATGAGGTCCCGTTTTTCTGGCGATTCCACAGCGTCCACCATTCCGATAACAAAATGGATGTGACCACGGCAAGCCGGTTCCACCTTGGTGAGATCTTTTTTTCGTCACTTTTCCGTATTCCGTTGATCGTACTTTTCGGGGTGTACTTGTGGGAGTTGGTCCTGTACGAGGTTGTTATGTTTTCGGTAGTTCAGTTCCATCATGCCAATGTGGGATTGCCGGAAAAATATGACCGGGTCCTGAGGGCGGTTATCGTCACGCCGAACATGCACCGGGTGCACCATTCGCGCTGGCAGCCCGAAACCGACTCCAACTACAGCTCGCTGTTTTCCTTCTGGGACCGCATGGCACGCACTTTTCGCCTGAATGCGGATCCTGCCAAAATTAAACTTGGCCTTGATCAGCTTGATCGGGAAGAGGACCAGACCATCCGGGGCATGATGCGGACACCTCTGAAAAAGCCGGATTAAGCTGCCCCCTTTTTCATTTATGCCGATTGCGGCGGGAATTGGCGGCACTTACTCGATGTGGAGCGGGTCCAAATGTAAGGGCAGACAGTTTATCCACCCATTATTAATCGTCCCCCGGCAACGGCATTAAGTTCGATTGCCGTCTTCGTCATCCTGCTGCTTGCCATCCTTCATGGCTTTCCGGAATTCGAAGATTCCTCTGCCGATTCCCCTCGCCAGTCCCGGGATTTTACGCGCTCCGAAGAGGAGCACAAGAACCAGAATAATTATCGTCCATTCCAAAGGACCTAAAGCACCCATAAGATTTGTATTAGATTATGAATAAATTTTATCGACACGCTGTCTGCAAGCTTCACGGCACAGCCCCTCAAAAAGTACGGGGGAATCCGGAGTGTGTAAAGCCACAAGTTTAGCCCGCAGGTCGATTTGTTTACCGCCGGCTGCAGTTACGTCTGGTATTGTGGCGCCATAGGGTGTTCCGGATTCATCAGCTTCAGCCAGGGCCATCTCCATCCACTCCCGCTCGTCCGCATGCGGATGCCGGTAGCCGGTAATGTCATTGACCTGAAGGTGGAACGGGCCTTCCTGCCGTTCTTTGATCATCAGGGCAACTTCTCCTATTTCGGACGGATTGAGGGGCGGGGCATCCGGCACGTAGCGTCCCCGGAACACGGGTCGGAAGCGATCGAAAGCCACATCCACCCACTCACTCTGCACGGTGGAGAGCTGGTGCCGTGGCGGGAAATGCGGCTGAGACGGCGGGCCCGTTTCAGATTTTTGCTGCTCTCCGCCGGTTGATGTCAGCAGGGGACGGGTATCAAAGCACGCCTCGTATGAAAACGGGTGAAGCTGATTTCCGTTTTTGGTTTTGATTCGGAAGCAGTAACGCTTGCCGTCACCGGTGAGATGGAGCCGAAACCCGTCAAAACCTGCCAAATTGAGGTTGTGGCGCGTCCGGACGGAGGCGAATCCGCCGTTGTTTTCCAGCGAGAGATGCCCGTGCATTATGAGGCGCTCACTTGCGTTGAAAACGGCGCTGGCATGTGAGCGTCCGCCCATGACGGTGTCGTTGACCGGTTCCCAGTGATTTTGCGGGTGGATCAGGCCGGTGTGCATCGACACATATTCCTGCAGAAAACCCGGTTCGTGATCGGGCAGGGAGTCCGCTTCGGAGCCGTTACCAGGATCGGGTCGGGAACCGACGGCCTTGCTGGAATTGTCAGATACTTTTGCCTTGCCGGGCTTGCCTGTACCTGATCTTTCTGTATGGTGGTTTCCAGGAGTCATTAGGGATTGTGTTTCTGGAATTCTTTCACTTCAAATGTGGCGGATCGGATTATTAATCTAGCGATTTACTGCTTTTGGTCAGGTCCGTATCACTGTCAACACAATTTACGTCTGATATGCTCCCCGGGCGAGTCGATTATTACATAAACCTGCAAAATCCAGTAAAATATTATCCTGGCAAGTGTTACTTTCAGCGCTGCCCCTTGCTATTGGATATATGATGGTGGGGTGGACCAAAAAGAAGCAGGGGCTTCACGACATGGTTGCGGGAACGTATGTAATCAGAACGGAAGAGCGTCCCTGAGCAGCCGGGGTTGGCACCTGAAGGAAGAATATCTCCTTGTTGATTCCGAAAATGAAAGCTCCGGCCTGTTTCCTTTGATGATAAGGGATAAAAATGCTTCGGCAGGTGAATCGCTGTTCCACAGTCGACAAAAATCATTACATTTCCACATGAACCAAAGGTCACGAAGTGCCCATTGAAACGCGTAAGCGAAATCCAAAGTTTTAATCACATAAAACGGTCATGAATCAGTTTGAAACAGAAGCCATCCCGTGTCCGCTTTGTGAAAAGGATCAATATCGTCTTTTTGCCGAGGAGAATGGCTTTCGTGCGGTAAAATGCGATTTTTGTGGCCTGATTTATGTGAATCCCAGGCCCGTCGACGAGCTCATTACCGAAGCGGTGAAAAAACAGGGGTGCATCGCGAGGTTGATGGCGGCAAAAGCGTGGTGGTGCGGCGCGTGCCTTCCAACGTGAAGCACTATCGCAGTGTCCTGGCAGAGATGTTTTCTGATATCTGGGAGGAGAATCGACCCGTCACGTGGCTGGATGTTGGGGCAGGATACGGGGAGCTGATCGAAGCGGTTTCGGATCTGGCGCCGGAGGGGAGCAGGGTTTCCGGGCTGGAGCCTATGAAACCCAAGGCACTTGCTGCCCGGAAACGGGGACTGGACGTTCAGGAAAAGTACCTTTCGGATGTCGATGAAACCTGGGAGATCATTTCGATGATCAATGTTTTTTCACATCTGCCCGATTTCAAATCCTTTTTGAATGATCTTGTGCGGGTATTGAAAGATGGAGGGGACTTTTTACTGGAGACGGGGAATATTGCCGATCTGGATTCGCCAAGCGAGGTTCCCTCGGAATTGAACCTGCCCGATCATCTGGTGTTTGCCGGTGAAAAGCAGATCCAGCAGTATCTGAGTGAGGCAGGTTTTGAAATCATTGCGATCAAGCGAATCCGAAAAGACACAATGGGAAGGTTTTTTAAGAACATCATCAAAAAAATGCTGCGCCGAAATGTGCCTGTAGTCCTGCCATACAGGTCACGCTACCGCTCGCTGATCATACGCGCTCGCTGGCGGTCCGGTTTTGCTGATCATACGGGCCCGCAGGCTGGCAGATGACGGCCCCGTGTTTAACCGGTTTGGCCATTTCGATATCTAAAGTGCTAAAAGCCCGGTTTAAGAGCAATAAAAATCAGAATGGAAGAAAATTGGCCAAATCCGGTTGAAACGCTTGTTATTTTACCTATCTTCGGGAAGCCGGAATACATAAAGTAATGAAACTTTCAAGAATTTACTTAGATACTTCTGTTATTGGCGGATGTCATGATGAAGAATTCAAGAGTTGGTCAAATGGACTCATGAAAGACTTCCGGTTAAAAAACTACCTGCCAGTTTTATCAGAGCTAACGTTTGACGAAGTAAACAAAGCGCCAAAGCGTGTTCAGGATACTTTAAAAGCACTGCTCGAATATGATCCTGAAGTACTTGAGATTTCTGAACCGGCTCTCGAATTATCTGAAGAGTATTTGAAACGAAAAATTCTCACTCCAAAATTTCGTGATGATGCATTGCATATAGCACTGGCTTCCCTTGCCAACGTGGATGTTTTGGTTAGCTGGAATTTTCGTCATATTGTTCATTATGACAAGATTCGCCTGTTCAATGCCGTTAATATTGAAAATGGCCTGAAAACCATTGATATTTATTCGCCGCGTGAGGTGACCAAC
>SLNO01000044.1 GCA_007132975.1 Balneolales bacterium
CCGACGGCGATGTGCGAGACAACCACATTGAATCCAGGACCAACGGAATCAGAATAGCAGGCAATGGTTCCGGCGGACTTGTCCTGGAGGATAATTTCGTGCATTTGCAGCAGGTTGGCAGCGGCTCGCTTACCGGTATTGAACTGTTTGACAACGGAGTTTCTGATCGCGGAAGCGTTGTGCGCCGAAACGCGCTGGTTTTCGAGCCGGTTGGAAGCTCAGGCAATGAACTGGGGATCTACGCCATAATAAGTATTGCCGAACCCGTGATTATTGAGCAGAACCTGATCGATATGCGCTCCACCCGTGGCGGGACCGGGATCGAATTGTTGTCGTGGCAAGGCAGCGCCAGCTCCGAGATATTCATCCGGAACAACATCATCCGCAATTTCGCTGCCAGCGGGATCAATCTCCGGAATGCACACCTCTATACCGAGCCCGTGCATATTTACAACAACACCCTGGCAGCCAGCCCGTGGAATGCCACTTCCATTTTCAATGGCATCATTTTGCAGGGACTGGCCTCGACCAGCGGGGCGCTGCCTGTCACGGCGGTCAACAACATCATCCAGGGCCGCAGCGGTCGCACAATTCCCGATCGGGGCATTTCACTACCCGCCGACGCCACGCTGGATGCGGATTTCAACCTGTTCTATCAGGTCATCCCCTATTTCGACGGCAGCACCTCCACCGGCGGAAATGATCTGGTGGATACCGATCCGCTCTTCATCGCGGATGATCAACTGCTCCAACTCCAGGCCGGCAGCCCGGCCATTGGCGCCGGGGCTGGGGCCGATGACTATCCGGAGCGCCCGGATGAGGACTATAGCGGTAACGCAAGGCCGGCAGGTGCATCCACCATAGGCGCGCACGAAAACCTGGATCCATAATGACATCCTGAAACAGAGAGCTAACACAGAATTGCATCCATCTTATTTGAATTTCCCGAGGCATCCGGTACCTTGCCTGTGTCGCTGAATGCTGTTACTGACCCGGGGAAAAGATCGTGATACGAACTTGAAAGCCTCAGGTTGACGTACGTGCATGATTGCATCCAGTTATGTGAAAAAAAAAATTGGGCCATTTGGATTGAATTTGGTGTAAATAATGAAAGCAGTTACTATTACAAAAACCGGCGGACCGGCAGTGATGGAAGTCCGCGAGTACCCGGATCCGCGTCCGGCCGAAGGCGAACTGACCATTAAAGTTGCCGCCGCCGGAGTCAATTTTGCGGATATCCTGGCCCGCAAGGGGCTTTATCCCGATGGCCCCAAATTGCCCGCCGTGGTGGGATACGAGGTGGCCGGGGAAGTGCTCCAGGTCGGGAAAAGCGCGGCCGGCAAGGTGCGCCGGAAAACTTCAAAATCCGGCGACCCGAAAAAATCCGCCAATTCCGCTAAGCCCGGTGATTCCGGCCCCGCTGCCGGTACCGGCGACAGCCCCACATCCACCCGGTTCAAACCCGGCGACCGTGTTCTGGCATATACCAAATTCAACGGCTATTCCGAGATCGTGTCGGTACCAGTGGATCAGGTGTACCCCATTCCCGACACCATGTCGTTTCCGGTGGCCGCCGCCATCCCGGTGAACTATCTGACGGCCATGCAGCTCGTCAAGATGGGCGGACTCGCCCGCGGTGAAACACTGCTTATCCACAATGCCGGCGGCGGGGTTGGCCTGGCGGCGCTCGACATTGCCCGGCATATCGGGGCGCGCACGATTGGCACTGCATCGCCATATAAGCATGAAGGATTAAAAGAGCGGGGCCTGGGCGTGGCCATCGACTACCGGCGTGGCGACTGGGTGAAAGCGGTGCTGCACCATACCGACGGACGCGGCGCGGATGTCATTTTTGATCCGCTCGGCGGTGCCAACTGGAAGAAAAGCTGGCGTGCGCTGCGTTCAACGGGGCGGCTGGGGATGTACGGGGTATCCGAGGTTACCACATCCACCCTTCCCGGACCGCTGCGCTTTGTCCCGGTGCTTCAGCGCCTGCCGATCTACAACCCCATCCAGCTGATGAACAACAACAAGGGGGTCTACGGGGTGAATGTCGGCCGGCTGTGGGGCGAGAAAAAGAAAGTCGAAGCGTGGGCCTGTGAGATTCTGGAGGGGGTCGGGAAAGGATGGGTCAGGCCGCATGTGGATGCCATTTTCACTTTTGAAGAGGCGCCGGTGGCTCACAGCTATATCGAGGGGCGGAAGAATTTCGGCAAGGTGGTTTTGACACCTGCCTGAGGCTGCAGCTTGACTTTGGTTGCCATCAGGAAATAGTCGGACAAGATGCGGAACTTGTCCCAGTGGAATTGCGTCTTCGTGAGCACCCCCTGCCTGTGTCCCTCGGAATGCCCCAATATCAATCGGATGCCGTTTTTAGTGAAAGCGTACATCCATCCACAATCAATTATTTATAACCTGTTGAGTGTGGCGAGTATTACCCATCCCATCCTATTATAATATTGCAAATTAAATAATAACATATATTTGTTGCTATATCATTTATTATTAATATCTATCTAAGTGCCTCCAATACTTTCGCGGCATCAGAAGTTATGCTTAACACGTGTTGATAGGGTATCGTGATGCATGCTGCGCAGTTGCTCACCAGTCCGGTTTTACTGTAGTCCAGTTGTGCCTGCAGGAAAGTTGCACAGCCATCAGGCTTGTTCCCCTGCAGGTTTGAAAAATGCCGTAGAGGAGTATGCCGAAAAACCTCCCCGAAACAGAGTAGGAACCTACCAAATCCAATAAAAAATGAATCTTCAAATGAAAATTATCGCAAGGATGCTGTGCATCCTGATCATAGGCATGACCGCATCCACCCTGCTTCACGTTGAGGTCCGGGCGCAGGCCGAGGACGGGAGCATAATCCTTTCCACGATGGAATTCACGGTCAAACCGGGACACAACAGCCAGTTCCGTAATGGCATTGAAACATGGAAAAAATGCTACCTCGAAAACGAGGGAGAATGGCAATGGAACCTGTGGCAAAGGGTCCAGGGAACGGGTAACGTTTATGTTTTGTCTTCCAACATGGACAGCTGGGCGGAGATGGATGACGGTCCAGATCCGGCCGGCCGTGAATGCCGCGATATCGTCAGGGACCTGATCAACCCGAACATCGAAAATGGCACAATGAACATGTCGCGCCTGTTGGCGGATGATGAAAGCCCGGCCGGTATCGAAACCGTGACCGGGTTTTTTTTATGGTATCCACTTTAGTATCAAAAACTTGTATATTCGGGGATTCCGGGCGTATTATCCGGTATGGTGTCGCGGCCGGCTTTGTGTCCGCGGCAGGAGCAATCAAAATCCTCATCAACAGCCCGATTCCTATGACTACAATCATTATTGTCGCGATCCTGCTGATCATCTTCTTCGCCTTCCCGATCGCCATTTACAACCGGCTGGTTGCCCTGCGCAACCGGTTCAAGAACGCCTTCGCCCAGATCGATGTGCAGCTCAAGCGGCGCTACGACCTGATCCCCAACCTGGTGGAAACGGCCAAGGCCTACCTCAAACACGAACGCGAGACGCTGGAGGCGGTCATCCAGGCCCGCAACCAGGCGCAACAGACCGAGCGGCAGGCTGCCCAGGATCCCGCCGATCCCAACGCCATGAAGCGGCTGATGCAGGCCGAACAGGGGCTTTCGGGTGCGCTCGGACGCCTGTTCGCGCTTTCGGAAAACTATCCCGACCTGAAAGCCAACCAGAACATGATGCAGCTCACCGAGGAGCTCTCCTCCACCGAGAACAAGATCGCCTTTGCGCGCCAGTCGTTCAACGATTCGGTGATGAACTACAACACCGGACGCGAGAAATTCCCGAACATCATCTTTGCCAACATGTTCGGCTTCAAGGAGGCCCAGCTTTTCGAGATTGAGGCCGCCGAAGAGCGCCAGGCACCGAAAGTATCCTTCTAAAAAGCGTTGCCGCGAAAGTTGCGACACCTGTGACAACGGCATCAACTGCGACAACTGCAACACTTGTGAAAACTGCGACACCTGTGACAACTGCAGCACCCGCAATACTCGCGACACCTGAAACACCTGCGATACACGCGAGACCTGAGAAACCTGCGGCACCCGCTGGAACGCACAAGGCACCCATCCACCCTCACTGCAACCTCCATGGATTTCTTTGAAGCCCAGGACCGCGCGCGCAAGTCCACTTGGAAGCTGGTGGGCCTCTATCTTCTTGCGGTGGTCATGATCATCATATCGGTTTATGTGGTCCTCATCTGGCTGCTCCGGTTCGCCGGTTTCATGCCGTACGATGCCAGTATCGGTGACATGCTGTGGCAGCCGGTGCTGTTGAGTTATGTGGCCGTGATACTGCTTATCGTGATTGCCACGGGTACGACATTCCGCATCTTCCAGCTCCGGAAGGGCGGTTCGGCGGTTGCCGAGATGCTGGGTGGACGTTGGGTGGAGCCGGCAACCCGCGATCCCAAGGAACGGCAGCTCATGAATGTGGTCGAGGAGATGGCCATCGCCTCCGGGCTTCCCGTTCCGGATGTGTACATTCTGGACCGCGAGGAGAGTATCAACGCCTTTGCCGCCGGTTTCGGCACGGCGGATGCGGCCGTGGGCGTCACGCGCGGCACGCTCGAGAAACTGAACCGCGACGAGTTGCAGGGGGTGATCGCGCATGAGTTCAGCCATATTTTCAATGGCGACATGCGCCTGAATATCCGGCTGATCGGCATCCTCAACGGAATCCTGCTGCTGCACATCATGGGCATGATTATCTTGCGCTCAGGGGCGTACTCCGGGATGGGCAGGGGTGGCAGGTCGGGCGGACGCGGAGGTGGATCGGCCACCCTGGTGATCATCCTGCTCGGCCTTGCGCTCATCGTTATCGGCTATATCGGCATGCTTTTCGGGCGTATGATCCAGGCCGCCATCTCGCGCCAGCGCGAATATCTGGCCGATGCCGCCGCCGTGCAGTACACCCGCAACCCGTCGGGCATCGGCGATGCCCTGCGGAAGATCGACCGCTCGATGGACGGCGGCAAGATACAGGACGGCCACGCCATGGAGATGAGCCACCTGTTCTTCGCCAACAGCTTCCATACGGCGCTGGACCGGCTCTACGCTACGCATCCACCCATTGCAGACCGGATCCGCGCCATTGATCCTGCCGCCGCCGGTGCCGAGGATCGCCGCAAACAGGAGCAGATCCGCAAACGGCTGGAGCAGGACCGTATCGCACGGGCCAAAGCCGACGGTCAGCGGGTTTCGGGCGCACGGAGCGGCGCAGGCGCGCTTGAAGACTTTTTCGGTCGGACCGAGGGCGCACCCGGTACCGCCGGTTCCAGTGGCGGTGGGACAGCTGCCGCCGGAAGCGCGGCGGACGCTTTTGGAGCCGCACACCCGGCACTGCGTCCGGAGGTGATCCTGGCGGCCATCGGCAATCTGGATGGTGAACAGATGGGCCGCGCCGGAAGGCTGCTTGCCGGCATCCCTCCCACCCTGCGTGAAGCCGCTCATGAACCCCTGGGTGCACAGGCGCTTATCATAGCCCTGCTTATGGCCGCCCGCACCAAAGAAGCAGGCATCGCTGCTGGTACCGGCGGCGCAGTGCAATCCGGTGCCGCACAACCGGCCGGGACCGCAACCGAAACCGCCGCTGCGGAGCAGGACAAATCCCAATCGCAGGACAAACCCGAATTGCAGTCCGCAACTGCTCCGAAAACCGGTATCCCAGCCTTGCTGCGTGACAAAATCGAACCGCAGCTGGCCGAATACTCGGAGAAACTCCTGGCCGAACTGCGCGGAGGCGACCGTCAGTGGTTTCTGCCTCTCACTGAACTGGCGATACCCGTACTGCGCCACATGAGCGAACAGCAGTACCACGGCTTCCGGGATACTATCCAGAAGCTCATACTGGAAGACAATCAGGTCGGTTTGTTCGAATTTGTGCTGGAAAAACTCGTTCTCCGGCAGCTCGAAGCCGCCTTTTCCCCCATCGCCGAACCCAAAATCCGCCACTACCATCTTAAAACGCTTGCAAAAGAGCTCTCCATTGTGCTTTCAGCCATGGCGCACGCCTCCGGCAGCGACACCAGCCAGGCGTGGCAGGCCGGCACACAGGCCATATCGGATGTGCTCCCCGCAGGGGTGACCCTTCTTGATGCCAGGGAGTGCGCGCCGGCGCAGCTGGGCCCCGCCATCGACGAGATCGCCGCATCCGCCTCACCTGTCAAGAAATACATCCTTACGGCGCTGCTTCACAGCATCACGGCCGACGAACGGGTTAGCGTGGAAGAGCGCGAACTGATACGCGCCATTTCTGAGAGCATCGACATCCCCATCCCGCTGGGTGTCCTCTGATAATTACTTCCACCCGCTGCGCTTGCGGATAGCTTCTCCTCTGCCTGGACCATGCTGCTGATAAGGTGACGGCATGGCCAGCCACACAGGTTTTTTTTGTTGCTGATCCGGAACTTCTTGAAAAATTGGAACAGAAGTACTCTGAAAATTCCTGCAAAAGTATTTTTCTGCCCTCCCAATGCTACTTAAAGAGCGAATTATTTTGCGACATGTTGTAAAATAATCTAAATTTATTTCAATTTATGTAATATTGCTCTATCAGTGATTGCCTTTCAAGTACGCTAATTATTGTTCTTGTACAGAAAATAAGTATTCACTTTTACCAGGGGGACACACCATGAAAAAACTGTTAGCTGCGCTTGCGCTTAACGCTTTATTGCTAGTCTCAACACTTCAGGCCCAGGATATCTATATCCTCCACGATTCCGGTACGCAGGACAGCATTGCCGCGATACTCACAAATGCAGGAATGAATGTTGAGATCGGTCTCCCCTACAGGGGATTCACAACCCAGGACATCTCCGAATACAGTTTAGTCATACTGCTAAACGGAGTTACCTGGTCCTCTGCTGTGCCGCAAAGCGGGCAGGATAATCTCCGCCAGTACATTCTGAACGGAGGCGTGATGATGTCAACCGAGTGGATATCATGGTCAGGTTCAACCAACGAGACTCTTAACAGCATCATCCCGATTACCTACGGCGGATCCTGGGGCACGGGATCCGAAACTTACACTGTAATGGCGGAGCATCAGATAACAGAAGACCTTCCAGATTCATTCGAAGTCCCATCCGGCTGGTCATTCAGCGCCACGGATCGAAAGGAAGACCCCACGCTCAATGCCATCACGCTAATTCAAGGCTCCAGAAGCAGGGATGCTCTGGTTGTCGGGGATTTTGGGAACGGCAGCATCATTCACTGGAACATGGGCGGACACTATAACAGCCGGAACATCTGGTCGGCCGAGGTCCGTCAGATCCTGATCAACATTGCCCGGTTCATCGTACCGGTATCCCGGGTCATGCTCCAGTCCCCAATGAACCACTCCGAAGGTATAGCGCCTGCAACAGAATTTACATGGCGGGAGGTTGCAAACGCCGATTATTACAAACTCCAGATTGCAACAGACGATGATTTTTCGGAGCTGGTCATAGATGTTGACCTTGCAGACAACACCACCTATGTACCCATACAGGAACTTGAATTGCAGACAACCTACTTCTGGCGAGTCCGCGCCTCAATCGATGGCACGGATGGGGACTGGAGCAGGACCTGGACTTTCAGGACACAAACACCAAGTTCTGCGGATGCGACAGATGCTCCAATCGCGTTCCGGCTCTACGGAAACTACCCGAACCCGTTCAACCCCGCCACATCAATCAGATACGATCTGCCGTCTGCCAGCCATGTGCGGCTTGAAGTCGTTGACTTGTTGGGACGAACAATCGCAACGCTGATTGACCATGAACAGCCGGCCGGAAGACACGAAGTGACATTTGACGCTTCACAGCTTGCCGGCGGTGTGTACATATACCGGATTCGGACAGATGAATTCACCTCAGCCAGGTCCATGCTGCTGGTCAAGTGACGGCATGACCTGAAACATAACGACCTGCGCCTGCCATACTCCGGTCGACGCGGCGGTCCAGCGCAGCCACATCAAAGCGGATCTCAGAAAATAGACATGTGCCTGTTAGTTCTGTTACTGGAAACATAGGGTAATAAACGAGTTATTTCAACTTGCCATGCGGGTGGATGCGCGTCCGTGCTCAGATCTTGATATCGAGCCGGACTTCCTCGTATTCCTCCCAGAAGAGCGGGACCAGCAGCGCCGCGAGGTAGCAAAGCCCGCCGATCAGGGCAAATGAAATGGCAATGCCACGGTAGCTGTCCAGGAGTCCCAGATGTACGAAAATATTGTGCCAGTCGTGGGCTTCCTTTCCAAGATTCCCTATCAGCGGCAGCTGTCGTCCGGCGGCATCGGCCGCATAGCCGGCGACGGACATCCAGCTGAATCCCAGGTAGGCCAGTGACAGCTGCGTGCCCACGCGGTAGCGGTTGTACCAGCAAAAGATGATCAGGATGAGCGGCAGCAGCAGTTGGTAGATGGATCCGCCAAGGATGTGGATAAAACGATTGCCGAAAATGGAGAAAAACGTGTGGCCCGCTTCATGGACAATAAGGTCGAAATGAAAAATCAGGAAATAGACGATGTTGTAAGGGAACGTATAGTCATAGTAGACAAGCATCAGAACGTGCACCGAAAACGCCTGCCAGATCTGCTGGATCGACATCAGCACAAACGGGAGCAAAAGCAGCGTACACCACCACTTTTTTGCAAATTCTGCCAATTTACCGCTATCCACAAGATCACGTATCATTCGGGCCCGCATTTAGTTTCGATGCATCATTTTAGTGTGTCAGCCGGAGGCTGCCAGGTTCGATTCCGGTGTTTTCCGGGCTATGCCGCGCAGAAGACGGCCCAGGATGTCGGTGCCGGTGACAACCCGGCGCTCATCCCCCCACAGCAGGATGATGTCATCCTCGATAATATCGTCGGTGGGGTCGCCCGGCCGAACCCGGTACCGTGTGATCAGATCCCCCAGTTTCTTCTTCTCATCGCGCACGACGATCGGCCTGTGGCAGTGCCGCAAGGGACGAAAACGTTCGGAAGAGAACAGCGCCTCCCGGATGAAGTCCTCCACCCGCAGCACCAGTTGCGGCTCTTTTTCGCCATCCACCAGCACCACCCAGCTCTTGCCCGATTTGTTCACTTCCACCAGAAAGGGATCGTCCGGACTCGGTTTTATTTTCGGGAAAACCGGCCTGCCCGACTCAAACGGCACTTCCAAAACGCTCTCCGGATCCACCGTCTCCCCCTCCTGGTCCATCGGCACATCGTCCAGTTCCAGGAAGTTGATGGCGCCCTGCCCTTCCACCCGGGCAATATCGTTGTCGGTGGCTTCCATGTGCATTTTGATCACCTGGCGCAGGTCCTGCTCGCGAAAGTAGCGGATCTGCTCGCCGCCGAGCCAGCGGTCCAGCACCCAGGCGGTCGGCCTCGCAACCGGATAGAGCAGTAACTGGTAGAAACGCAGCACCGGCGCAAGGAGCGATGCCATCTTCAGGGCGTGCCGCGAAAAATACGACTGCGGGATGATCTCGGCGAAGATGGTGATCACAACCGTGGAAAACAGGAAGGCGATCACCCCGGTCATGACCGACCCGGAAAGCAGCGCCAGCAGCACATTTACCGCCACATTGCCCCACAGAATGGTCACAAGGGCGAAATTGGCATTCTTTCGAAGCCTCAGCACCCGCACGGCGCGCGGGTCCCCTTTTTTGGCCTCCACCTCCAGCTCCAGCTTGCCAATGGAAAAAAGCCCCAGATTGAGGCCCGATAGTGTTGCCGACTGCGACAGGCAGAGTATAATTCCCGACCAGGTCAATAATGTCATGGCAGTTTTGCTTTTTACAATATGTTCTTATGGATTTCCGGTATCACAGCTGGGTTTGGATTGCGGCCGGTCCGGAAGCGGCCTGACCCAAAAGGTAATAAGGGGGCCTCATTTAGGATAGATTTTTTTTGGTTTTTTTGCATACATTGCCTTCACAGAGGTAAAATTGGGCTTTTGTGCCGGCTATTGCGCTTGGCACATCCCGTTTGCAGCCTGAATTTGCCATGTGGGATTATGGGAAGAAAAAAATGATCAGACTACACATTTGCATGCTCCTGCTTGTTCTCGGGGCGCCTGTCATGGGTTACGGCGCACTACTGATGGCAAACCCGAATGGAATGCTGGATGGTGTGACACCCGGCCTCGTCGCAAGATACGATTTCGACGGAACCTGGCGGGACGTGAGCGGCAACGGCAACCATGCCCGGCCTGAAGAGGTATGGCGCGGACGCGATGCCTTCTCTTTCGAGCGGCGCGGATCGGCTATGTTCCAGTCCACATCCAGCCGGCTCACAACCCCTGTGAACATCACACCCGGCCGCTTGCCCGAAATGACGTTCACCGGATGGATCAAACGCCATGCCCATCCCACGCGTCCCATCCCGCGCATGAGTGTTTTCTCCAACATGGACAACCGCGCCGGGCGGGCCCTGCGCATCCTTGAAGACACCGACACCCGCCAAACGTCGCTCACCCTCTTTCTGGGCAATGAGGAAGCCGGGGCACTGCCGGTCGAAATGGACAATTGGGTATTCGTCGCTGTCACCTTCAGCGAATCCGGTCAGATAGCAGCAATCCATGCCGGGGAAGATAAGATCACGGTGGAAGGCAGTGCGGCGGCGGGCAGGTCCATAGGGCTGCCCAACCTCACGCTGGGACACTGTCCCTGGGACCAGCGCATCAGCTTCCGGGGCCTGATGGATGATGTGCGCATTTACAACCGCGTACTCTCCGATGAGGAGATCCGGCTGATCCGCAATGCCCGAAGTCCCGCCTATGAGCACTTTGGAATCGACCATACCGCGTTCATTCCAAAACGTCCGGGCACCGTTGTCCGGGACAACTGGACCCACGACAGCCCCATTATCGGCTCTGTGGAACCCCACGATACCCTGTTTGCAAGCCGGGTGCTTCGTGCGGTCAACGTGAATCAGGGAACAACGGAAATCACACCGAACCGCACGCTTGTTAACGATCTGCGGCGCACATCCATTGGCCATTGGGTAACCGGTATTTACTACCCATACGAATCCATAGAGTTGGATATGGGTGGAGGTAAAACCGGCTATGTGGATCTGGACGACCTTATGGTGGTGGATCTTTCGCAACCGGCTGCTGTGATCTTTTTCCGCCAGCATCTGAACCTTTATACCCGGTTCAGCCAGATTGTTGCTCTCATGGCACTGCTCTTGATATTGCTTTTCCTGATCTTCTTTCCTGCCATTGATGCAAGGATGCTCAAACTGGCGGACAGTCACAACAATCCTGGTGTTGCCTGGCCGGTGCTGTTGTTCCTTATATCCGGGTTAATCGTTGGCGTTATGTACCCATTCACCGCTCCACTAATCTACAATTTCCTTGAGACGCCTCTGATCTGGCCGGCCGGGCACGAGTTCGCCGTCTGGTACCTCTCCATCATGATGGTGCTCATGGGACTTACACTCATCTTCGGCCTGTGGGAGAGTATTGTCCGGGCAGGTATTCTGGCTGGGCTGGTCCGGCATCTGGTAGTGATGGCCGTTTCCGTGGCCGGGTTTCTGCTTGTCAGTTTCCTGATCATAGAAACCTTCCTTTTCAGTGCCGTAATGATTGTATTGATGATCCTGACGCCCAAGTTCATGGATCTGGCCTCCGAGTGGACCCGCCGGGAAGGACAGTGGTTCATTGTCACCGGATGATCGGCATTCAACGGCGTCTGTCTGTACCGCATCACTGCCGGCGATTTCATCCAGACCCGCAAAATGATGCTGATGAAATAGTGTCATATGACCACAGATAACATGTGTTGTCTCGTGATGCGCATCATATTGGTCAAGGCAATCAGATTTCCGATGCGCATCCTGACTTGACTGTGCTGCTTGAACCATGTGATGTCCATTTATGGCTGCATCTCTGCACTGACTGTATAATTTGAAAAAGATCAATACCTTGCCCATATTGCGGTTCAAACCGGTTCCACAGTCACAGTTATTTATTGGGGGTGCAATACATCATGCAGCGCATATGGAATCTGATGCTCTTCGGTGGCGGGGTTGCCGCCATATTATGGACCGATCCCGGCCTGCTCAGGGAGGACGCGCTGATCATCATACTGGCGGCGACACTCATTGCCGCCATCGGCGGTTTTTTCCTGGCACGCAAGGGCACTGCGCAAGCCGGTCCCCCTGCCGGCGGGCCTGACAGTACGGCGCCAATCGACCTTGCCGCTATCAGCCATTCATTCATCGTCCCGGGTTTTGCCGCCTTACTCCTCTCCACGCTCTACTGGTATCGTGCCGCGCTGAGCGTCAGTGGTTTTGAGGATGGACTCGGCTTCAAATTGGCCGAAGCATTTCTGTTCTGGGTACCCGCTGCTTTTTTTATGAGCTTGTACCGTGCCCCCGGAGAAGGCCTGCGTCCGTCCCGCCGAAAAATCTATATACTGCGCCTGATCACTGGTCTTGTCGCCGGATTGCTGGGCATGACGGGTGCATCGCAGATCCACCTCTGGTATGATGCCCGTTACGACCGAACCTCGCTGGCCGATGCCATGGCGCATCAGAAAAACCACTACATTGCCGATGATGTGTCAATCACATGGTCGCACTCCCGCCGGGATCTCGATGTGGAGCTCACGTGGCCCCAGTCCGATGAGAGAAACAACTATCAGGAGCTTCGTCGCATACGCTCTTTGGCTTCCAATATCGCACGGTTTACCAGCCGCCATGATACCGACTTGGTGACCATCCGCATGACCCGCGACGGGCAGCTTTTTGCCGATCTTGAATGGCCTGCTGATCATGGACGGCGTGCATGGGATATGGTCCGCATCGATTATGAAGCCGCAGGCATTAGCCCGCTGCCACACCAGGCCGATTTACAGCATATCATGAATGCCATCCCGCCTGCGGCACGCGATAACAGAATGCAGGCAGGCATGATCGGCGACACCCTGCACCTCTGGCGGGCGGGCCTGTCCCCACCCGGCCCGGAAAAGGATACCCGGCTCCGCGATCGGCCTACAACCCCATCCACCCCGCCTGAAACCGCCCTGAGCAACGGGCAAGGCCGCATCCACCCGGAACTGCCCCCCGATACCATCCGCGCCCTGGATACCGATTGGCGCGCAGCAAACCACATCATCCGCGATATCCGGTCCGTTTTTCGGGACATCCAGGCCTATGGCGTCACCATGCCCGGGTACCCGCCCGGCAGGATCCACCGCCTTATCGTTCCCGCATCCGAAGCCGACGGGTATTTCGAGGCGCAGCGCCACTTGCCGGTCCCTGACGGGCACGCCCTGATCCAGCTCAGTGACACCGCCGGCGTTCAGATTGAGGACACCGGCATGCGACGCGCCCCTGTGCGCCTTGTCTGGAACGACGGGCGTTTTGGTCCGTCGCACAACGACATCACACTCTGGCCCTGGAGCAAGGGTGCCGTTGGCGCCAAATTCATGGTATATCTGCTGGATGTGGATGATGACGGAAACGTCGTGCTTCACCTTGAGTGCCTCGACGGCGGTGCAGCGGATCCCGGAACCTTCCGGATCGAACCCGGCCAAACCATTGATCTGGATTCCGTGTATCTTGCGCACCTGGGATGGCGCCGCACGGGCGCCGGACCGCAACGCTGACCGCGACGTGCCCAATACATGCATTACTCCGACATCATTATTATTGGCGCCGGGGCCGCCGGCCTGACGGCTGCGATTTTTGCCGCCACCGAAAACAGACCCTCGCCCGTTTCTTCTGACCCGGAGCCAACCAGAGCAGTCCGGGTAGCGCTGCTGGAGCGCACCCCGCAGGCCGGGCGCAAGATCCTTATGTCGGGCGGCACCCGCTGCAATGTGCTGCCCGTGGAGATGCAGCTCGATGATTTCGTGACGGACTCATCCCGCAACCGGATGCGCAATATCTTCCGCTCCTGGTCGCTGGACGATTGCCGGCGCTGGTTCACCGACGAGATCGGGCTGCGGCTGGCCTGTGAACGCGAATCCAACAAATGGTTTCCCGAGAGCAACTCGGCTCGTGAAGTGCGTGATCTGCTAATGCGGCGTGCGACCGGCCTGGGCGTGGAGATACGCACTGGTGCAAGCGTGGCATCCGTGCGGCGATCCGGCCCGGTCTGGGTCATTTCCACAGACGATGGCGTGCATTACGGGGCACCTGTTGTTGTTTTCGCCACCGGCGGGCTCTCCATCCCGTCGACCGGCACCGACGGCACCGGACACAGCATCGCCGAAACGCTGGGGCACACCCTGCATCCCACCTACCCCGCGCTCACGCCGCTCACGGGACCGCATCCCGGCCGGGATCCGCTGCCCGGCGTCTCGCTGGATGTGGATCTGGAGCCGGTTTTTGTGGATGCGGACGCGGCCGGACAAAGCGTGCCGGGCAAAAAGGCGGACCAGCCCCACGCCTCTGGCCGGCCCCACACCTCCACCCGTCCCGTGCCGAAGGATCTCTGCCCCTTCCGCACCCGTCGCAGCGGCTTCCTGTTCACCCACAAGGGCTGGAGCGGTCCGGCCGTGCTGGATGTATCGCATGTGATCGTGCGGGCGCAACAGGGCACACTGCCGGGCACCGCGGACCGGCAAAAGACCAACGCGAGCCATTCATCCGCCACCAACCAGCCGTCTGCAGTCATAAAGCCGACCTCCGCCGAACAGTCTTTCGCCTGCCCCCAGCCGTCTGCCGCCCTGCGCGTCAACTGGACCGGCAAATCGGCCGGATGGTGGCAGGGGCAGTTCGAGGGCCGCCACACCACGACTTCCCTTCTTCGCAGCCACCTCCCCCGGCGCCTTGCCGACAACCTGCTCGAAGAAAACGGCCTGGCCGACCGCAAGACAGCGCAGCTCTCGGCCAAAGAACGACAGCGCCTGATCGCCGATCTCACGGAATATTTACTATTGCCGACTGGAAACCTGGGTTACAAAAAAGCCGAAGTCACCGGCGGCGGTATCCCGTTGGAAGAGATCAATCCGGCCACCATGGAGTCGCGCCTGGCCCCTGGCATTTTCCTGTGCGGGGAGATCCTGGACGTCTTCGGCCGCATCGGCGGCTTCAACTTCTACTGGGCGTGGGTGAGCGGACGGCTGGCCGGCATCCACGCGGCCTCGGCTGTCGCCAGTTCCGGCATGAAACACTAAACGTTTCTCCGCTGACTGATGTTTGCACTTACAGATCAGGGCATCAGATCAAGGCATCACGAGGTTAATAGAAAAAGCACCTCTGAACCCTTCTGATCACCCAAAAATTTCCGCTTAAAAAGTGCTATCAATCCCGTCAAAATTTGCTCAACACCCTTTTAAAATGAAAATATTGCGAATACTTACCTTCGCCGCCTTACTATTGCTCTTCGCTAATGCTCATGTTCAAGCCCAAACCTTCACCCTGGAAGCAGAAACGGGTGGATTGTGGTTCAGCAACAACGACGTCCGCATCCCCAACGAGGGCGGCACCCGGTTCGACATGATCGACCTCATAGGCAGCGACCTCGCCCCCTACTTCCGCGTCAGGGCCTCTGTACGGTTTCTTGAGCGGCACACTGTGCGCATTCTGTATGCTCCAATTACCAAAAGCGGGACAGGTCGCTTGAAAACAGCTGGCCCCATCATCTTCGCCGATTCGGAATTCTCGCCCAACCAGCCAATCAAGGGCACTTACCGTTTCAACACCTGGCGGCTCACCTACCGCTTCACGTTTTACGACCGCGGACCGTGGGAACTGGGCGCGGGGCTGGCCGGACTCCTTCGCGATGCCAAGGTGCAGCTTGAGCAGGATGGACTGGAAGACCGCGACACCGATCTGGGCTTCGTCCCGCTGGTGCACCTGTTCGCCTCCCGTGCACTCACCGAACGGCTCTCCCTCCGGCTGGATGCCGAAACCCTCGCAGGTCCGCAGGGTCGTGCCACCGACGCCGCACTCACCGTCCACTACCAGCTTCGCAAAAGTCTCTCCCTCTACGCCGGCTACCGCATCCTCGAAGGCGGCGCCGATGTCGACCAGGTCTATAACTTCGCGTGGATTAACTTCCTGCCATTCGGGCTTAGTGTCGAGTTCTGACATTCCATGGTCACCCGCATTTTGATGATACCAATTATGTGAACCAGCCTGATCAACTAAATATTTTCCGGTTACGCTTATTGAATTTATAGCTATTTCAATATCTTTCAATAACTTATTGACATTTTATTATTTTTTGGCAATACTTGCGTGAGTTGTAAAAAACGGTAAATTAACTCGTTTGGCAAATTCCGGGAGTGGCTATGAAGCGGAAACTGTGTTTCCTGTACCTCTTTTTTGTGGTCTCAGCACCACTAAAGGCGCAGATTGATGCCACCCTGAACCTGATCCCACCTCCTCCCGGACAGCTGACTGTTCCGGATCTCTGGCAACTCACCATCACTTCATTCTTTGAAGAACCGGCTCCCGTCTTCCTCTCAGCCCAGGTCTTGGCCGAAACCGATGGAGAGATCCTCAATGCAATATCAGCAGTCTTCATGATCGATGCAGAAGGCGGTTTTCCCGTGACCACCTTCGTAACCGCCCGCGACATCGAACCGGTGGAAACGTCCACCGCCAATCCGGATTATGAGGAAATTCTCCTTCGGACCGGCGGGGTCCCGGCCGGTTTTTACGCCTACTGCATCCAGCTCGTCCACGCCGATACAGGCGACATGCTTGCCGAAGATTGCAACGAAGTGATGGTTGATCCCGCCTCTCCCCCCGAAGTGGTACTGCCGGCCGAAGGCGACGAGCTCGAAGAACCGCAACCCGTTTTTTCATGGATCGAGACACATCCACCCACACTGCACTATGAACTGCAGGTCTTCCCGGTAATGGAAGGGCAAACCCCCTCCGAAGCCGTGGCGACCAACCCGTCGTGGTTCCGGTCCGGCCCGGTCAGCGGATCGGTCTTTTTCTATCCGGTGGACGCCATGCAACTGGAACCTGGCACCTATGTCGTCCAGGTGCTCGGCGTCCAGGGCGAAGCCGTTCTGGCCGGAAGCGAACCGGTCACCTTCACCTGGCGGCCCACCTACGCCGTAGTAACCGCCGGACCATGTGATACCCTGCGTGTCATGACCGTGATTTTTGACGGGGTGGATGCGATCCGTGACGATCTCTGCGATGTGAAGCATGACCTGATGGACCAGCTCCTTGCGGCGCTTGACGACTACCAGGACCAGCAATGGGCCGCCGATGCACTCAAGGGTGAACTTGACAATGCCGCCACATTCCGCAGCAACCTTGAGGAAATACTGGATCACAGCATGGACGCCATGGCTCAGGAGGTGCAGCGACTGGAAAATCAGCGAAATGAGTGCAATCTGAATTGGCAGCAAGATTTTCACAACAGGTATGTGGCCAACGCATCGGTAGGCGGGGCGCAAAGCGCGAAACAGCGGAGATATGACAGGGCATCGGCATCGGCAACGCGGCGCTTCGAACGCCAGCTGGACGCGCAGATCCAGGCGCTTCAAAGCAGCATGCAGCGCACGCAGGACCACTACGACAACCTGATGTCGTCACTGGACAGCTACATCCAGAACAAACAGGCCGAACACGACCAGGCGCAGGATGCGGCGGACCAGGCGCTCGACAAAGTCATGGACCTGTTCAACCGCATCAAAGACAACCTGTGCGGGATTGATGGCGACTGGCAGGAGATTTTCGCGCACATCCAGGCCAATTTTGTCTGTGTGGATTGCGACGAAACCCAGGTCCCGGTGCCGCCCGTCATGGCTGAAATGGAAGACTGCCTGAAGGATCTCTTCGCCAAGCTGGCCGACTGGAAAGCCAATATCCGCACACCCGATGACCAGGACATGCTCAGGGAGAAGGCCAACCAGCATTTTGACGCCGACCAGGCCATGGAAATGTTCAACGAACTCAAGGACCTCCTTGATGAGATGGATGATGCGGTGGACGCGTTCAACCAAAACAGCACCAGCACCCGGATCATGGACCGGGCCTGCGGCGAACTGCAGACCTACGCGTCCGGCGGACGCAGTATGGGACGGTTCTCAACGCCCCGGACCCCGGGAAGGGGCGCAAATTACGGCGCTGCGGGAGGCGTCAAAACATTTGGTTACAATGCCACCGGGGAGTACGCCCCCAGTTCCCAACAGCGTCGCGATGCCATGCGCGAGCGCCGGGAATTCATGCGCAACAACCGCGAACGCATGAGCTCGATAAACAGCATGATCGCCAGGATGAACCGTGGTTTCAACGGCAGGGGAATCGAAAACGGCTTTGCCGACGCCCAGGCCCTGGAGGCCCACGGCAAGGCGGCGGCCGTGCCATTCCACGAGCACACGGCCGAAAGCCTGAACCGGCTCATTGACCTCATGCTCGATGAACTGCGCGACTGCTACGACGTCGGCGCCCACCACCGCAACCGCGTCCGGTTCAACCGGATGATGGATGATTGCGTCGATTTCCAAGAGGCCCTCAGAGACCTGGACGACAAATACGCCGACCATGCCGAAAAAACCGACGAGATGGAAGCATGGCTGCGCTACCGCCTTGCGTGGCTCGAACAGCTCATCCGGAGCCTGGAAAATCGCGCCAATCAGTCCGATGACTTCGTCTCCGGGCTCGAGGATATGATCAATGACCTCAAACAGCGCCTGGCCGATATCCGGAACACCCCGGTCCACCCCGACCATGAAAGTGAAAAACGGGACATCATCGACCATCTGGAAGGGCGAATCCAGGAACTGGAGGACAAGCTGGCCGACGCCGCCGGGTCACAGTCCGATGCCGAACAGCTGCTCGCCGAGCTCAAGCGCCTGCGCGACCGCATCCAAAACAAACTGGATGGCTTCGGGGATATCACCCCGCCTTCGCCTCTGGGCTCTCAGGACGATGTGGATGAGGCTTCGGGGAAAATCGACGACGAGCGCGATGAAAAGGAGAAAGAAGGCCAGGAAATCGACGGCCTGCTGGATGAAGCCGAAGAGATGGCCGGGGAGGTCTCCGACCACCTCAGGGACGCCTTTGGGGACGCGGCAAGCGGGCTCGGCACCGGCCGGCGCATTGGCGGCAGCATATCGGCTGAAGAGGAGCATCTCCGCAGACTGGAGGAGGCGCGTCGACAGCGCGAGCTGCTGCGCAAGCAGACCGACTGCCTGCGCGTCCTGGAAGAGTACAGGGAGAAATATGAACGCGAACCCGGTGTCCTTCAAAGGATATGGGACAGTCTCTGGAAAGCCAAGGAAGAACTCGACGAATTTCCCGAGGGGCTGCTCGATGAGGTGGACAAGGTCAAAGAGTATCTGGGTAAACTCGAGGAGTACAAGAACCGCATCGAACAGATCATGACCCTGATCGACGGCATCAACACCGATGATCCGGTAGCCAGGGCCGAAGCGTTCGGTGAAGTGCTCAAGCTGGCCGAGGAGCTGGCGGGCAAGGTGCCGGGCTTCGGCGACATGATCTCGTACTACGTCACGGCCTATGAGGCGGCCATTCGCGGCATCCAGGAACTTGACGAACAAATCCGCAGACCTGCAAAACGGCTGGTCGACAACTACCGGATTGAGTGCTCGCCCTGCAACTGGGAAGGCAAACCCCTGGAAGAAATTCTGGATGCAGAGTGGGAAAAGTTCCTGAGAGGCGGGCGGGTCGTCGATGGGATTGAAGTCCATCGCCTGAGAATCGAACTTTTGACCCCCCACCAGCAACGCATCATCGAACAGTATTTCAGGGACCGAATAGCCAAACAGATCCTGGAATGCTGCATTGACACGCTCCTTGAAGACTGAAAGAACGAATGACTCCTGCACACATGCAAACCACCCCTGATCATGCTGAATGCCTTAAATTCACGACATATCATTCCATGCATTGCCACAATACTTTTACTGACCCTGCTCTCACCTCTTGACCCGGCAGCGTCAACATCCGCCCAGGACCGGTTCGTCAGCGTCTCGGTCACACCGCCTCCGCCAAATCAGCTCACCATCCCCGACCTGTGGAAGGTGACCATTGTCAGCGCCGGTGATGAACAGCTGGCCCTGTTCCTTCGGGGTACGGTTACCGAGGCCACCGACGGCGTCATACTCACCGGCACCAGTTCCCCGATCGAGGTGCCACCCGGCGGGGTACCTGTCATGGTCACCGCCCGCGACCTGGAGCCGATCGACATCGACGCCGCCGACTCACGTTACGAACGAATCGTTCTGCGCACCGGCGGCGCACCGGCCGGCAGCTACCTCTACTGTGTGGAGGCCGTTCACCTGGAAAGCGGCGAGGTTCTCGGCGATGATTGCATGGAAGTGATGGTGGACCCATCCACCCCGCCCGAAATTATCACACCGGCCGATGGTGACGAGCTCGAAACCCCCTATCCCGTTTTCGCCTGGACCGAGGCCATGCCTCCGGGCACCAGCTACGGCCTTCGGGTGCACCCCGTGATGGATGATCAGCAGCCCTCCGAGGCCATCGCCGTGAACCCGGCCTGGTTCGAGATGTTCGGACTGGAAAGCAGCACGCTTGCCTATCCGGTGGACGCCCAGCCGCTGGAGCCGGGCCTCTACGTGGCCCAGGTGCTCTCGCTAACCGGTGACCACGTGCTCACCCGCAGTGAACCGGTGCTGTTCGAGCTGCTGTCCACCGATGCCGATGATCTCGTCGGAATTGCGGACCGTCGGGCGGTTCCCGATGACCCCGACCTGATCCCCACCGATCGGCAACTGATCCATTGCCACCTCGAAAACCACAGCTTCCTGCTGCCAGGCGATGCATGTGCAGCCCTTGGTGGACGCCCCTGGGATGGCACCTTCATGGCAACCGGGTACCGCATCGACCGTTTTTCCGATGAGGAGGCCGACCGGATACTGGACTCGCCTGCGGTACTCCGGGATATCGGTTTATCTGCCGAAATCAGAGATACGGCCTCCGGCGAAGCGGCCCTCAGACTGGTCGGTGGTGCGCCCGGGCAGACCCTGCTGACCGGATATCTCTACCTGCGGAACCTCTCCGTCGCAGAAGATGACCCCGGGTCCGAACCCGCCATCCTGCTCCCGTTCGCTCACTTGCAGGCCGATGCCTGGCCGGAACAAACCCTTGCCGTTGCGCCGGAAACGGGCGCCCACGTGGAGATCCGCCTGGATGCGCTCGGATTCGGCGAAACGCCCGTCACGCAGGCGCACTACCTTGACTTTCCGCGCGAAGAACCGCAGCCCGAATTTGAGGATGATTTCCAGCAGGCCTACTATCAGGATTTCAATGATACGTATCTGCAGCCATGGGCCGGGGATATTGCCCAGACCCTGGCTTCTGCCGACGCCCTTGCCACTCAGCGGTTCCATACGCACCAGAGAATCCGCGAACTGACCGACCGCATCCGCGAGCTTCAGGGCGAAGTGCGCCGGCGCCTGTGGGACCTGGAGTTTCTCGAAGAGCAAAACCGCATCATCGACGACATAGAACGGGTTTTCCGCTCGTGGGTGGCCCGCATCCTGCACGACATCGAGAACCTCCCGGAAGCTGATGTGCCCACGGACGAGGAACTGCAGGAACTGGAAGCCCACGTAGACCAGTGCCGCGCCGATCTGGAGGCCTGCGAGGAGCGTGCCCGTGAGCTGGCCGAACGTATTGACGAACTCACGCAGAAGGCCGACGACATGAAAGATGACATCATGGACAAGCTCAACGAGCTGGACCAGATCCACAAAGACAACGGCTACATCGGCGGCGTCGGGTTTATGGAGACAGACAGTGAGGGTGGATACGGCCCTGCCGTGGGACCGCTGGGCGGCTGGACGGGCTACCCTCCCGGCATCGACAGCAATTCGCCGCTGGGACAGCATGTGCGCGATCTGGTCCACGAGGTCTTCGGGGCGCTGCCCTCCGGCCGTGACGGCATGGGTGAGGCGTGGCGTCAGAAAATGCTCACCATCCAGCAACTCAAGGCCGAACTTGAGAAGGCTGAGGAGGAGTGCGATGAGCTGCGTGACCGGCTGGATGAGGCCGAGGGCCAGCTCGAGGATGCGCAAGAGGCACAGGCAGAGCAGCAGGCCTACGATGCCGCCGGCGAACGGTTGAATGACACACTCAATTCCATTGCCCGGCATATCCGTGCCATGCTGCGGGAACTCGACGAATATTGCGAGGATGTTGACTGCGACTTCGCCGAAGCCCTGCGTGAACTGCTGGACTTCCTCCCGCCCCCTGACGGCGACTGGGACCGCGTCTGGCAACAGCTGCAGCGCGTCCAGGCACAAAAGCGGGCACTCGAAAACAGGCTGCGCCAGGAGATCCGCAGCCGCGTCCGCGAAATAGAACGCCGTGAGCGGCAGATCGCCGAAGCCGAGGAACAGGCAAGGCGGACGGCTGACCGGGAGCGCCGCAGCCGCGAACGCGCCGAGCAGGAACGCAGGGAAAAAGAGGCGCGCCGCGCCGAACAGGAACGCCGCGCCCGCGAACGCGAGCAGGAAAGAGAACGGGTCCGGCGTGAAATCGAGGATATCATCAATGAAGCCGAGGACAACGAAGCCGCCTCCGAAGCGCTGGCGCGCATGTTCGGCCTCCGGCTGCTCTCGGCTTTCGGCGACGAGGAAACCCGCGCAGCCGGCCGCCGTATCGCCCGGATGATAGGCGGTGCCATCACCCTCGCCAACATGCCGGAGTGCACATGCGAGATACTGGACGCCTTCATCAGCCTGATGAACCCTAACAACAGCGAAGAGCAGGTACGCGCCCTGGCTGCCGCTTACCTGGATGCATGGCGCCGCTGCGCCGGCCTGCCCGGCATCAGCAGCGTACCGCTCGGCGCCGCCCAGCTGGTCGGCATTGTAATGGACATGCCCCGCAGCATGAAACTCCAGGTCATCCAAAGCCTCAGGCCGGTCCGCGAAATACGATGCCGGTAATGGAGCCCATGATGCCACTTCGAACCCTGCTTCCTGTACTTTTGGTGGCCCTGCCTGCCCTGCCATTCCCGGCAGCCTCGCAGGCGCAAACGAATCCGTCCGGCACCGCCGGCGACCGCCCCGCATTAACCTTCTCCGGCAGCACCACGCTCACCGGACAATACGCCACCGCACCGGCAAGGTCCACGCAGATCTCCGAGGAGTTCCTGCGCTACCAGCTCAACGCCACGCTGGGCATCCACGGCATGCCGGTCAATGCACGCCTCTACCTGACCACCGAACCCTCGTTCGGCCGCACCAGCCAGCAACGCTTCTCACTGTCGGCCAGCCCCGCCCAGCTCCACGTCCCGCTGCCGGTCATTTCCTGGTTCCGGGATATCACCATCGGACGTTCGGCACCGTCTTATTCGAGGTACACACTTCATGGGACCCGGGTGGATGGGGTTTCGGCCGAAATGACGCCTGGACCCGTATACCTGGCCTTTGTGACCGGGCGGACCGAGAGGGCCTCCAGCGGCGCCGGCTTTGGCCAGGCCGGTTTTACGCGCACCGTAATCGGCGGCAAAGCGGGAGGCGGCTCACCGGACGGCACCCACCTGCACGCCACCTTCCTTCGCGCCTACGACGACCCGGAGAGCATGGCTCCGGCCGACCGGCGTCCCGGCCTCACCCCCCGCGATAATTTCGTCACTGGCTTGCAGGGCGGCCTGGATCTTTTTGCCCGCGCCGTGCAGCTGCGCGGCGAAGTTTCCGGTTCGGTGCACACCATGGACCGTGAATCAGCGGAAATAGACGGTCTTGATGACATCCCGGCGGCGATCCGCGACCTGGTCAATCCCAATATCAGCACAACGGTGGACTACGCCTGGTCCCTGCATGCCCGCACCGACTTGTCCACCACGCGCCTGACCGGCAACCTGGAATGGGTCGGCCCGGGCTACCGCTCGCTGGGCAACCCCTGGCTGCGCAACGATATCTTTCTGTGGCAGGCCCGCATCGACCAGAATTTCCTGGACCGCCGCGTGCCGGTCCACCTGCAAGCACGTCGCAGCCGGGATAACCTCATCCAGTGGAAAAACGGCACTACCTACACCACGCAACTGGTCTTCGGCGTCGGGCTGCGCCTGCCCCGGCGGCCATCCCTGCAGCTCAGGTTCACCCCGTACTTTCAGGAAAACGCCGAGCGGGGCGTGGATATCCGCAGCTTCATGGTCTCCCTCAACAGCTCGCACACCTATCGCATAGCCGGCCGGCAAAGCACCACATCGCTCTTCCTGACCTTCCAGGACAATTCCGCTCACATGCCGGCCCTGGAATACCGGCGCTATGCGGTCTCGCTTAACGAAGTCTTCATGATGACCCGCGCGGTGATGCTGCGCGGCGCATTCACCTGGAACCATGCCCGCTTCGAAACCCGCAACCTGACCATCACCACGGGTGAGGCCTCGGCAACCTGGCAGACCGGCCGCGACCTTTCGCTTTCAGGTGGATTGCGCGTCTCCTCCCAGGCCGATTACGGATCGCGGTTCGGATTCCACATATCGGCCGATATGGCGGCAGGCGTGTTCGGAACCCTGCGAATAAAAGCCGAACAGGATTTTTTCAGGGACGATTTTGAGGGCCATAATGACTTTGACCGCTCTGTGATATCAGCATCCCTCACACGGCGATTCTGATCAGTCCCACCATTTTTTAATTTCTTTTAAACTTGTGCTTAACTATCTTTGGAATTAGATGTATTTTGTGATTATTGACATGTTATTACAATTGCAGGGATGATCTCTACCTTACCGGGCCCCAGTGCGATACCGGAAAACAACGGTGCCATTATTATTCACCATCCGCACCTGTTTTTCAAGTACGTCCCGTTATGGTAATGGGGGAAACGATCTTTACAAAAAACCGTTAAATCACACAAAAAAAGCGCTTCTTTTCATACGATATTAACATTCAGGACTATCCTGTTACTAAGAACCACCTATCCCATATCCGGAAACAGCCATGGCCGAACCAAACGCACAAAACCTGGTCGTGAACAACGGCAACCCGAATCCGCAAGCCATTGAAAAACGGGTCGTCGACAAGGCGGATATCGCCATGATCATGGACCGCTATCACTACTCCGACGACATCCGGTCCGTCATCGAAAAGGAAAACCTGTTGCCTGCTGGCGTGCTTACCCGCCTGCACTCCACCTTCCCGGGGCATTCGGGCATCCTCGACACCGATGAGTTCCTGTTCACCGGCAAGCAGCACTATTCGGGCATGAAGGGTTTCCGCGAGATCGTCGAGATCCTGGAGGCCAACGGTATCGACATCGGCCACATCAGGGAACGCGAGCTGTTCATCGACGTCTACCGCTTTCTGGCCACCAAGCACGTACTCAACAAGATCAACTGGCGTGATCCCCACCAAGATCCGCTCTTCCAGCTGGTCATCCCGCAGCCCGGAATGATCCGGGAGGATGTGGTCCGCGCCTATCTGGCGGCCGAAACTGATGAGCAGCGCCAGCAGGTTGTTCGCGAACATCAGCAGCGCATTAACCCGCACGATGGCAAGCAGCTGCTCAACAAGCCGTGGTTCGAGAGCGATTGCGGCAACCTTGAGATCCTGCGCGGCGGCCAGCACAAATATCCACCCTGCCATCTGGTCTTCGACAAGACCACACAAAGCTGTTTCGCCTTCTGTACCTACTGCTTCCGCCATGCCCAGGTGCGCGGCGACGAAGACATGTTCGTCCAGGACGACATCGACCAGGTCCACCAGTACCTCAAAAAGCACAAAGAGGTCTCCGACATGCTCATCACGGGCGGCGACGCCGGCTACATCCCGCACAAGCGGCTGGCCGAATATGTGATGCCGCTGGTGCATGACGATGAGCTGATGCACATCAAAAACCTGCGGCTGGGCTCGCGCGCGCTCACCTTCCACCCGGAAATGATCCTGAGCAGCGACTACGACCCGTACCTGGAAATCTTCCGCACCCTGTACGACAACGGGATCCAGGTCGTCTGGATGGCCCACTTCTCCACCCCGCGCGAGGTGCTCAACCCCTCCACCATCGCCGCCATCCGCCGCCTGCGGGCCAACGGCGTGACCATCCGCAGTCAGAGCCCCATCATGAACCACATCAGCCTGTTCACCGACGAGCAGGGCAAGGTGGATATTGACCGGTCCGCACAAAACTGGATCGACCTCGGCTTTACGCTGGGCATGCTTGGCGTGGGCTTCCACTCGATGTACTGCGCGCGTCCGACCGGCGAGCACCACTACTTCACCGCGCCGCTGGCCGAAATCGAGAAGATCTTCAGCAAGGTCTACCGCACGCTGCCGTCCATCAACCGTCCGTCGCGCTACATCACCATGACCTCTTCGGCTGGAAAAGTGTCGCTGATCGGCACCGCCGAAGTCAAGGGCGAAAAGGTCTTCGTTCTCAAATTCAACGAGTCCCGCAACATGGAGTGGATGGACCGTGTCTATCTCGCCAAATACAACGAGGAAGAGAATACTATTGAAAAACTGGAGCCTTTCGACACGGAAAAATATTTCTACGAAGAGGAGCTCGCAGAGATCGAACAGACCCTGGAGCGCAACCTCCAGAGAAAAATCGACCAGCAATAATCATTACACACAAAGCAGTTCTCTCACATACAACAACCCCTCACAAAACATGTATTAGCGCCACACGAACCGAACATGGCCGCCTTCTGTTGGCAAACTGGAGAATAATCGATCCTGTCATGTGAGTTCATTGTGGCGATATGAATAAATAATTACAAACAGATGATAAATAAAATCGTTGCATCACCAGCTGAGGCCGTAGCGGAAATTTTTGATGGTGCCGTGGTCATGATCAGCGGGTTTGGTGAAGCAGGGAGTCCCATCGAACTCATTCATGCCCTCATCGACCAGGGAGCAAAGGACCTGACGGTCATAAGCAACAACACGGGGAGCGGTCACGTCGGCCTTGCGGCGCTGATTGCCCATCGCCGCGTCAGGAAAATGATCTGCTCCTTTCCGCGAACCGCCAACTCGAAAGTATTCCCCGAGCTGTACAAAAACGGCGAAATTGAACTGGAACTCGTGCCGCAGGGCACCCTGGCCGAGAGGATACGGTCCGGGGGCGCCGGCATACCCGCCTTCTACACCCCCACTTCCGTAGGCACACCGCTGGCCGAAGGCAAGGAGATCCGCGAATTCGACGGACAGACCTATGTTATGGAGCGGACCATCCGCGCCGATTTCTCGCTTGTAAAGTGCAAGGCGGCCGACCGTTACGGCAACCTGGTCTACAGCAAGACCGCCCGCAACTTCGGGCCCATCATGTGCATGGGCGCCGAGACCACCATCGTCCAGGCCAAAAAAATCGTGGAACTTGGCGAACTCGATCCCGAGGCGGTGGTCACGCCCGGCATCTTCGTGAGCAAAGTGGTGGAAGTCAGCAACCCGGCGGAAGAATCGAAACTTGTAGCGGAAGACAGGAGGTACCCATGGTAACAAAAGCAGAAAAAATCGGCTGGAGCGTCGACGATATGGCCCGGAACGCGGCCATGGACATCCCCAACGGATCGTACGTCAACCTGGGTATCGGCATGCCCGAACTTGTGGCCAGCCACGTGCCGGAGGGGCGCGAGGTCATCTACCACACAGAGAACGGCCTGCTTGGCATGGGTCCCGCACCCGCAGAGGGCCAGGAAGACCCCGAGCTGATCAATGCCGGCAAGAAACACGTGACTGCCATCCCCGGTGCGTGCTATTTCCATCACGCCGACAGTTTCACGATGATCAGGGGCAACCACATCGATTTCTGCGTGCTTGGCGCATTTCAGGTTTCGGAAAAGGGTGATCTTGCCAACTGGTCGACCGGCGCCCCGGGTGCCATTCCCGCAGTAGGCGGCGCCATGGACCTGGTGGCTGGCGACATCAAGATCTTCGTCATCAGCCGTCATACCACCAAGGAGGGCGAACCGAAGATCGTCAAGGAGTGCACCTATCCCCTCACGGGCAGGAGAGTTGTGGATACCATCTACACCGACCTTGCCACTATTGACGTGAAGGAGGAAGGGCTCTTCGTACGGGAGCTGGCGCCCGGAGTCACGTTCGATTACGTCCAGGAACGAACCGAAGCCAAATTGCACCAGTACACTTAAAAACCGTTACGGATGGATTGGGGTCCGACTAAGTCCGCGGCCCTTTTCCGTCCAACCCGGCAACCCATTATTGAACATCACCTGCAACCCCGTGGAGTAACCTCCATGGTCCACCCCAAACCATTACGGATATGCTGGCAGCCGGCCCCCTCAAACAAAAACGCAGCGGCGAGGAGATCTACAAACAGGCATGCGATATCATCACCGGCGGTGTAAGCCGAAACACCGTATTCCGCAGGCCCCACCCGTTCTACGCTTCCCATGCTTCTGGATGCTATGTCACTGACATTGATGGTGTTGAGCATATTGACTTCGCAAACAATATGGCATCGCTCATCCACGGACATTCCCATCCGGCCATCGTCACTGCCGTAGTTGAGCAGCTCATGCGCGGCACGGCCTACACCATGGCCACCGAGGCCGAAGTGGCTTTTGCCCAGTTGCTTCACGACCGGGTGCCCTCCTTTGAGCGTATCCGGTTTGTCAACTCAGGCACCGAGGCCGTCATGGCGCTGATCAAAGCCGCCAGGGCCTACACCGGACGTCCCATGATAGCCAAGGCCGAAGGCTCCTATCACGGCACCTACGACTTCGCCGAGGTTAGCCAGACCGCCAATCCCTCCAACTGGGGCGATATTGACGAACCAAACCGGGTACCGCTGGTCAACGGTACTCCGCAGGGTGTCATGGACAACGTGGTCATCTTTCCGTACAACGACACCGAGCGCACCCTGGCGCTGCTTGATAAATACGCCGACCAGATCGCCTGTGTGATCATCGATCCCATTGCCCACCGGATCGGGTTGTTCGAGGCCGACCATTCCTATGTGGATGCCATCTATGCGTGGACGCGCAAAAACGGTGCCCTGCTGGCCTTCGACGAAGTGGTGACACTGCGTGTCAACTACGGGGGCGCCCAGGAGAATTTCTCAGTCAAGCCGGACCTCACCTCCATTGGCAAGATCATAGGCGGCGGGTTCCCCGTGGGTGGACTCGCAGGCCGTGCGGATATCATGAAAGTGCTGGATCCCCGTGAAGAGCGCCTGCTTTATCCTCATTCCGGGACCTTCTCGGCCAACCCGGTCACCATGGTTGCCGGACGCGTGACCATGGAGCTTTTCGACCGCGAAGCCGTAACGGTGCTCAATGCGCTGACTGACATAGCCCGTCACCAGATTATGGATGCGGCCAGGGAGGCCGATATCCCCGTTTCCCTCACCGGCGGCGGATCCATGTTCCGGATCCATTTCCGTCCGACCGCTCCCTCCCTCTACCGTGAGGCCTACCAGCCCAAAGAGGAGGTCGCCATCCTCAAGGAATTCCTGGATTACATGCACGTACAGCAGCACATCATGATGATCAATACCGGCACATGCATGCTCTCCACGGCCATCACCCGCAACGAAGTGGACCGTCTCTCCGAAGCGATGCTCAACGGGTTCCGTCATGTCAAACCAAAGCTGGATGCCCTGCTTGAGAAAGCGTAACCTGCCCGATGATCTCAATTGCGGTGGCGACTTTGGAAAAACCATCCATCTTTACACGGATGGAATGAAATTTGTAGTCAAGCAATAAGCAGCAACCGTATAAATTTTATTTGCCGATAAATAGTAAACCATTGCACATTAATAATTTGAACTATGAGAGAAGTATTCATTTGTGATGCTGTCAGAACACCCGTCGGACGTTATGGCGGGTCCCTTTCCCAGGTGCGTGCCGACGATCTGGGAGCCATTCCGATCAAGGCGCTGGTCTATAGGAACCCCGATGTGAACTGGTTGGAGGTGGACGATGTGATCATGGGGTGTGCCAATCAGGCCGGTGAGGACAACCGCAACGTTGCGCGCATGTCGCTGCTGCTGGCCGGCTTGTCTGAAACCATCCCCGGCATGACCGTCAACCGCCTCTGTGGTTCCGGCATGGATGCCATCGGCAACGCGGCGCGCATGATCCGCTCCGGCGAGGCCGAGCTCATCGTAGCGGGAGGTGTTGAGAGCATGTCGCGGGCGCCGTTCGTGATGGACAAATCTTCCGAGGCCTTCTCGCGCAATGTCAGCCTTTACGACAGCACCATCGGATGGCGCTTCATCAACAAGAAAATGGACGAAATGTACGGTACCGAAGCGCTCATCATGACCGCCGAGCACATCGCCGATGATTTCCACATATCCCGCGAGGACCAGGACCGTTTCGCCCACTGGAGCCAGGAAAAAACCGCTGGAGCGCAGAACAATGGCTGGCTGGCCGAGGAGATCGTCCCGGTGACCATCCCGCAGCGCAAGGGGGATCCGGTGATTGTGGATAAGGACGAACATCCACGGCTCAGCTCTGTTGAGAAGCTGTCAACCCTCAAACCCGTCTCCCGCAAGGACGGAACGGTGACCGCCGGCAACGCCTCAGGAGTCAACGACGGGGCCGCCGCCGTGATCCTGGCATCGGCCGAAGCTGTAAAGAAGCACAAACTGACACCGAAAGCGCGCATCCTGGGCATGGCCACCGCCGGTGTCTTGCCGCGTGTCATGGGAATGGGTCCGGTGCCAGCAACCAGGAAGCTGCTTACACGCCTTGATCTTACGCTCGATTCCCTCGATATCATCGAGCTGAATGAGGCCTTCGCGGCCCAGGCACTTGGATGTATCCGCGAGCTGGAACTGGATGACTTCGACCCCAGGATAAACCCGTGCGGCGGCGCCATTGCGCTGGGTCACCCGCTGGGTGCCAGCGGCGCGCGTATCGTAACAACCACCTTCTACCAGCTGCAGCGCTCAGCCGACGCCCGGCTCGCCTTGTGCACCATGTGCATCGGTGTGGGACAGGGCATTTCGGTGGTCATAGAGAAAGTGTAATGCGTGATGCCGCGGAACCGCTAACCGGTTCTGCGGCTAAGCCGTTGCTGCGGCCAGATCCGAAAATACTTAGTTTCACGCCTGAAGCTGGAACGGTTACTGCACAGGAAACTTGAGCTTGTGTCCCGCCGGGATCTCATCGTCAAGATACACCTGGTTCACGATGGCTACCTCCTCCGGCGTGATGCCCATCGGCAGCGATGAGGGCAACAGGTTGCGGAACAGGTCGGCCCGCGGAGCAGGCACCACGCTCAGCCGCACCGGCTGGACGTCGAGGATTCGCCGGTCTGTAAGCCGATTGAACCCCTCCGGCACCTGCCTCAGCGTGCCGGCGTAGCCATCCCACTTGCCGGTGGTGGTGTAATTGATGAAACGGTACACCCGTCCGTCATACTCCACGGCATAGATCAGCGCACGCAAGTCCCCTTCACTCTGTGGGATAGTGACATCTGCCTGATACGCTGTATACTGCTCGCTGCTGCGAGTCTCAGACTGGCTGTTGATCTGTATTCCCTCCTGGCCGATGAAGCTCTGGACGGATTCACGGGCCGTAGATGCCTGTCCGTCGATGCGCAGGATCATGACCGCATCCTGCGACCCGCTGAGCAGGATCACCTCATTGCGCTGGTTGATCACCTGCCACTGCTGCGGCACCGGAAAGCGGAAAGCCAGGTCCGGGTGCACAAACTGTCCGTTATCCACAAAACCCTCACGGGGATTGTCGCCGTAGAGCATCCCGTCGATCATCTGGAAGTAGCGCTCCTCATTGGTTATGGTCTGCTCGAAACTCTTTTCTTCCCATTCTGCAGCCATGCGTGGAATGGCCTGTTCGCGTTCGCCCGGATCGGGGTGGCTGGACATCCAGGTAGGGATGCTGTGACCGGCCTGGTCCGACA
>SLNO01000028.1 GCA_007132975.1 Balneolales bacterium
TCGGATACAACGTGTTCAACCAGGTCGACATTGACCAGCTTCTTATTGAACTGGACGGAACTGAAAACAAATCGAAACTTGGTGCCAACGCCATGCTGGGCGTCTCCCTGGCCGTGGCCGACGCCGCATCCAACGAACTGGAACTTCCGTTCTGGCGCTACGTGGGCGGAGTCAACGCCAAGGTGCTCCCCGTACCGATGATGAACATCATCAACGGCGGATCGCACGCCGACAACAACGTGGACCTTCAGGAGTTCATGGTGATGCCGAGCGGCGCCGAGTCGTTCTCCCACGCGCTTCGCATGGGCGGCGAGATCTTCCACAACCTGAAGAAAGTGCTTTCGGGCATGGGATACGCCACTACCGTCGGCGACGAAGGTGGATTCGCCCCCAACCTCAAGAGCAACGAAGAGGCCGTCGAGGTGATCCTCAAGGCAATCGAGCAGGCCGGCTACAAGCCCGGCGAGGATGTGCTCCTGGCCCTGGATCCGGCCGCGTCCGAGTTCTACAACAAAGAGTCCGGGCTCTATGAGTTCAAATGGAGCGACGGTTCCAAAAAATCACCGGAAGAGATGGTGGAATTCTGGACCAACTGGGCCAACAAGTACCCGATCATCTCCATTGAGGATGCCATGGACGAAAACGACTGGGACGCCTGGAAGAAACTCACCGATGCCATTGGTGAAAAAGTGCAGCTTGTGGGTGATGACCTGTTCGTGACCAACTCCGTCCGCCTCGCCAGAGGCATCGAGGAGGGTATTGGCAACTCCATCCTGATCAAGGTGAACCAGATCGGTACACTCACCGAGACGCTGGACACCATTGAACTGGCACACAAAAACGCCTACACCGCGGTCATATCGCACCGTTCGGGCGAAACCGAGGATACGACCATCGCCGATCTGGCGGTTGCCACCAATGCAGGCCAGATCAAGACCGGCTCAATGAGCCGTACCGACCGCCTGGCCAAGTACAATCAGCTCCTGCGCATCGAAGAGCAGCTGGGGCTGAGTGCCGAGTACCTCGGACGTGATACGTTCAACGTGTAACAGCCCGTTTCGGCTGATTTGCGCCCAAAAAGGCGTGTAATTTTGAAAGCAGGCTGCTTTTTTACGCAGCCTGCTTTTTTTATATTGGCACGATGCCCGGTTCATCATTTTTGTACTGACAAGTCAACCGCTTACTACAGCATACGCACCATGAATATCTACGTAGGAAACCTGGCCTGGAAGACCCGGCAAAAAGAACTCAAGGAACTTTTCGAGAACTTTGGCGAAGTGAACAACGCATTTATCGTCAGGGACAAAGTTACCCGCAGGTCCCGGGGCTTCGGATTTGTGGAAATGGCAGAGGAAAAGGACGCTCTGCAGGCCATCGAAAAACTGAACAACACCGTGTTCCTGGATCGGACCATAGTCGTCAACGAAGCCCTGCCCAGGGATGATGAAAACGATGGCGGGAAGCAGGATGCTGACGAAACATCCGGCGGCAAGGCCGATGCCGAAGCCACCAGTGAAACTGATGACAAGGCCGATGCCGAAGCCACCAGTGAAACTGATGACAAGGCCGATGCCGCATCCACCAGCGAAACTGATGACAAGGCCGATGCCGCATCCACCAGCAAAAAAAATCCTGAAAGCGAAACTGTTTCCATGGATGAAGCCGATCCGGACATCGAAGCCGATGATCCGGTTGCTGAGGACCAGGATGTGACAGACGAAGACCCGGATAAAAAAGACTGACACGGCCCCATGTAGCTGATGATCAACACTTCGCTCTCCCTCACCAATTTCCGTAACCATCATCAGACCGATGTACGTTGGGGGGAGCATGTGAATATCATCACGGGTCCAAATGGCGCCGGCAAGACCAACCTGATTGACGCGCTGCACTATCTGTGCATGGGTCGGAGTTTCACGAGCAGCTCCGACATGTACGTAGTGCGCCAGGAAGCAAGCTCCTTCCTGGTCAGAGGCACCTTTCGCGGCAGCATCCGCAGCTCTTTCGAGGTGGCCTGCTCCTACGGAAGGGGCGAGGGCAAACGGCTTTTTGTGAATGACAGTCCGCTCGAACGCCATGCCGATCTGATCGGACTGGTACCGGTGGTGCTTGTCTCGCCCGATGATCGGAAACTGACGGGGGAGGGTCCGGCCGAGCGCCGCTCCTTCCTGGATGCGCTCATCTCCCAGACCTCGCCATCGTACCTCGACAACCTGATCCGGTACCGCAGGATCGTCCGGCAGCGCAACCGCCTGCTCTCCGAGCCGAACATGCCCCCGGACCAGCTGGACCTGATGCTCGAGCCGTGGGACCGCCAGCTGGTGGAAACCGGGTCCAACATCATTGCCCGCAGGGCGGTTGTGGTGGACAGGTTCCAGTCCTACCTGGAAAAGGCGCACGGTGAACTGGCGGGATCGGGGTTGGTGCCCTCCATTCGCTACCGTACCTTCTGCGATACCGGCAGCGATGCGCCGCCCGAAGCCGGCCGCATCCAGAAAGAGTACCTGACCGCCCTTCGGGCGTCGGCCGAACGCGAGCGCGAACGCCGCCAGACCCTCACCGGTCCGCATCGCGACGAGCTTGTTTTCTACCTCAACGACATGGAGCTCAGGAAGTTCGGATCCCAGGGGCAGCATCGCATTTTTGCACTGGCGCTAAAGATGGCGCAGTTATATTTTTACAATGATGAGCTGGAGGACCTGCCGGTGTTCCTGCTGGACGACGTCTTCGGCGACCTGGACCGGCAGCGGACCGAAACAGTGATGCAGATGCTACTCCAGCACGAAGGGCAGTCGTTCATTACGGCCGCCCATCCAGACAAAATATCCGGCTTCTCCGCCGCCGGCCGCGACCGCATCGTTTCGTACGAGGTCAGCGCCGGACAGGTGAAGCAAACCGCGTAAACAGAAAGCAAACCCCACTCCCCACTCCCCCCACCACTCCCCACTCCCCATTCCACACACCCCACACACCACTCCCCCCACCACACCCCACACACCATGCCACGTTACAGGAAACAGCCCCGGCAGCTCAAGGAACTTGTGGATGAGTTCATTCAGGACTATCCGCACCGGGTGGCCCTCAAGCGGGGGATGATCCTTGCGTTGTGGCCCGAGGTGATCGGTGAGGCCATCCGCGAGCAGGTGCGCGACATGAAATTCCACGGAAGCCGGCTGGTGCTGCACGTGCCGGACCCATCCTGGCGCCACGAGATCCACATGCAGCGCCGCGCCATCGCCTCCCGGCTCAACGCCGCCGTGAAAGAGGAGATCATCCGCGATATTATGATCAAAACGTGATATTATGATCAAAACGTGATCGTTATTCGAAAACAGGCACTTTCGCAACCACCATGGCTATGAACAGCAGAATCGGCAAACTGATAACAAGGTTCTTCAGGCCTTCCGAGGCGGAGACAACCTACCTTCACAAGGGAGAGATCATGGTGGTCTTTCTGATCGCCTATTTCATAGCCATTTCACTGTGGCTGCTGGTCAACATGAGCAAGGAATACAGCTTCACCATCAGCGTTCCCCTGACCGTGACCGAATACAGTGAGGATATGGCCTTTGTGACCGATCCGCCATCAAGTGCCAGAGTAGGCATAAGCGGGGAAGGGTGGAACCTGCTGTCGCTCTATCGCAATCCACCCGAAATCGCCATCCCGTACAGCGAAGGCGAACTGAACGTCAGCGACCTGGTTCAGCGGCATATCGGATCTCATACCGACATCAGCATCCTGAATGTGGAACCGTCGCGCATAAGTCTCATGATGGAACCAAAAGAAACGCTTCGGGTGCCCGTTCAGCCGGAACTGGATGTGCAGCTCAAGCCGCAGTTCGAAATAGTCGGGAGGATACGGGTGTCCCCGGACAGCGTTACCGTCGTCGGGGCCCGGTCGGTAATCGACACCCTTCAGAGTGTCTCCACGCAACCCCTGAGACTGCGAAATGTCCAGAGTCCGGTCGAACAGACGGTGGGGCTGGTGACGCCCGGAGGGTTGACGCTGCGCGAAACGGAAGAAGTCACGCTCTCATTTCAGGTGACCGAGTTTACCGAGGGTGAAATTCGCATCAATCTGGAGGCCAGAAACGTACCGGATGGAAGGGAGGTCCGGTTCAACCCGACAGTGGTCACCATACGGTACCATGTGCCGATCGACCAGTTCAGCGAGGCGCAGGAGATGGTTCCTTACAATGCTTACGTCGAGTACGCGGACATCCGGCGCGATACCACCGGATTTGTGGTGCCCAGGATCGAGGCGGCTACCGGCGATCTGGACCTGCGCCTGCACGCCATCCAGCCGCGGCGCGTCTCCTATTTTCAGGTGGTTCCGGATTGAGCGGCTTCCTCGCGGAACGGTTGCAGCGCCTCGTCCACGGGACGGCACCCTTCAAAATATGACGTCAGCTTGAGCAGCACCTCGTCCACCAGTGCGTCGGGACAAGATGCGCCGGAAGTGAGGGCAATGGTCACCGGTTCGGCCGCTTTCGGCATCCAGTTGCGGGTCTGCTCCACTTGCTTGCTCCACTGGTTGAAGTGGTGGATCTCGCTGCGCGATTTGATCTCCGAAGCATCGCGGATATGGTAGGTCGGGAACCGCTCTTCCAGAAGCTCCACCAGGTGCATGGTGTTGGAGGAGTTGTATCCACCCACCACAAAAGCCAGGTCTGCCTGCTCTTCCATGAGCCCGTAGGTAGCGGTCTGGTTCTCGTTGGTGGCGTAGCAGAGCGTGTCGGTGGTGTCGGCAAAATGCATCTCCACTTCGGAGGTGCCGTATTTTTCACGGACCGCATCCCGGAGTACCTGCATGACCTCGCGGGTCTCGGTGGCCAGCATCGTGGTCTGGTTGATCACGCCGATCCGCTCCATGTCTGTCATCGGATCGAAACCGTCGGTGCATTTCATACCGAAATATTTCTGAAAATCGGATCGGGGACGCTTTTCCAGCAGGATATCGGCCAGTATCTGCGCTTCTTCCGTGTTCAGTACCACCACGCACGGCGCCTCCTGAGAGCTGTGGGAAAAGGTAGCCCGCGTCTCTTCATGCTGGTACTTGCCGTGGATGACAAGCGAGTATCCTTTGGAGCCCAGTTGCTTGCCGCGTTTCCAGACCTTGATGACGAACGGACAGGTGGTGTCGTACTGGTACGGGTTGATGCCCTGTTTTTCAAGGCGTTTCTGAATCTCGAGCGTTGTGCCGAATGCCGGGACGATCACGATGTCGTCGGTTGTGAGCGTTTCGATGGGTATGCGCTCGGTACCGTCGGTTTCGAACAAAAAACGCACCCCGCGTGCCTCCAGATCCTTGTTGACTGTGGGATTGTGGATCATCTCGCTGAGCAGGTAGATGCTGCGGCCGGGATTGTCCTCAACTGTGCGATAGGCGATGTCGATGGCGTTTTCCACCCCGTAACAGAAACCGAAATGGCGCGGGATCAGGAAGCGGACAGGACCCAGGTCCAGCACTGCGGGCGTGCGGTCTTTCTTGCGCGGATCAAGGATCTGCCGGGCGTTTTTGACGGTTTTGATGATCTCGGACCGGTACAGGTCGGGGATCAGGAATTCCTTGGGCATGGTTTTACGGGTCTGCTTTTATGCTGATCAACGTGTGGTTTCGCGTGTTTATGTGTTCGCATGACTATGTGTCATCTTGTATGCGTGTGATTGTGCGCATGCTTGTCTGCTCGTCTTCTTGTCCGCGTGTCTTCCGGCCTTAGAACCTCAGTGACCCTGCAGCATTTGTGTTCAGCCGCTGGAGGAACCGTATGCGTTTCAGTGTTGTGCAAAGCAGGTTCCTGGGCTTATCAGCTCAGTCGCGCTTCAGCTTCTTGTACTGGATGCGCTTGGGCTGGTCGTCGATACCCAGAACGTCGCGCCGGTACTCCTGGTACTGTCGGAAGTTCCCTTCAAACCACCTCACCGCACTGTCGCCCTCAAAGGCCAGTATGTGCGTGGCGATCCGGTCCAGGAACCACCGGTCGTGAGAAATAACGACAACGCATCCCGCAAAGTTCAGCAGCGCATCCTCAAGTGCGCGCAGTGTCTGCACATCCAGGTCGTTCGTGGGCTCATCCAGCAGCAGCAGGTTGGCGCCCTCGCGCAGCGTTTTGGCCAGGTGCACCCGGTTGCGCTCACCGCCGGAGAGCTGGTTGGTCTTTTTCTGCTGGTCGCCGCCGCTGAAATTGAAACGGGCCACGTAGGCGCGTGAGTTGATGTCGCGGTTGCCCAGCTTGATCGTATCCTCCCCTTCGGAGATCTCTTCCCAGATGGATTTTTGCGGATCGAGCGGACGCCCCTGATCCGCGTAGCCTATTTTGACGGTCTCGCCGATCTCGAACGTGCCATTGTCGGCCTGCTCCTGGTCCGTGATCATGCGGAACAGCGTGGTCTTGCCCGCGCCGTTCGGCCCGATCACCCCGACGATGCCGCCCGCCGGCAGGTCGAACTCCAGGTTCTCGAACAGCAGCCGGTCGCCGAAACCCTTGGCCACCCCGTTGGCCCGGATCACCTTGTCGCCCAGCCGCGGACCCGGCGGTATGTAGATCTCCAGCTCCTCGCGCTGTTTCTCCTGCTCACTTGCCGAAAGCAGGTCCTCATACGCCGAAATACGCGCCTTGCTCTTGGTGTGGCGGCCCTTGGGGTTGGTCCGGATCCACTCCATCTCCCGGTCGATCGTCTTCTGCAGCTTCTTGTTCTGCTGCTTCTCCACCTCCAGCCGCCGCCGTTTCTGCTCCAGCCAGCTGGTGTAGTTGCCCTCGAACGGGATGCCCTCGCCGTGGTCCAGCTCCAGGATCCATCCCGCCACATTATCCAGGAAATAGCGGTCGTGCGTGATGGCGATCACCGTGCCCTCGTAGCGCTCCAGATGCTGCTCAAGCCACTGCACGGAGTCGGCGTCCAGGTGGTTCGTGGGCTCGTCCAACAGCAGCACATCCGGCTCCTGCAGCAGCAGCCGGCACAGCGCCACGCGCCGCCGCTCACCCCCCGAAAGCACGCTCACCGGCGTATCCTCCGGCGGACACCGCAGCGCCTGCATCGCCATCTGCAGCTTGCTGTCCAGGTCCCATGCGTTTTTCTGGTCGATGCGCTCCTGCAGCTTGCCCTGCCGCTCGATCAGCGCGTCAAAATCGGCATCCGGCTCGCCGAACTGCTCGCTGATCTTCTCATACTCGCGCACCAGGTCCACCAGCTCCTGCACGCCCTCCTCCACAATGTCGCGTACGGTCTTGCCATCCTCCAGCTCCGGCTCCTGCGGCAGATGCCCGAACGTGACCCCCGATTTGGAGGTCACTTGCCCCTCATAGTTGTCGTCCAGCCCCGCAATGATCCGCAGCAAAGTGCTCTTTCCGGAGCCGTTGGCCCCGATGATGCCGATCTTGGCGCCGTAAAAAAAGGAGAGGTAGATGCCTTTCAGCACCCGCTGGTTCGGGCCCCAGGTCTTGCCGACGCCCATCATCGAAAAAATGATCTTTTGATCGCTCACAGTGGTATTGTTTCAGGTTTGCGGTTGAAAGTTTCTTGTGGATGCGGCTTGCGGCCGGCTCCGCAACCCGAAGCAGGCAATCAGTTCGATGCATTGCCATTTGTCGAAACATCATCCAGCCGGACACCAACCAGCTTGCTGACCCCGATCTCCGGCATCGTGACACCGTACATCATCTCCGATTTCTCCATGGTGGTCTTGTTGTGCGTGATGACGATGAACTGGGTGTCGTGGCTGAATTTCCGGAGCAGCTTGTTGAAACGCAGGATATTCGGGTCGTCGAGCGGGGCGTCCACCTCATCCATCACACAGAACGGGGAGGGCTTGACCAGGTAGATGGCGAACAGTAGCGCAATGGCCGTCAGCGTCTTCTCCCCGCCGGAAAGCTGCTCGATCACGCTGGGACGCTTGCCGCGCGGATTGGCGATGATCTCGATCTTGGCTTCCAGCGGGTCCTCGGCTTTCTCGTCCATCACCAGGTCGCAATGGTCGTTTTCCTCGAAAAGGGTGTTGAAAACGGTGCGGAAATTCTCACGGATATCGCGGAAAGTCCTGTTGAAGCGCTCCTGCGCGTTCTTGTTGATCTCCTGGATGGTCTCGATGAGCTGCTCCTCGGCGCTTTCCAGGTCGCGGATCTGCTCCTCGAAATGGTCCAGGCGCTGCTTCTCTTCCTCGTACTCCTTGATGGCCAGCGGGTTGACCTCGCCGATGTTCTTGAGGCGCTGCTTCAGGTTGAAAATGGTTTCCTGCGCGGTGGAGACATCCGTGTCCTCCGGCAGCTGCTGGTCGAGCTGGTCGATGGTCAGGTTGTACGTCTCCCAGATGTGGTCGTTGATGTTCTTCTGCTCCATCTCCAGCCTTGACTTGGCCAGTTCCAGCGAATAGAGCAGTTCCTGGCTGGAATCCTTCTTGCGCCGCGCCTCCTTCAGGTTCTCCTCGAGCAGGTTGATCTTGCCGCGCTGCCGGGCGCACGCCTCTTCGGCCTCCCGGTACTCCTTCTCAGCCGTTTCCTTGTGGATGAGCTGCTCGCGCATTTCATCCTCGGCCGTTTCGAGCTGCTCGCGCAGATCCACAATCTGGTTTTTGCTGGATTTGGCCTGCTCGGCCCGCTGGGTGAGGCGGTCCTTGATGCCCTGCACATCCGATTCAAACCGCTGGATGTCTCGCCGGAGCGTGGCCACCCTGTTTTCCGCATTCTGGAAACGCAGGGACACGTCGTTGAACCGGGTCTGCGACCGCTGCAGGATCTCCTCCTTCTCGCTCAGGGAGGATTTCAGCGAAACCTCTTCGCGGACAACCGTTTCCATCTCGCCGGAGAGTTTCTCCAGTTCCGGGTTGACCTGCGTGCGCTCCTCAGCGGCCTTCCGGACGGTTTCCTTCAGCTCCTGGAGCCGCTGCTCAAGCTCCTGCACGTTCTTCTGATAAAAATCGGCCTGGGTCTGGAAGGATTCGGTCCGCGCCTCGTGCTTGCGTAGCCGGTCGGAGCACTCCCTGAGGTGCTGCTGGGGCTGCTGCAGGTCAAATTTCCGGTGGGATTCGATCAGGTCATCGAGCAGCACTTCTGCTTTTTCCAGCTCCAGGGTGACCTCGTCGGCCTGCTGGCGGCGGCGCTCCACTTTCTCGCGGAGCCCGATGCGCACTCCGGCGTTTTTGTTGCTGCTCCCGCTGTGGATGAACCCGTTCTGCGAGGCCACGTCACCGTCAGGTGTCACGGATGTGACACGGTGCCTTGCGGCCAGCCGGACCGCATCCTCCAGGGATTCCGTCAGCACCACATCGCCGAAAAAGAGTTTTTTGAGCGGTTCGAAAGCGGCTTCGCAGGTGACCAGGCCAGGCAGTGCCGTGGCTCCGTCCAATGCCGCGGCCGCAGCATCGCCGGTCGGTCCAGCGCCGCCCTGGACGCGATCCAGCGGGATGATGGTCACGCGGCCCTTGTCTTTCTTGCGGAGCAGTCCGAATGCGCGCACCGCCTCCTCCTCGTTGGCGGTGATCACAAAATTGGCGGCGTCGCCGAGCACGGCCTCTACAGCCGCCGCGTGTTTTTCGTCACTGGCAAAGACATCACTCACAAGTTCGAGCATCTTGAACTCACCGCGGTGTTCGCGCAGGTATTGCACGCCTGCCGGATGCGCGTCCGATGACTCGGCCAGGCCCTTGAGCAGTTCGTACTCCGAACGGAGGGCGTCGCGCCGGCTCTGCAGCCCGCGGATATCGTCTTTCTGCTGGTTGATGCGGTTGAGGAGCTGCTCCCGATCGGCGCGGGTGCGCTCAAGCTGCTGTTCGGCTTCTTCGTACTCCTGCTGAAGCAGGTCATGGCGTGACTCCAACTCCTCCTTTTCCCCGGCAAACGAAGCCGCTTTCTCCCGGCTTTCGGCCACCTGCCTTTGAAGCCGCTGCTCCTGCTCTTCGGCGTTCTCGATGCGCGACTCCAGCCGCACCTGCAGGTTTTGCAATTCGCTTGTGCGCCGTCGGATCTCGCTGTGCCGGCCGGCGGCGACATCCAGCGCTTCCCGCACCCCGGCGACCTGTTTCCGGCTATCCTCCAGGGAAGTCCGGGAAGCATCCAGCTCGCCGCGCACCTTTTCTAGTTCCGTCTCGGCCAGTTTCAGCTCCTCTTCATTGGCTCTCAGGTTCTTGCGCAGGTCCCGGATCTCGGTCTCGGCCTGGTAGATATCCTGCTCGTAGCGCCTGATGACCGACTCTTCGCTTTTCACCTTCTCCTCGGCCACCCGCATGTTGGTGCGGATCTCCTGGATGGCACTGTTGATCCGTTCCACCTTGCGCCGCACCTCATTCTGCGCCCGCTCCTTGCCGATCAGCTCCTCGTGGGCCTCCTCCTCGTTCTTTTCCAGCATCTCGAGGCGGCTCTGAAGCTCCTCCCGCGTCGATGACACGCTGGCAATCCGCTCGAGCAGGGGGTTCAGGTCGTTGCGCACATTCTGGTACTCCTGGCGGGACACGGCCTTGTCCAGGAACTCCAGCTCCTCCTGGTATTTGCGGGCCCGTTCGGCGCGTGATGCCTGCGCCTGCAGCGAGCGCGTCTTCTTGCGCACCTCCACCAGGATGTCCTCCATCCGCTGCAGGTCGGCGCGCGTATCCGAAAGCTTTTTGAGCGTCTGCTTCTTGCGCTCCTTGAATTTGGTGATGCCCGCGGCCTCCTCGAACAGCCGCCGCCGGTCGTTGTTCTTGTCGTTCAGGATCTCGTCGACCATCTTCAGCTCGATCACCGAGTAGGCGTTCGGACCCATGCCCGTATCCATGAACAGGTCATTGATGTCACGGAGCCGGCACGGCTTGTTGTTGAGCAGGTATTCACTCTCGCCCGACCGGAACAGACGCCGGGTCATGGTGATGTCGGTGAACTCGGTCGGCAGCACGCCCCGGTTGTTGATGATGGTGAGCGAAACCTCAGCCATGCCCAGGGCCTTTTTGGCCGCCGTGCCGTTGAAGATGACGTTGGTCATGGCGGCGGAACGCAGCAGGGAAGGGCGCTGCTCGCCGAGCACCCACCTCAGGGCGTCCACGATATTGGATTTGCCGCACCCGTTGGGACCGA
>SLNO01000049.1 GCA_007132975.1 Balneolales bacterium
ATCTGACCTTATAAATCCAACATTTTAAACAGATGAAAGGACAGGACGAACCGCAACGTGACGGGACCGGCATTTTTTGACGCCCTCCACAAACGATTCCGCTGCGTTTCAAGTTATGGGGTAGTATGCAATCACATGCGTCCCAGCGCATCTCGATAACAACCCAAATGCGGGATTTCACCGACCAATGACCGTCTACATCCATAAACTGGAAACATCCGTCCCTGAGACACACTACGAACAGCCCTATGCCTGCGAACTGATGCAGCGCAATGTAAGCGAACGCGATGGCGTCAAGCGGGTACTCCGCAGCATCTATCACAACTCCGGTATCCGGAAGCGGCACAGTGTTATTACCGACTTCAACGGATCGGCTGACCAGCCGCTTTTCTTCAACCCGGATGGCACCAGCGCCACCTCTCCCGACACCCGCCGCCGCAACGACATCTACACCCGCGAAGCGCGCCGCCATTTCACCGATCTGGGCAGAAAACTGCTGGACAATACCCCCGGCATCCGTCCCGTGGACGTCACCCACCTTGTCACCGTCTCCTGCACGGGCTTTTTTGCACCGGGTCCCGACTATTTCGTGGTGCGCGACCTGGGTCTGCGCAGCAGCACCGAGCGCTACCACATCGGTTTCATGGGGTGCTACGCCGCCTTTCAGGGACTCAAAATGGCACACTCGTTCTGCCAAAACAACCCTGACGCGGTCGTTCTGGTGCTCTGCGTGGAGCTCTGCACCCTGCACCTGCAGTTCAGCGACGACACCGACTCGATGATCTCCGCGTCCGTTTTTGCCGACGGCGGTTCCGGCGCCCTCGTGAGCGCACGTCCGCCCGCCGGCGGATCCCCCTGCCTCGAGATGCGCTCTTTCCACAGCGACCTCACCTCTGAAGGCGAAGGCGACATGGCCTGGACCATCGGCAACCAGGGCTTCGAAATGCGGCTTTCCACCTACGTGCCCGAGATCATCCGGACCAACATCGGTCCGGCCCTCGACACCATCCTTGGCAGTGCCGGCCTCACCCGCGGCGACATCACCCGCTGGGCGGTCCACCCCGGCGGCCGCGCCATCCTCGACAAGGTGCAGGAAGCCCTTGACCTGGACGACGAGCAGATCGCCGCATCCCGCACCATCCTGAGCGAATACGGCAACATGAGCAGCGCCACCATCCTTTTTGTGCTTAAGGAGCTGTTGGATGGGCACCGGGGCCCGGATCCGCAGACCGTGTTCGGAATGGCGTTCGGTCCTGGACTCACCATTGAGTCCGGGCTGTTCCGCCTGCTCCCGGCGCAGATCGCGAACTGAGTCCCAAACCACATCCACACAGCACATCAGGCAGCATGGCGGCCAAACGCACCTTTCCACTTCTTTCCGAGCGCAGACCCGGTCTGGTCGAGTGGATGGACCGTCTCGACTGCGACCCTGTCAAACTGCGCAACACGTACCGCTATTTTCCGGTCATCAACCGTCTCATTTCACGCTGGAACGCCGTCTACCGTTACCAGATACGTCCAATGCTCAACAACAGCCGGCGTTATTCCCTGCTGGATGTGGGTTCGGGCGGAGGCGACATCACCCGGAGCATCCACGCATGGGCGGCAAGCGACGGTTATCAGCTGGATGTGACCGGCATCGATCCCGATCCGCGCGCCCATGAATACGCCATGAACGCAGTCGGCAGTTCTGACAGCCGAAATAATGCCCGCAATGTGATCGGAATCAGCGAAAGCGACCACGGCGGCAATCAAAGAGGCGATGATTCCATACAAGCCGGCGCCTTGCAGTTTCTTCGGGCGGACACCGGCCAACTGCGCCGTGATGCCAGGACGTTTGACTTCGTAATCTGCAATCATGTGCTACACCACCTCTCCGATGAAAGCCTGCCAGGCTTTCTCGATGACCTCTCCGCGCTGGCGGACCGGAGGGTTGTCTGCAGCGATATTGAGCGGTCGGCCATCGGTTACGGCCTGTTTTCCGTGGCCACATGGCCGCTGTTCCCCAACTCCTTCATCCGCGCCGACGGCCTCATATCCATCCGGAAAAGCTACCGCGCCGCAGAGCTCCGGGAGGCTGCGCCTTCTGGCTGGAAAGTGATCCGGCAATTTCCTTTCCGGCTTTTGCTTATCTTTGACAAGGAATCCATCAGCCGCCAGGGCGGCAACCAGGTCGGCTGAGAGTGCCCGTTCATCATGCCATTTCCCACATCCAAAACATACGATCTGATCATCGCGGGAGCCGGTCCCACAGGACTGTTGGCGGGGCTGCTGGCTTTGCGTTCAGGACTCGACGTGCTGATCCTCGAAAAAAACGCCGAGCCGGTGCTCCATTCGCGTTCCATAGGGATCCATCCGCCATCGCTGCGGCTGTTCTCCGAGGCGGAGATGCTGGATGATTTCCTTGGAAAGGGACTGGCGATTACTCGCGGACATGCCCTGACACACCATCGCGCTCCTCTCGGCACGCTCGATTTCGGGGAGCTGGAGCCACCGTTCAACCACATCCTCACTGTTCCTCAGTGGATCACGGAGCTTGTCCTCACGCAGAAACTGACGGATCTGCTGCCCGGGGTGCTGCAGCGTGACATGGCCGTGACCGGCATCCACCAGTTGGAAGACAGATGTGAGGTGGTGGTGAAAGAGGGCCGAAACGGAAAGGAGTTCACCCTGCGGACCCGTTTTGTGATGGGCTGCGACGGGAAAAAGAGCACCGTCAGGCAGATGGCGGGAATTTCCTTCCATGGGGGGAGCTACCCCCACCGCTATGCAATGGGGGATTTTACCGACCGGACGAATTATGGCACGGATGCGCTGATCTTTCTGAGTGAGGCCGGGCTTGTGGAGTGTTTTCCGCTGCCACCGGGAACGCGCCGATGGGTCATGCAGCTGGATCCCTCCATGCCCGCGAAGGATGCAAGGGAGTTTTCGCGACAGGTGGAACAGCGTTGCGGCATTGCCCCCGATCCTCAAACGTGCTCCATGTTTTCAGAATTTGGTGTGGAGCGTTTTATGGCGGAGCGGTTCTGGAAGGGACGGGTGGTGCTGGCCGGAGATTCGGCCCACGTCACCAGCCCGATAGGCGGCCAGGGCATGAACCTTGGCTGGATCAATGCTTCCGTGGCGGTTCAGAGTATCGACGCGGTGCTGCAGGGCGAGCGCCGGCTGGAAGAGGCATCCCGCCATTACAACCGGATCGCCGGAAAACGGGCCCGCAAAGTGATACGTCGCGCCGAGTTCAACATGCTGCTGGGCAATCGCAGCCGCTTCCCCGGGCTGCGCAACCGTGCCGTTCGAACACTGCTCGGCACGCCGCTGCGCAAGATCCTGCTCCACCGTTTCACCATGCAAGGCCTCTGAAAAAATCCGAATTGGCAGGTGGAGAAGCATATGCCGCCATCCAAAAAAAAGCCCGCTCATCCGGGTGGATGGCGGGCCAATGCAAGTAGTAAGGCCTGTTTGTCCTTACGTTGGTTAAAGGTGTACTTCAAATAAAATAAAAAAGAGGCGCGATGTCAAGAGATTCAGGATGACGCGGTTACCCGAGCATCCGGCGCGCTTCGTGGAAACGCCGGGCCACGGCATCCCAATCCACCACGTTCATGAACGCGCGCACGTAATCACCGCGACGGTTCTGGTATCTCAGGTAGTAGGCGTGTTCCCAGACATCGATGGGCAGCAGCGGTACCGTTACCATGGGCGAAAGATTTTGGTGCTTTTCGGCCTGGAACACCAGCAGCCGGTCATGGAACGGCTCCCATGCCAGGATGCCCCAGCCGCTTGCCTCAACGGCACTCGATGCCGCAATGTAGTGCGCCTTGAATTTCTCGAAACTTCCGAAAGATGCATTGATGGCACGCACCAGATCGGCATCCTCCGGCTCGCCGCCACCGTCCGGGCTCATCACATCCCAGAAAACGGCATGAAGGAAATGTCCGGCCCCGTGGAAACCGACTTCCTTTGACCAGTGCTTCACCAGCGCAAAATCATTCTTCTCGCGGGCCTCGGCCAATTTCGCCAGTGCGTTGTTGAGACCATTGACATAGCTTTGATGGTGGATGCTGTGGTGCAGCTCCATGGTCTGCGCATCGATATGCGGTTCCAGGGCGTCGTAGGAATAGGCGAGTTGGGGCAGTTCGTATTCTGCGGGATGGTTGTGGTTGCCGGCAAATGAAGCCATTCCGGCCGAACCTGACAGTGCCGCTGTTTTCCCGGCTGAAGGTGATGACGGTGCAGAAAGCGCGGAACCCAATCCTGCCGTACCGATAAATGCAAAGCCGCCTAAAGTGGATCTCAGATAATCTCTTCGATTCATATCACATTTGTTTTTTTTCGATTTCTTGTGGTGTCATCACTTTTTAACACAAAAAATCACAAAAAGGTTGGCTTCTGTCATCAGACAGTCTTGAAATGTCAGGACCGGCTTGCGGGTGGATACTATCTGATCACGGATGCGGCCACCACGTTGGCGATCTTGGCGCGCAGGTCCACCACACTGGTCGTGTCATCGGGGTAGACGCGGTTGGTCAGCAGGATCACGGCGGTGCGAGTTTCGGGGTCCAGTACCATGGAGGTGCCGGTGTACCCGGTGTGACCGTAGGTCTGGCTTCCGAACAGATCGCCCTGGTTTGATGCGAATGACGAGTTCAAATCCCACCCCAGCGCCCTGCCGAACGGTTCCATGCCGGACGGGGCGGCTGTCATGGCGCGCACGGTTGCCGGTGAAAGGATGCGCCGGCCGTGGATGGCGCCATCATTGAGCAGCATGGCGGCAAAAACGGCAAGATCACCGGCCGTGGAAAACAGCCCTGCATTGCCTGAAACTCCCCCCATCACTTCGCGGGCCAGCGGATCGTGCACAATGCCGGCCGCAATCCCCTCCTTCCTGTTGTAGACCGTTGGCGCAATCCGTTCAAGGAGCTGCTCATCCACAGGCTCGTCAATCGGAAGGTAAAAAGTATCCATCATTCCGAGAGGCTCGAAGAGATGCTGGCGGGTCCAGGTATGCAGGTCGGTGCCCGCGGCGGCTTCAACCACTTTCTGCAGTGTGATAAAGCTCGGACAACTGTAGGTCATCTGGGTGCCCGGGGGTGCGGGGTTGGGCAAAGAGCAGAGATAGGTCATCAGGTTGTCCCCCGCCTCATCGCCGTGCTTTTTTTTCAGGTCGCGCACCGGGGCATAGGAGGGCAGGCCGGCCGTATGGGTAAGCAGGTGGATGATGCGCGGCTGTTCCCGAAGCGGCAGCTCCTTGCCACCGAAGCGTGCATATTCGGGCACATATTTTGACACCGGGTCGGTGAGGCGGAGATGACCTGTTTCCACCAGTTTCATAGCTGCTGTTGCGGTGGCCACGGGCTTGGTGAGCGAGGCGAGGTCGAATATGGTGCCGGTGTGCATATCGTCCAGGTCCGGGACGCGCCGGGTCCAGCCCCATGCGTTCTCGTATACGATTACGCTGTCGCGCACCACCACCAGAACGGCGCCCGGGGTGATTTCCGATGTTATGGCATCGAGGATGAGCGAGTCGACCCGCAGCAGCTGCGCGCGGTCCATTCCGGCTTCTTCCGGCGAGGCGTGGGACAGGGACAGCGGCTGGGCTGCAGCCGTTTGAACCGCCCGTGGATGGCAGCAGAGCAATCCGGCAACCAGAATGAGTAATAATGTCACATACCAGTGGTTCATGTGAATAAATTTTTTTGATTCATATCGTCACATAGGATGTCCATGACGTTTTAATCATGCTCCTTTGTGTCAGTGCCACGGTCATGGACATACTGCTTCCTGACCCTCGGTTCTTGCACTTCTTGCATTCCTTACATAATACATACAAAAAAAGGCGTATTAAACGAGTAATACGCCCTTTTTTTAACTTGTCCCTGTAACAGACTTTCAATGAATGAAAATCTATGGGGTAATATGGATCAATCAAAATTCAAATGCAAGTATTTTTTTGCTCATGTAAGCGCTTTTCCTTGCGTAATTTGGAGGTATATGCGTCTTTTTTGCGCAATCGACAGGCGGAGAGCAAGTTACCGGAGCCGGGCAGGGCAAGTCATCCACCAGGTTGTGTTCGGAGCAGGTAGTTACGGAGAGGCGTGCGGCTGGCGGTAATATTGTCGGCGCGGCATTTTTCAAATGATTACCTGTTTGCAAGAGTTGGAATAATATTTTATCTTTCCTGACTTGTCAGAAATCTTTTTTTATTTAGTGATTCCAAAAAAAATATCACCGTGAATACCGAGAGCTTTAAAACATATTCGGCCAAGCCTGGTGACATCCGGAAGAAATGGCTGGTTGTGGATGCTGAAGGCCAGCCGCTGGGTCGTCTCGGGAGCAAGGTCGCTTCCATCCTACGCGGCAAGCACAAGCCAGAGTTCACTCCCCATATGGACACCGGCGACAACGTGATTGTCATCAACGCTGAGAAGGTCAGTTTATCCGGAAAAAAAATGCAGGAAAAACTGTATTTCCGTCACTCCGGATATCCAGGTGGGACCACCTTCACCACTCCTGAGGAGATGCTGAAGAAAGATCCCACGTTTCTGGTACGCAATGCCGTAAAGGGCATGCTTCCCAAAAACCGGCTCGGCCGCAAAATCCTCACCAACTTACGTGTCTTTGCCGGACCGGAGCACACTCTGGTCGCGCAGAAACCTGAAAAAATCGAACTTTAGAACATGGCGAACCAATCTTTCATAGGCCGCAGGAAAACGTCGACGGCGCGTGTATACGTCCAGCCCGGCAAGGGAGAGATCACGGTCAACAAAAAACCGTTTGAGACATATTTCGTGCTGCCATCCCAGCAGATCACCGTAAACATGCCGTTCAAGGTCACTGAGACCACCGGCAAGTACGACGTAAAAGTCACGGTGCGCGGAGGCGGCATCACCGGTCAGGCCGAAGCCGTACAGCTTGGCATTGCCCGGGCGCTGAACACCCTGGAGCCGGAAACGCACGGCGCATTGAAGTCGCATGACCTGCTCACCAGGGATGACAGGATGGTCGAACGCAAGAAATACGGCCAGCCCAAGGCACGCAAGAAGTTCCAGTTCTCCAAGCGCTAATCGCAGCGTACCAACATTATTATCACACATATGCAGCGACCCATGGCTGGGTGTCCCGGATTCCGGATGGATGAAGGGATTTGTCTTTGGGGCTGACCTGCATAGTGGACAAACCTCAACATACAAACCACCGACATCATGGCAAAAGCAGCCTCTGTCGAAGAGCTTCTCAAAGCGGGAGCGCACTTCGGCCACCTCACAAGGAGATGGAACCCCAAAATGCGTGAATTCATCTTCATGCAGCGCAACGGGATCCACATCATCGACCTCAACAAGACCCACGCCCTTCTTCAGGAAGCCCTCGACGAGATCACAAAAGTGGCCCGTTCCGGCAAGAAAGTCCTCTTCGTAGGAACCAAGAAGCAGGCTCAGGAGATCATCAAAACCGAAGCGAACCGCTGCGACATGCCCTACGTGACCCACCGCTGGCTGGGTGGCATGCTCACCAACTTCGTGACCATCCGCAAGAGCATCTCGCGCATGGAGGAGATCCATGCGATGCAGACCGACGGCACGTACGAGAACATCACCAAGAAAGAGCGTTTGATGCTCGATCGCGAGAAGGAGAAACTCGAAGATGTGATGGGCGGTATCTCCAAGATGGGCCGCATTCCCGGCGCGCTTTTTGTCGTTGACATCGTCAAGGAAAATATTGCGGTAAATGAAGCCTTGAAGCTCAACATCCCCATCTTTGCTCTGGTGGACACCAACTGCGACCCGGATGTTCCCGACTACATCATCCCCTGCAATGACGACGCCGCCAAGGCAATCCAGGTAGTGGCCTCCAATGTTGCCGATGCCATCATCGAAGGCATGGCCGAGCGCGAAGCCTACCAGGAAGAGCAGCTGGCCGCCGAGAGCATCAGCCGCGAGGATGACGAAGATGGCGAAGGTGCCGGCGAGCCAGAAGTAAAGACCACGCGCCGCAAGCGTACACGCAAGGCCAAAACCGCTCCGGCCCAGGATAAACCGGCCGCCAAAAAAGAGGAAGCCGCACCCAAAGCTGAAGCCAAAGCCGAAGACAAGGTCGAAGCCAAAGCCGGCGACAAAGATGCCGCTTCAGAAGCCACGGACGCTGATGCAGAGCAGGCGGACAAAAAGGATGACAGCAAGGCCGGCGGCGATGCCAAGGCTGACAAGAAAGATGCCGGCAAAGCTGCCGCGGATTCCGAAACCGCGGACTCCGGCGAGCCCAAAGAGGAAAAATAATTTCCCAAAACACTTTTTCAACTACCATAACCGATCATTGATACCATGAGTATTTCTGCTGCAGATGTAAAAAAATTACGGGACCAGACCGGTGCCGGGATGATGGACTGCAAGAAAGCCCTCGCCGAATCCAACGGCGATATGGAAAAAGCCATCGAAATCCTGCGGAAAAAAGGCCAGAAGGTCTCCGAAAAACGTGCCGATCGTGAAGCCAACCAGGGCGTTATCGTTTCCCTGATCTCCGACGACCACAAGAAAGCCGTCGCCCTCGAACTGAACTGCGAAACCGACTTTGTCGCCAAGAACGAGGAGTTTGTCCAGTTCGCCACCGATTTCGCAAAAGTGGCATTCGAAATCGAGCCGGCCGACCGTGATGCCCTTCTCCAGGCCAAATCGGGCAGCCTCACCGTCTCCGACAAGCTTAAGGACCTGGTCGGAAAAATCGGCGAGAAAATCGATATTGGCAGGTTTGAGGTCATGAAATCCGAAGGCCAAATCCACGACTACATCCACCCCGGCAACAAACTTTGCGTTCTCGTGGAGTTTGATGGTGAGGTGCCCTACCCTGATATCGCCAAAGATGTGGCCATGCAGATTGCGGCCATGAATCCGCTGGCTGTCAACCGCGACGGAGTGGACACCACGGTCCTTGAGAAGGAAAAAGAGATCGCGCGTGAACAGCTCATCAACGAAGGCAAGCCTGTCGAGATCGCGGAAAAAGCCGCCATGGGCAAGATGCGCCGTTTCTTTGAAGAGCGTGTACTCCTTGAGCAGAAATTCGTCAAGGACGGGACCTTGTCGGTCCAGGATTACCTGAAGCAGGCCGAGGCACCGACCGTGACCTCCTTCGTCCGCATCCAGCTCGGCGGACAATAAGCAATCCCGTTTGATTTAAGGCTGCCTCTTTGGCGGCCTTTTTTTTATCCGTTATCTCTTTCTGCGTACCTTGCAGATACTGATGACGAACAGTGCGGCACCTGAGCGCGCCGGAAGCAGGAACGAGACACCGGAAACATCCACACCCCAAAAGCTAATCGGAGCAATGTTGTGAAACCGTACAAAAGAATCCTTTTGAAACTCAGTGGCGAATCCCTTCTCGGCAAACAGGGCCATGGTATTGACGGCAACGTGCTTTCCCAGTATGCCGACGAAATACGGGACGCAAAGGAAACGGGCGCCGAAATTGCCATTGTCATAGGCGGAGGCAACATCTTCCGCGGGGTCAGGGGAGCCACCCAGGGCATGGACCGTGTACAGGGAGACTACATGGGCATGATGGCCACCATGATCAACAGCATGGCGCTTCAGGATGCGCTGGAACGCAAGGGTGTGCACACCCGCTTGATGTCGGCCATCCGGATGGAGCAGATCGCCGAGCCCTTCATACGCCGCCGTGCGGTCCGCCACCTTGAGAAAGGGCGCGTGGTCATCTTTGGCGCCGGCACCGGCAACCCCTATTTCACGACCGACACGGCCGCATCACTGCGGGCCATTGAAATCGAAGCGGACGCTATCCTCAAGGGGACCCGGGTCAACGGCATCTATGATTCCGATCCGGAAAAAAACCCCGATGCGGTCAAGTTCGAATCCATCAGCGGTGATGAAGTGCTCAAACTGCGTCTCTCGGTGATGGACCTGACTGCGTTCACCCTCTGCCGCGACAACAAGACGCCATTCATCGTGTTCAACATGGACCAGCGAAACAACCTGGTGAAGGTGGTCAGCGGAGAGCCGGTGGGAACGCGCGTCTACTGGGACTGACCCTGCTTTTTTTTTCGCCAATTTGTTATATATTTCGCATCAGAACTGATTTTCCCACCATTATTTAGCTCACATTATGATTGCGGAACTACAGCCCTATCTCGACGAGGCAAAAAGCAAAATGGAGGATGCGAAATCCTTCCTGAAGAGGGAACTGGCACACATCCGTGCCGGCAAGGCCTCTCCCGTGCTGCTGGACGGGATCAAGGTGGAGTACTACGGCACGCAGACTCCCCTGAACCAGCTTGCCAATATTTCAGCCCCCGATCCGCGCCTGCTGACGGTCGAACCGTTCGACAAATCGTCCATCCGCGAAATCGAAAAAGCGATCATGACATCCGGACTTGGCCTGAACCCCAACAACGACGGCACCCTGATCCGCATCCCCCTTCCCGTGCTTTCGGAAGAGCGGAGGAAGGATCTGGTCAAGGTCTCGCGCGACAAGACCGAGGAGGCGCGCGTGAGCATCCGCAATACCCGCCGGGAGATCAAGGACGAGATCAAGAAGATCGTCAAGGAAGAGTCGCTTCCCGAAGATTCCCGTTTCGAGGCCGAGGACGAGCTGCAAAAACTCACCGATTCCCATATCTCCGCTGTTGAACAGATGCTCAAGGAGAAGGAAGAAGAGATCATGACCGTTTAACCGTCCCAGCGGAGTTCCTTTCACATGTATCTTGCCCAACTCGAACTGCAAGGCTTCAAAAGCTTTGCCAATAAAACGAAGGTCAAGTTCGACAGCGGCATCACGGCAATTGTCGGTCCCAACGGGTGCGGCAAATCCAATATCGTGGACGCCCTGAGGTGGGTGCTCGGCGAGCAGCGCCCTTCCCTGCTGCGTTCCGCCGCCATGACCAACGTCATCTTCAACGGCACGGC
>SLNO01000095.1 GCA_007132975.1 Balneolales bacterium
ACTCCGTCAACAACGGTTCAAGCTGGGGGACCGTTGGCGTGTCGGAAAACATCATCGAGGCCAGCTGGCAGGCACTTATGGAAAGCATGGCCTACTATCTCCAGCAGCAAAAAATCACAACGGAAAACCACTCATAGTTATGAAGAAACGAATCCAAATCTTCGATACGACCCTCCGCGATGGCGAACAGGCACCAGGATTCAGCATGAATCTGCAGGAAAAAGTCCGATTGGCGCGCCAGCTGGAGCTACTGGGGGCCGATGTCATAGAGGCCGGTTTTCCGATTTCTTCCGAGGGTGACTTCCAGGCCGTGCGCGCCATAGCCAAGCAGACCAGGAAGGCCACTGTGGCGGGGCTCTCCCGTGCCAAGAAAGGCGATATCGACCGTGCGTGGGAAGCGCTGCAGCATGCCCGCCATCCGCGCATCCACACATTCATCGCCACGTCCGACATCCATATGGAGCACAAGCTCAAGAAGACACGAGCCGAAGTGCTGGCCGACACCCGGATGGCCGTGGAATATGCCCGCAGCCTCTGTCCGGAGGTGGAGTTTTCCGCCGAAGACGCCACACGCAGCGACGTGGACTTCCTCTGCCAGGTGGTCGAAACGGCCATCGACGCCGGCGCCGCCGTCATCAACATTCCCGATACGGTTGGATACAGCATGCCATGGGAGTTCGGTGAGCTGATCCGCACGCTCCGCGAGCGCGTCCCCAACATGCACAAGGCCATTCTGAGCGTCCACTGCCACAACGACCTCGGCGTGGGAACGGCCAACTCGCTGATGGCTGTGCGCAACGGTGCCCAGCAGATCGAATGCACCATGAACGGCATCGGTGAGCGCGCCGGCAACGCCGCCCTCGAAGAGGTCATCATGGCCCTGCATACACGCAACGCGGAATTTGAGGTGGAAACGTCCATCGATACCACACAGATCTATCCCACCAGCCGTATGCTCACCGAGATCACCGGCATGGATGTGCAGGTCAACAAGTCCATCGTCGGACGCAACGCTTTCTCACACGAAGCGGGTATCCATCAGGACGGCATGCTCAAAAATCCACAGACCTACGAGATCATGACCCCGGCTTCTGTCGGAGTCGCATCCAGCAGCATTGTCCTGGGCAAGCACTCCGGACGCCGCGCACTTGGAGCTCGCCTTCAGAGACTCGGTTTTGAACTCAGCCGCGAAGAAATGGACGATGCCTACGAGGCGTTCATCGTGATCGCCGACCGGAAGAAAGAGGTGGTGGATGAAGATCTCCTCGGAATGGCCGCCAACGGTTTCCGTAAAAACGGGAAGCACAACACCAGACGGGCTTCCGCCCCTTCCACTTCTACCCCTTCCAACGGAGTATCCCAAATGAACACCTCGTTCACCCAGGACTCACTCTACGAGTATTTCAACAGACCCTGAAAATCCGAAATCCAAAAAGCAACAATAGCAAGCAGTTATGTCAATGACCTTAACCGAGAAGATCCTGGCCAAAGCAGCCGGTCGCACCCACGTCGACGCTGGAGAAACAGTGTGGGTAAACGTTGATATCCTGATGACACACGACGTCTGCGGTCCGCCCACCATAGGCATCTTCAAACGTGAATTCGGTGAAAACGCCCGCGTATGGGACAAAAACAAGGTAGTCATCATCCCCGATCACTACATCTTCACCAACGACAAGTACGCCAATCGCAACATCGACATCCTGCGCGCATTTGCAGCCGATCAGGACCTCCCCCACTACTATGACGTGGGCACCGAACGATACAAAGGCGTCTGCCACGTGGCCATGCCCGAGGAAGGCTTCACGCGTCCGGGCGACGTGCTATTCGGCACCGACTCGCACACCTGCACCGCCGGCGCTTTCGGCCAGTTCGCCACCGGTATCGGCAACACCGACGCCGGGTTCATCCTGGGCACCGGCAAACTCTGGGTCAAGGTCCCCGAAACCATGAAGTTCATCTTCGAGGGCGAGATCCCGCCGTACATCATGGCCAAGGACCTCATCCTCCAGATCATCGGAGATATCGGGGTGGATGGGGCTACGTACCGTGCCATGGAATTCGCCGGGGATGGCGTCATGAACATGGACATGGAGGGCCGCATGACCCTGACCAACATGGTGATCGAGGGCGGCGGCAAGAACGGCGTGATCGAACCGGATGAAGTCACCTTCGATTACGTGCGCAAGCGCACCGATTACGATTTCACACCGCTCTACAACGACCCGAATCCCAAATACCACAGTGTCCGCCGCTACAAAAGCGCCGATCTGCAGCCGATGGTGGCCAAGCCGCACTCGCCCGACAACAAGGCGACCGTCACGGAAGTGCGCGGCACGCGCCTCACGCGCGCCTACATCGGTTCCTGCACAGGCGGCAAGATCTCCGATTTCGAAGCCGCGGCAAAGATCATCAAAGGACACCAGGTGGGCGTCGAGACATACGTTGTACCCGCCACTACGCTGGTCCGCGAGCAGCTCAAGACCACCTATTACGATGGCGAGACGCTCTGGAACATCTTCGTACAGGCCGGCGCGCACATGGGCGAAGCATCGTGCGCGGCATGCCTTGGCGGACCGTCTGACACTTTCGGACGCCTGCAGCATGAGGAAATCTGCATCTCGACCACCAACCGGAATTTCCCCGGACGTATGGGCTCCAAGAAGGCGCAAGTCTATCTGGCTTCCCCCTACACCGTGGCAGCATCGGCCATTACCGGTAAAATCACCGATCCGCGTGAATACCTGCCCGTCGAAGAAAATGTCTCTGCCTGAGGAGCGCCGTAACACCGAATCAATTTGATATCCAAGCAATGAACAAGACCATCAAAGGAAAAGCATTTGTTGTCGGCAACGACATCGATACAGACCAGATCATCCCCGCAGAACACCTTGTCTACAGCCTCGACGATCCCGAAGAACGCCAGTTTTATGGCCGTTATGCACTTTCCGGAGTGCCGGAGAAAGAGTCCGGGCTGCCTCAGGGAGGCATTCCCTTCACGCCACAGGACAAATTCCGCTCGGAGTACAAGGTGATCATTGGCGGCAAGAATTTCGGCTGCGGCTCCTCCCGTGAACATGCACCGTTTTCCCTCCAGGAAGCGGGCGCCGAAGCGGTGGTGGCCACCGGCTACGCCCGCATCTTCTACCGCAATGCCGTCGACGGCGGGTTCATAATCCCCTACGAAAGCCACGACGACCTGGTCGGCAGCATCTCCACCGGCGATGAGGTGGAAATCGACGGGGAACTCAACATCATTAAAAACCATACTACCGGCAAAAGCTTCCCGCTTAAAAAGCTCGGGGATGTTATTGACATTGTGGAAGCCGGTGGTATTTTCAAATATGCAGCAAAACACGGGATGATCTGAGCAGAATGCAGATACCAGATGGGTCGTGAGTCCGGACCCTCAGTAATGGGCCCGGACCCGCATCCACCCGGATTTTGAACTTTACGAACAACCGCTGCGCCGGAATGACCGTCCCGTCATCAGAAAAACCTGTTTAAGAACCTTACATGAGCAAATACATTGTGCTGCTTCCCGGCGATGGCATCGGCGTGGAAGTGGTCGGAGAAGCGAAAAAAATCATTGATTATCTTTCGGAGCGATATGGCATGGGCATCCGTACCGGCACGTACCTGGTCGGAGGCGCCAGCCTGGACAGCTGCAACGAACCGGTGAAAGACGAAGTGGTCGAGGCTTGTCTCAAGGCCGACGCCGTGCTGCTGGGGGCAGTGGGCGGACCCAAATGGGACAACAATCCCGCCGACAAGCGCCCGGAAAAAGCCCTGCTGCGCTTGCGCAAGGAACTCGGACTGTACAACAACCTGCGTCCGGTCACGGTTTTCGATTCGCTCAAAGACGCTTCCCCCCTGCGTCCCGAGGTGGTAGATGGCGTGGACCTGCTGGTGGTGCGCGAGCTCACCGGCGGCCTTTATTTCGGCCAGCCGAAGGAAATCTATGAGGAAGACGGCGTGGAAGTGGGCGTCGACACCATGCGCTACTCGGTCCCCGAGATTGAGCGTATTGCAAGGGCAGCGTTTGAAGCCGCCATGGGACGCCGCCGGAAAGTGACCTCGGTGGACAAGGCCAATATCCTGGCCAGCTCCCAGCTGTGGCGTAAAACCGTGGAGCGCATCGCCGCCGGGTACCCTGATGTGACCCTGGAGCACATGCTGGTAGACAACTGCGCCATGCAGCTGATCCGCAATCCTTCCCAATTCGATGTGATCCTCACCGAGAACATGTTCGGGGACATCCTCAGCGACGAGGCCGCCATGCTTACCGGCTCCATCGGCATGCTGCCATCAGCAAGTCTGGGTGACGGTCCCGGCATGTACGAACCCGTGCACGGCTCGGCGCCCGACATCGCCGGTCAGGACATTGCCAACCCTCTGGCAACACTTGCTTCCGTAGCCCTCATGTTCCGCTACTCGCTCGGCCACGAAGAGGCGGCCCGGGACATTGAGACGGCCATCAGCCAGGTCCTTGACGATGGCTACAACTGCAAGGACATGAGCCGCCATGCCCGCAAGGTGCTTTCGACCACTGAAATGGGCGACCAGGTCCTCAAGACCATAAAAAAACTCCACACCTCTGCCTGACACACCGCCATGCTCAAAGGAAAGAAAATCGCCATCATCGGCGCCGGTAAAATGGGCGAAACGCTGGTCACCCGTTTTCTATCGACCGGTACACTCAAAAAGGAACAGCTCTTCGTCACAGCCAAACACGATTCCCGTGTCGCCTATTTTAACGAAAAATTCGGGGTGCAAGGCTCAACAGACAATGCTGATGCGGCCCGTGACGCCGATATCATCCTGCTCTGCGTGAAACCCCAGATCGCCCCGAAAGTAATCGGATCCATACGCGAGGCCATTCATGCCGATCAGCTTGTGATCTCCATCATGGCCGGTTTCACGATTGCGCAGCTTCAGAAAGCGCTGGTGCTTCCGGTGCCGGTGATCCGCGCCATGCCCAATACGCCCTGCGAGATCGGGGCCGGCATGACGGTGCTGGCATCCGGAAACAAGACCAACGGCGATCAGATCCGCTTTGCCGAGGCCCTGTTCGGCGCGGTCGGCAAAACCATGGTCCTCGACGAAAAATACTTCGACGCGGTGACCGGACTGAGCGCCAGCGGTCCGGCGTTCATCTATGTCGTAATCGAAGCACTCGCCGAAGGCGGTGTAAAGTGTGGTCTTCCGCGCGATGTTTCCACTGCCCTTGTGGCTCATGCCTGCCTCGGGGCGGCACGCATGGTCGCAGAGACCAACCAGCATCCAGCCATTCTCAAGGACCATGTGACCACGCCGGCCGGATGTACCATCGACGGCCTGCTCAAGCTTGAGGAAGGCGGCATCCGTGTGACCATGATCAAAGCAGTGGATGAGGCCGCGCGCAAGGCCAAGGTGCTTGGCGCCGATTAACAGGTCAGTCCAGGCAAAAAAAATCGCATATCCCGGAAACATTTTACAGCCGCCGGACTGCCGCCGTACACCCTGATCCGAATGAATGTATACAAAACGGTATTTTTTTGTAACAATTAGCCGTTTACCTGCTCCTGTTAATAGTAGTACCTCACGTAAGAGCAATAGTATACTTCACCAAAGCTTCTACTGCTCATGAACTAAAGCAACCAGGTTTGGCCGGTCACCTTTCCTGGTTGCTTTTTTTTTTTCCCATCCTCAGGTCCCGGGCCCAACGGCATGCTCACGCCCCCACTCACGGCGCAGTGCCTGCATATTGCGAAGCCGGTTCCACCGCGACTCCCTCCTACCAACCACGAATACCCATGTGGATCCGGCCCCGACCAGACCGGCCGCATAGATCCAGATAGCCTGCTGCAAGGTCAGCAGGTTGTATTCCATGAGAAGCGATGCAATGGTGACCGATGTGGCATGGGACATGGTGAACAGCAGCCACTCCGAGCTGAAGATGCGCCCGCGAAAGGCATCCGGTGAACGCTTCTGCAGCAATACGGTGCTCATCACCCAGTTGGCGCCGGTTGCCGTGTGTGCGACAAAAACCAGGATCAGCATCAGCCAGATCACCTCCAGCGCACCGATCACCAGATACAGGGAACCTGCCGTTATCATGGCCAGGCCCATCATCATGACCCAGCGGCGCTCGTCGCTGAAATACCGCCGGATGAGGACAGGTCCCACGGCCGTGCCGAATCCCCTTGCGGCGTAGAGCAGTCCCAGGCCTATGCTGCCCATCATCAGGATCTCTTCGGACACAAGGATGAGCATGTAGACCAACCCACCCAGGAAAAAGGTGATGGTCCCCTTTGCCAGGGCCGGACGCAGGATGTGCGTGTTGGAGAAGAGATAGCGGTATCCGTCGATGATGCCGCGCACAGGGTTGCGCAGTGACTGCATCGTCTCCTCATCGCGGGCGTGCGGTATGGTAGCGCGGAAAATGAACCATGTGGAGAGAATGTAGCCCGTGCCATTGATCACAAACACGGCATCAGTCCCCAGCCAGGCCGTTGCGAGCCCGCCTATACCCATGCCCGTTGTGAAAATGACGCTCCACGACAGGTTGGATATGATGTTGGCCTTCACCAGATCGTCGCCGGTCGTGATGTTGGGAATGGATGCCTGCTTGGCCGGCTCAAAAACAGCGGCAAAACCCATCTGCATGGCCGTCAGAAGGTAGACCAGCCACAACAAGGAGGGATCCCGCACAAAAAGGAAACTGAGCACCACGGCACCCCGGCCGAAATCACACAGCAGCATCAGCACCCGGCGGTCAAAGCGGTCGGCCACATAGCCCGCAAACGGCGATACCGCCGCAAAGGCCACAAATTTGATGACGATCACAAGTCCAAGAAGGAATTCCGAATCGGAGTAATTCAGGATGATTGTGAATACAGCGATGACCCCAAACCAGTCACCGAAGTTGGAGATGATCTGGCTCAGCCAGACCCTGCGGAACTGATGGTTCTCTTTAAGCAGGGTCAGATATGGTGCCAGTCTGTTCAATGCGTACCTGTACTGCCGAATCCACCTTCGCCACGATCTGAACCGGGGAGCTCTGCCACGCCATGGACAACGGCCCGCGTCACGGGAGCGATCACCATCTGGGCAATACGGTCGCCGTGCCTGATCTCAAAAGGCTCCTCACCCAGGTTCACGGCCAGCACCTTGACCTCTCCCCGGTAGTCGGCGTCAATAGTTCCCGGCGTGTTGAGCATGGTTATGCCGTGCTTGTATGCCAGTCCGCTCCTCGGACGTATCTGGGCTTCATAACCCGGAGGCAAAGCCATTTGCAGCCCGGTGGGCACCAGGGTGCGCCGTCCCGGTTCCAGGACCATCGGCTCACCAAGGGCGGCCCTCAAATCAAGGCCCGCCGAGTCAGGCGTGGCATAAGCCGGCAGTTCAAGATCACCGGCATGAGGGAGTTTTTTGAAATAGATCTTAAGGGAATTCATTCAATTCAGACGTTCATATTCTGTTAGCCGGACACGCACGCTGCCCACCCAGATAGAGACCCGCGCCTCCAGTGGGATCCGCATCTCATCATCCTTGAAAAAACCTGCAAAGTTTCCGGAGAATCCGAATGGACCATCAAAACCGGCATAGCCATCCATGATGTAAGCCCTGATCCGCTCATCCGGAAACGCAGGAGAACTGTATGACACCGTTTCCGAGGAAAAATTCATCTGGATTTCCGACTGTTCGTTGTCTATAAAGATCGGGTAGTGCCGCGTCTGGTCCGTTCCGGCAAAAAGCCTTGAATAATACATCACCGCCGGACCGCCATCCGATGGCTGATCCAGGTCGAGCGTATCCAGCGGTTCACCGTCTTCAAAACTGTACACAACACCCGCCTCATAATCGAAGTCAAAAAGATAGCGTTCCATCTGGTTGTTGTGGATGGAGTTCTGCCAGAACCGAAGACCGAAGGGAATGGAGTCGTTGATCGCCATGAAATTGTGGTAATGGACCTCCCGGTGGCCGACCAGTGGTATCCTCCTGTTGGAAACCATTTCGGTGACCATGTGGACGGCTGGCGTGTCGCGGTGAACCGTGTCGCGTTTCAGGTAGACATGCACATCCCCCAGACGCAGGAACCCGTAGCGCACCTCGTAGGTCAAGCGTTCATTGGCATCGATGAGTTGCCGGATGTCCGGGTTGGATGTGGACCCTGAGCGGGTGGCCGCCATCTCCGCAGCGGCCGCAATCAGTACAAGCAGCGCTGCCGGAATCAGGATTCCGATCAGAACATTGCTGCGCATCAGGCCTCCTCTTCCGCGAACTCTTGCAGTGCGTCCTCATCAAAACCGACCATCACGGCCTCACCGCGTCGCAACACGGGCCTCTTGATCATGGTCTGATGCTCCAGGAGCACCTCAAACAGATCATTATCTGTCAGTTCCTTGTCCGCCAGTCCGAGCATCTTCCATTTTCGCCCCCTGCGGTTGACAAGGGTATCGAGTCCCGCCCGCATGACCAGTTCCGCGAGCTCATTGGGACCGAGCGGATCCTTTTTCACATCCCTGAACGAGTAGGCAATCCCCTGGTCTGACAGCCAATCTTTTGTTTTTTTGATGGTATTGCAGTTAGTAATGCCAATTACTTCGAGCATAATTCGTTATTTTAACGTTTGATAGTATTCCGGATTTAGGCCGGAATGTAGAAATTACATATTAATTCACGAAAAAGGAGAAGAAAAGGTTCCCGAAAGGGCAAACCGGAAGTGATTATGGAGTCCGATCGAGACAAAAGCAGACTGGCCATACTACCAGCCGGTCCCGGACGGGGCGGCAAACGCCTGTCGCCGGGCCGAATCCTGCTCGCAGCTGTTGCCGTTATGCTGGTCATTGTTGCCGCATGCGGCCGAAGCCAGGATCAGATTGAATTCGAGCAGCAGGCCTTCCGCACGCCGGAGAACTACACCGAGACCACTCCAAACGGCGAGGTGATCCGCCGTGACGAGGACGACTGGCGCATCGGGCCCATGTTTCAGGGCTATGTCGAGGTCCAGGTGCCGCCCTTTCCAAACCCTACCCGGGGTGAGCCGGTCCAGATAGAGCTCCTCGTCACCGGTGTGGGATCCGTAAACGGTTTGCAGGCCGTGGCTTACTACGACATCTTCGACGAGCGTTCGATGCGTATCCTCTACCGGCACAACCGGAGTCCGCTTGAATTCGGATTGCTTGTCTTCAGTATCTTCCCCGCGGAATTCGATCCCGGCAACAACTACAGCGCCGCTCGCAGCAGGAATGACGGCCTGCACCGGCTGTTTATCTACGATAACCGCTGGAACCTGATCACTTATGGCGACATCAAACTCAAATAACAAACTCCCGAGATATGTCCAAAATTACCGAAAGCCAGCTCCGGATCCTTCGTCTGCTGATCTTCACGGAATCATATGACCATATCCGTAGTGAGACCGGGCTCTCCCCCGGGGAGGTCCGTGATGACCTGATCACCCTCATGCACAAGAACATGATCGAAGTGTTTGAGAACCAGGGCGGTGCGGTCGGCACCAAAGTACGCCATTTCGACAACGACCATCCCGAATACTTCTTCTACAGGGCCACAAAATCTGGCCTGGGCGCCATGAGAAGCTGATCTGCTGGCGGATCAGCGTTCCGGCACCACCTGTTAACACAACATTCCATATCAAAAACCCAAGCAACCATTGGACAAATTTCTGATCGAGGGCGGAACCTCCCTCAACGGCACCATTCCCATAAGTGGATCCAAAAACGCCGCGCTGCCCCTGATGGCCGCAGCACTTCTGGCCGACGGCCCCGTAACCATCACCAACGTACCCGTCCTCAATGACATCTTCACTTTCAACAAGGTCATTGCGGAAACAGGGGCTAAGGTCGCCTACAACAAGGACGCCAAAGAGCTGACCATCGACCCCGTCTCCATGGACAACTTTGTGGCGCCCTATGATCTGGTACGAAAGATGCGCGCCTCATTTTACATGACCGGAGCATTGCTCGGTGCGGCAGGCCAGGCGCGGGTTTCCCTGCCGGGTGGATGCGCGTGGGGACCCAGACCCGTAAATCTGCACCTCGAAGGCTTCCGTGCCATGGGCGCGGAGATTGAGATGGATGGTGGATATGTGGTTGCCCGGGCCCCGAATGGACGTTTGCCTGGCGGCGCCTTCACCATGTCGCCCAGCAGTGTCGGGGCAACCGTGAACCTGGTGCTGGCAGCCGTAAAGGCCAAAGGCCGCACCGTCATCCGAAACGCCGCCATGGAGCCCGATGTGGTCAATTTGTGTGATAACCTGGCCGCACTAGGAGCGCGTATATCCGGTTCGGGGACCCCGGTGCTCACCATCGACGGGACAGACCACATCAGCGCGGGCACCATGAACAACACGCCGGACCGAATCGAAACCGGGACGTTCATGATTGCAGCAGCCATGCTGCCGGGTTCTGACGTCACACTGACCAATACCCTGGAAAGCGATCTCGGTTCATTTGCAGATACCTTCCGGAAACTGCGCACCGGGTTGGAATTCACCGATTCCACTATCCGTGTTCGATCGACGGACAGGATCCCACCGGTTTCCATCGAGACAGCCATCTATCCAGGCTTTCCCACGGACCTGCAGGCGCAATGGGCAACCATGATGGCCCTGGCTGACGGTAAAAGTTCGGTAACCGATCACATCTATCCGGACCGCTTCAGCTACGTCCCCGAACTGGTTCGGCTTGGAGCCAATATGGAAAGGCGGGACAATACCGTTTTCATACGCGGATGTTCGGTGCTTACGGGAGCGTCAGTGATGAGTACCGATCTGCGCGCCAGCGTCAGCCTTGTCATGGCAGGCCTGGCCGCGCGGAGTGAAACCGAAGTGCTCCGAGTGTACCATCTGGACCGCGGCTACGAAACGCTGGAAGAAAAACTCAACGCCGTGGGCGCACGGATCAGGCGCATTTCAGAGTAGCCGGCCTCTCTCCCCTGGCGCTCAATTTGCCGCAATTCCCATTTATCGTAAAAACAGATTATTACAGGCAGTTCAAAGGAAGCATCAGGTCTGCTTCCAGGTGTGGCATGCCGCCAAATTGGGCTGTCATTATTCTCTTTTTTGCATTATATTGCATACCGAAGTATCGGCTGAAACAAATCAGTGCTCACCGCCGGATTGCCCGTTTGATACGGCAGTTACAGAACTCCGGCGCAATGCCCTTCCGATACCTGGCGTCAAACATAAGGCGCTTCACCCTTAATACAGACAGTCGCACCTTCGTTTGTCTCTGATCGAACGATTTGCTTTGGTGGTCCGGCGGGGTTTACAATTCGCAGCCACTCACAAATTTTTGAGAAGGTGTATTCAGTACTGTTATCGATTTTCACAAAAAGTTTTTTTTTGGCAGAACAGGATGTACGAGTCAAATAACAACACATTTTCGACATTTTCCATGATCAGAAATTCATCGGTTTCCCCAATCAGAGATTTGGTTTTTGATTCCTGCATCGCCTGTGCCACAACCCGGAATCCACATGAAAAACCAAATCATAATCCACGGGGCGGCCAACCAGACCCGCGTAGCCCTGATTGAAAATGGTGAATTAGCCCAGTTATTTATAGAATCCCCGGAAAACCAACGCACCGTTGGCAACATCTACCTCGCTGAGGTACACAAGGTCATGGCGGGCATCCGAGCCGCGTTCATTGACATGGGTACCCAGAAAGATGCCTTCCTCCATTTCTCTGACACAGGCGAACACCTCGAGAACTACCTGATCATGCTTAACGGCGAGGACGCCATCCCAAAAAAGGCCCTCGATGAGAACCGTAAGCAAAAAGAAAATGGCAACGGTTCCGTTACCGAAGAGCAAAACCGGACAGGATCCCTTCTCGCCCCCAAACAGAAGGTGCTGGTGCAGATCGTCAAGGAGCCGATCGGCTCCAAGGGTCCGCGCGTATCCACCAATATCACGGTAGCCGGGCGTTTTCTCGTACTCATTCCCATGGGCGAGTACGTGGCCGTATCCAAACGCATACGCAGCCACAAGGAGCGCCGGCGCCTGCGCTCGTGCATCTCCTCGGTGTTGCCCGACGGCTTCGGCGTGATCGTGCGCACCCTGGCCGAGGGCCAGTCCGACGAAGCGCTGCATGAGGACCTCAAGGACGTTCTCGACAAATGGCAGGGTATCCTTGACAAGCTCAAGGAAGCCAAACCTCCTGCCCTTCTGCATCAGGACATGGACATGACCGAGAGCCTCGTGCGCGACCTTTTCGCCAAGGATTACAGCCGTATCCTTATCGATGATGCCAAGATACACCGGTCCATCAAGTCGTACGTATCTCGCGTGGCACCCAACATGGTGCCCAACATTGAGCTCTACAAGGGTTCGGAGCACATTTTTGACTACATGAAAATATCGCGGGATGTGGATTCGGTGTTCAGTCCGCGCGTTAAAATGCCAAGCGGCGGTTACCTCATCTTCGAGCAGACCGAAGCCATGTACGTGGTGGATGTGAACTCCGGACGCTACGCCGCCAAGCGCGACCAGGAAGATAATTCCCTCAGGACGAACCTGGAATCGGCCCGGGAAATCGCCAAGCAGCTTCGCCTGCGTGACATCGGCGGGATCATCGTTGTGGATTTCATCGACCTGCGGGACGATGCCAACCGCAAGAAAGTTTATGACGAGCTGAAGAGGGAGTTCCGGAAAGATCGTGCCAAGACCAATCTGCTGCCCATGAGTGATTTTGGCCTGGTTCAGATCACCCGGCAGCGGATCCGTCCGAGCGTTGTCAAATCCGTCTCAAAAGTTTGCCCCATGTGCGGGGGATCCGGCAGTATCGTCTCACAGGACACCGTTGTGGCCGATATCGAGAGCTGGCTGACCAAATTCAAGTACAACTATAACAGCCATTTCACCCTGGACCTGCACCTGAACCCGTATCTGCGATCCATGATCCAGCGCGGATGGATCAGCCAGCGTCTCAAGTGGCTGCTGAGATACCGTCTGAACATACACATCATGGCGGACGATACGCTGTCGATGAATGATTTCAAGTTCATGCTGCCCAACTCCGAGATCGATATTACCGATGTGGTGCTGAACGACCAACCCATTGAGAAGGCAATCAGTGAGGCCGATCTGCGCGGTCCAGGTGAATCCAGGAAAAAAGCCGACGATCCTGGCCTGGACTACTTCAAGAAGGACTCCCGCCGGGGAAGTGGCAAGGAGCAGGACGGGGACGGACGTGGACAGGCACTCGGGGATGGACACAGTGACGGCAGAAGTGGCGGTGGCGGCGGCCGCGGAGGATCCCGCGGATCGCAGCAGCGCGGCAAACCACAGTCCAGAAAAGGACAGGATGCACAGCCGGAAAAAAAGCAGAGCGGCGCGCAGAAGGCGCAGAAAACAGGCCGCGATGATGACAAGACGGCCGCCGCTGATACCCGCAAGGATAAAGCGGCAGCAAAACAGCAGCAGCCAGATCAAAAAGCTCCGGCTGAAACGGATACAAAAGCAGATCCCAAAGAAACCAAAAAGGATACTCCAAAAAAACCTGCCGCAGCCAAACCCAACCCCAAGGCCAAGTACTACAAGTCCTCAAGGGATAAAGATGACGACCAGGGCGGCCAAAGCGGCGCCGAAAAAAGCACCGGGAAGAGCAAAGAGGCCTCCGCGGATAAACCCACCAAAGACCAGGGCCAACCCAGCGACGATCAGTCATCATCCAACGAGGATCGCGAGCAATCGGAGCGCAAGAATGGGGACAAGGAGGACAATGCCCACCTCCCCTCGGCCATTGAGGTGGCGCGGCAGCACCGGATAGAAAAGGAAGAGAAAGAAAAAAAGGAGAACTGAGACGCTTATGACATTCCAGCTTGAAGCAACCACGGTACTCGGGATCATCCACGAGGGCAAAGCCTGTATTGGCGGCGACGGACAGGCCACCCTGGACAAGGTGGTCATGAAGGCCAACGTCCAGAAAGTGCGCCATCTCTACAACCGGCAGGTTCTGGCCGGTTTTGCCGGCTCCACGGCCGATGCCTTCACCTTGTTTGAGCGCTTTGAGGACAAGCTCAACCAGTACAATGGCACAATAGAACGTGCCGCGGTGGAACTGGCCAAGGACTGGCGAAGCGACCGCTATCTGCGCCGCCTTGAGGCGCTGCTCGTTGTGATGAACCGCGAGCGGGGCTTGCTGATTTCCGGCCAGGGCGATGTCATTGAACCCGACGACCACATCCTGGCGATCGGAAGCGGCGGTTCGTTTGCACTGGCGGCGGCCCGCGCACTGAAGCAGAACGCCTCCACCCTTTCAGCCCGCGAGATGGTGGAGCAGTCACTGAACATCGCTGCGGATATCTGCATCTACACCAACCACAATTTAACCCTGCTTGACATTGAGTGATAAGCCCCAACTTTTAAAAGACACTAACCTCACCCCGAGGCAGATCGTTGAAGCACTGGACACCTACATTATCGGACAGGGCGCGGCCAAGAAATCTGTGTCCATTGCACTGCGCAACCGCTGGCGTCGGCTGAACTCCGATGAGTCCATCCGCGACGAAATCGTCCCTAATAACATCATCCTCATCGGTCCTACCGGTGTTGGAAAGACTGAAATCGCCCGTCGGCTGGCCAAACTCGCCCGTGCGCCTTTTGTGAAGGTGGAAGCATCAAAATACACCGAGGTGGGATACGTGGGGCGCGATGTGGAATCGATGATCCGCGACCTGACGGATATCGCCGTATCCATGGTCAAGTCCGAGATGCAGCAGCGGGTGGCACAGAAGGCCGCCGAACAGGTGGAAGAGCGCCTGCTTGATCTGCTCATTCCGCCCATGCGCAAAACCCCGGCTGACCGTCGCACTACGGGTTTTCAGTCCACGGACACCTCTTTCGATCCGGAAACCGCATCCGACCAGGAACTCAACCACCGTACACGCGAGAAATTCCGGGAAAAGCTTCGCAATGGCGAGCTTGAAGAGCGTAATGTGGAGATCAACGTACAGCCAAACACCGGCAACCCGATGATGCAGATCTTCGGTCCCGGCGGAATGGAGGAGATGGGGCTGAACCTGCAGGATATGCTGGGCAACCTTACCCGCGGCCGCACGAAAAAACGCCAGATGAAGATCCGCGACGCACGGCCCATCCTTCTGGCTGAAGAGACCGAAAAACTGATCGACCAGGACGCCGCAACACAGGAGGCCATCGACCGGGTGCAGAATTCGGGCATCGTTTTCATCGACGAAATCGACAAAATTGCCGGCGGAACGTCTGGTGATGGCCGGGGCGGACCCGACGTGAGCCGCCAGGGCGTGCAGCGAGATATGCTCCCCATTGTCGAGGGCTCAAACGTATCCACAAAATACGGCATGGTCAAAACCGACCATATACTCTTCATTGCCTCGGGAGCCTTCCATACGGCCAAGCCATCGGATCTGATTCCTGAGCTGCAGGGACGATTCCCGATTCGGGTGGAAATGGACTCGCTGACCGAAGAAGATTTCTACAACATCCTGACTCGGCCAAAAAACGCGCTCACCAAGCAGTACACGGCCATGTTCAAAAGCGAGGGTGTGGATCTGGAGTTCACCGACGATGCCATCCGCGAGATCGCCAAAGTGGCCGCCGAAGTCAACTCCTCGATTGAGAATATCGGCGCCCGGCGGCTTCAGACCATCCTTTCGACCGTTCTGGAGGAACTTCAGTTCGCCATTCCGGATGATATCAGCAGCGGCAAGGTCACCATCGACAAGGCATACGTCGACCGGATGCTCGAGCAACTCATCCGTAACAAGGATCTGAGCCAGTACATCCTGTAATCTGCCGATTCTACCTTTGATTACCCGGCTCTGACTGAAAAGGGAATTATTTGAGTAAAAAACCGCTTGATTTCCGTAGGTGGTCTTGTTTTATTACCGTTTTGGTTGATTCCTGATCATCTATACGGTTGGTGCCAACGGCACGTCTTCTTGATCCCTGAACATTTTGATCATTTTGGTCGTATCAGTAAGTGACAGCTTTTCCGTCGACACAAAGTAAGAATGCCGACGCTCTTTGCGTTAGGATTGTGTATTTTGCCGCGTTCCTGTACCGGCAACTTATATCCGTCGACAGCTAAATACCCAAACACGTTATCTATCAACAAACGGAATAATGAGTCTGAAACGCTATCTGACCCCATCCCTGATCTCCGTCATCCTGCTGACTCTTCTGTATGTATCCGGCATTGACCGCGTTCTGGCCGGCAGTAATACACACGAGACCAATCTCAAAAAGTTTGCGGAAGTCCAGCAGAAGATCATTGAGAATCATGTCGACGAGATCAGCATCGCCGACCTGTATAAAAACAGTCTCAGGGGTTTTGTCCGCAGGCTCAGCGACACCACCCTCACCATAGAAGGAACCCCGCTCGACACCACCTTTGCCGATCTGAACGTTACGTCACTTCGCCAGTCGTTCACCAATTTCGAGCGGGCCTACCTCTTCCTTGCCAACAACACCACCGTGGAAGAAAATATGGACGAGCGCGTGGAGGATGCGATCACAGCCATGTTCCGTCCGCTCGATCCCCACTCGGTCTACATCAAACCGGAGACCAGCGAGCGCATCCAGGATGAGTTCACCGGCAGATTTGAAGGTATTGGCATCCAGTTTCAGGTTATCGACGACACCATAACCGTCATTTCGGCCATCTCCAACGGTCCTAGCGACCAGCTCGGGATCCGATCAGGCGACCGCATCGTTGAAATAGATGGGGAGACCTCGGTCGGCTTCAGCGAACAGGACGTGGTTCGCAGTCTGCGCGGACCCAAAGGCACGAAAGTGACCGTTGGCATCCTGCGTCCTGGCAGCAGCCAGAAACAAGATTTTGAGATCATCCGCGATGAAATTCCCATTTACACGGTCGACAGCTCTTATATGCTCGACGAAAAGACCGGCTACATCCGCGTGAACCGATTTGCCGCCACTACGCATGAGGAGTTCACCCGCGCCATGAGGGAGCTGCGGCGCCAGAACATGGAGCGATTGGTTCTGGACCTGCGCGGCAATCCCGGCGGATACCTCGAGCAGGCCGTACGCATGGCCAACGACTTTTTCCCACGCGGTACAACGCTCGTTGCCACCGAAAGCCGCCACGCGCGCTTCACCTCCGAATATCGTGCCCGCTACAACGGGCCCTATCGCGACATCCCGCTGATTGTTCTTGTGGATGAGGGGTCGGCATCAGGCAGCGAGATTGTCAGCGGCGCCATTCAGGATCACGACCGAGGGCTGGTGGTCGGCCGCCGCACCTTCGGCAAAGGGCTTGTCCAGCAGCAGTACGAGCTGCCCGACAAAAGCAACATCCGTATCACCATTTCGCGCTATCTGACCCCGAGCGGACGCGAAATCCAGAAACCTTACAAGGACGGACGCGAGAAATACGCCTACGAGATCTACACACGCGATGAAAGCGCAAGCGGCGATATCAGTGAGTTCATCAGCAATGTTCCCGATTCCCTTCGCTTCCGCACAACGGCCGGGAGGGAAGTCTTTGGCGGCGGAGGGGTTGTCCCAGACCATATTGTTGATATGGACATCGCCAGTGAAGCATTCGTGCTTATGCGCCGCAACAACATCGGTACCTCCTTCGTGCGCGATTTCATTGACCGCAGGGGAACGGAATTCCGTGAGCAGTGGGAGGACCGTTTCCAGGACTTCCGCACCGATTTTTACTGGTCGGATAGCGAAAGGGATGCCTTCCTCGAAAGGATGTTCGAAAACGGCCTGGTCGTTTCCGACACCGTCTCTGCAGTGCACTTTGACGACGATAACAACCTCTTTGTCAATCCGGTAGATTTGGAAGAACAGCTTGGCAGCCCGCTGGGATTCATGAAAGCCGACCTGGCACGCCAGATCTGGGGCAGCGAATATTACTATCCTGTGATCAACGACGAAGTGGACCCGATGGTAAACATCGCTCTGACACTCTGGGACGAGGTAAGAAATCTCAAGGCCATGCGTGAAGAGGCGTTATCGCGTGACGGAATGGTCGAGGATATCATGCGCAACTACTGACCTTCTGCTGATTTTACTGCTTGGCAGCCCCCTCTCCTGCGGCGCAGCTGACTTTTCTGCGGCGCAGCTGCCTTTTCTTGTAAGCAACACCCTTTCGAGACAGTCAGGGATTACGTTGCTGCCAACCCAACCGTGCAAGCCCGGCCAGATCTGCCGTTAATTACCGGCTCAGATTGGCTAGCGAAAGTATAGCGCATACGGCCGTCTCCGTTCGCAGCCGCTTCTGTCCAAGACTGATCATCTTAACCCCTGAAGCCACAGCTTGCTCCACCTCCTTCGGTGAAAAGCCGCCTTCCGGCCCAACCAGAAGCAGCATGGGGGAATCGTCTCCCTTCCATTCGTACGTCCCCTCCACATCCGGGTGCGCCATGACCACCTCCCGGCTTTCACGGTATTCTGCCAGCACATCATAGAAGCTGTCGCGCTCCTCCCAGGCCGGCAGCCAAGGCCGTCGGCTCTGCTTCATGGCGGAAATGATGGTTTTCTCCACGCGTTTGGGCTTGACCTCCATCCTTCCGGCATGTTCAGAGTGCACCAGCACGATCTTCGTCACCCCCAGCTCAACGGCCTTCTCGATGGCAAACTCAAGGCGCTCGCGCTGACGGATCACACCCATGGCCAGTATGCGGTCCGGCTCGGCCGGGGTATTGTACGTGGCCGTCACCTCCCCCGCCACCTTCTTCTTGTCCACCACGATCAGGCGCACATCCATCGTATTGCCGACGCCGTCAGTGACCTGGACAATATCGCCCGGCTGCTTGCGAAGCACCTTGGCAATGTGATGCGCCTCGTCTTCGGAAAACTGGAGCCGGTCGTGTTTGATCAGTTCCGGCGGGACATAGAATAGGAAATGTTCATCCATGATCTGGTTGGGTTTGATTGAGTTGGATTTGGTTGAGTTGGATTTGGTTGAGTCGGGTTTGGTTGGTTTGGTTTTGATTGGGATTGGTGTGGCGGATCGGGTTGGATTTTCAGTTGTAATGTAACCTGGTCGGGCAGGTATGGGTGGATGGGGACTTTGCCGATCCCGGCGGTTTGCCCCGGCATTCAGGGATCCTGGAAATGCTTTCCAAGTTTAAGAGACTGTCCCTGATAGTTGCTTTTCAGGTCTTCGCCGTACACAAAATCGGGTGCGGCCGTGTTCGGCTCAAAAACCATCCGGAAGAAGGTCTGCCCGTCCTCCACCAGGAATGGCACATCATGCGAACGCACTTCCAGCACCGCCTGCGCCCCGGCGTCGGCCACATCCCCCCCGAAACCGCTGTCAAAAAAACCGGCGTAATGGGTGCGCAGCTCGCCCGATCCGGTATCGTATGGCACCATCTCCGCTGCAAGATGTTTCGGGATGCGGCACCGCTCCCGGGATGCAAAAATGTAGAACGCCTCGGGCTCCAGGATCATGTAGTCGTCTTTCTGGGCGTAAATAGGGTCCCAGAAGGCCTGGACGCGGTAGTGGCCGATCTTATCCAGATCGATAAGGTCGCGGTGCTTCTTGGCCTTGTAACCAACGATCTCCCCCTCCTCGCCATGGAGTCCCACCCGCATGAACAGTCCGTCATTGACGTTGAGCTCATCAAGCGGCAGGGGCTTTCCACTTTCATCGAACAGAATGGGATCCTGAAGGTGGGTATGGAGGATGTCCTGGTCGGAGAGCTGCGCGTTTCCGTGCCGGATGCGAAGCTGGTTGAGCCGCTGGCCTGTGCGCACGCGTACCGGGAACGACTTGGGGACTACCTCCAGGTAAAGACGGCCCTGGTAGCCCGGGGCAATCTCCTCGAACCGGTGCGAATAATCCGTGATCAGCCGTGTGAAAATATCCAGCCGGCCGGTGCTGCTCTTGGGGTTGGCCTTGGCCGAAAGCGGCTCTTCGGTCTGCAGGGTTAGCTCGGCGGCCTGGGCAGGGATCATGCGCCCGGTCATTGGCAGGTTAAGCTCCTCAAGCAGCGGGATCAGATAGGTGCAGTTCTGCTCCAGTACGGCTCCTTCGCGGATGTCGATGGTATGCTGGCACAACCGCTCGAGCTTGCTTTCGACCGTCTCGTTCTCCGGAAGGAAACTGCAGCGCACACGGTAGGCCGTGGTGCCCAGGCGCAGGTCCACAGAGTTCGGCTGGAACTGGTCGTCCCGCACCGGGTACTCCTGCGACGCGCGAAGAATGCCACCGTCACGCAACATTTTCAGATGCTGGATGGGCAGGATGCCGCGCGTGCGTATCAGCAGTTTCCCGCCTTGGTTGTTTTCTTTCGCATTTTTATTCATTTCGGATCCACCCCCGCCATTTCATGGATGATCTTCCACTCCTGTTCGGTGACCGGCTGGATAGACAAGCGGCTGCCTTTTTTGAGAAGCAGCAAATCCTCAAGGCCGGGGGTTTCGCGCAGCGTGTCCCGGAGAACGGGCGGATCAAATTTTTCCGTGAACTGCACATCCACCTGCATCCAGCGCGGATTTTCTTTTGTGCTTTTAGGATCGAAGTATTTCGAATCCGGATCGAATTGGGTGGGATCCGGATATGGCTCACTGGCAACGTTCATGGTACCGACTATGGCCAGCGGATTGGCGTTCGAATGGTAGAAGAGGACCCCGTCACCGACCTGCATCTCGTCACGCATGAAATTGCGCGCCTGATAGTTGCGTACGCCGTCCCATCCGGCGGTTTTGTTCTCGGAGCCGATGAGGTCGTCAATGCTGAATGCGTCGGGCTCTGATTTCATGAGCCAGTATTTTCTTGCCATGCCGCTGTTTGGTTTCTCTGAAGGTTGTCGGTTTATGTGATTATCTGATGTTGGTGCCGGAGTGCTTTTTGGATGCCAACTGGTTCAGCCTGCGGGTTCTTGATTCGTCATAGGCGGGCTCTCCGATTGGTCGCCTGCAGGTCATGCACCATAGCGTTGGATATACCACGCAATGGTCTCACGAAGCTGCTGCTCGAATTTCATTTCGGGCACCCATCCGATTTCGGTCTGGATCTTGGCCGGATCAATGGCATAACGGAGATCGTGTCCCGCCCGGTCGGTTACGAAGGAGATCAGGTTTTTGTAGTCGCCCTCCGGACCCTTGCCCGCCAGATCGTTCAGTATGTCGCACATCTGACGCACCAGGTCGATGTTCCGCCATTCGTTATGTCCGCCAACGATATACGTTTCGCCGCTGCGTCCTTTTTCAAATACGCTCAGAATGGCGTTACAGTGGTCAGTGACATAGAGCCAGTCGCGCACGTTTTCCCCCTTGCCATATACCGGGATTGGTTCGTGAGCAAGCGCCTTGCGAATGACTGTCGGGATCAGCTTCTCATCATGCTGATGCGGGCCGAAGTTGTTGGAGCAGTTGGTTGTAACCACATTCATCTTGAATGTTTTAAAGTACGATCTCACCAGGAAGTCACTGCCGGCCTTGGTGGCCGAGTAGGGAGAGTTGGGCGCGTAAGGGGTTTTCTCCGTGAACGCCCCTTCCTTCCCGAGCGAACCGTAGACTTCGTCCGTGGAGACGTGCAGGAACCGCTTGTCGGCGTACCCGTTGGGATCCTCCAGCCAGAGCTGGCGGCACTCCTCGAGGATGTTGAAAGTGCCTGCAACATTTGACATGACGAACGGTTCGGGACCGGTGATCGAATTGTCGACATGCGATTCAGCCGCCAGGTGCATCACGCCGTCCGGTTGAAACTCACGGACGATGTCTCGCACGGCACTGCGGTCGACCAGGTCGGCCTGGACAAAGCGGTACCGCGGGTCATCGGCAACCGGCTTCAGATAGCTCAGGTCAGAGGCGTAGGTCAGCTTGTCCAGATTCAGGATGGTGATATCCTTCCGCCGTTCTAATAGAAAAAGTATCAGATTGGAGCCTATAAATCCTGCTCCACCAGTGATTAGTAATTTCATTTCAATGATGCTTATAAATAGATGTCAGATAATGTTCGCCGGCTGGCCTGTCCGGTCATTCCATGCAACCACAGCAGCCAGCCCGGTTTGGACAGGCCCTCGGTCACGACGGAATGTCCGCATCCTCCAGCTCCTCAAGGGTTGGCAGGTTGCTGTCCTTCTCCGACAGGATCGGGTCCTGAACAGGCCACTCAATACCGATCCGGGGATCGTTCCATCGGATGCCGCGCTCCCCGGCCGGATTGTAATAGTCCGTGCACTTGTACAGGAACGTTACCCGATCTGAAAGTACGAAAAAACCATGCGCGAAACCTTCCGGAATGTAGAGCATCTCCTTGTTCTCCTCCGACAGACGGCGGCTCACGTACCGGCCGAAATTGGGCGAGTTCCGCCGCAGATCCACGGCCACATCCAGGATCTCACCCTCGGTGACCATGACCAGCTTGGCCTGTGGGTTGACAACCTGGTAGTGCAACCCGCGCAGAGTGCCTTTGACCGATTGCGATAAATTGTCCTGTACGAATGGTTTGCGGATGCCCGCCTTATGAAACTTCTCAAGTCGGAAGGTCTCGGTGAAGAAGCCCCTTTTATCCTGAAATATCATGGGCCGGACGATGATTACATCCTCCAGTTCGGTCGGGATGAATTCCATAATGCGATTTGAACTGCTAAAATTTTTTGGTTGAATAATGGTTCAGAGCTGCAGTCAGTCTGGCGGCGGCTTGCCATCCGCTTGCCACTGGCCCGGAATCGGCTATCTGGCACAGCGCTGCGTTCATGCAAGCTTACGGTAGATCAGACAGGAAACACTCCAGCTCATCCTGCCATGGTAAAATACGTGTTCCCGGGACTCCGGCCAATTGCCGGATGTCCAGCCGCGACCATGCCGGACGACGCGCAAGTGTCGGATAGCCGGATGTGGGGATGGGCTCCAAGGCGACATCCACGCCTCGCAAACGGAAAATCTCACGGGCGAAGTCATACCACGAAGTGACGCCTCCGGAGCTCAGGTGGACCGTGCCCCTGACCCCTTTTTCGACGAGCACACGTGTATTGAAAACGGCCGGTCCGGCAAATGTCGGACAACCGAACTGGTCGTTGACTACTTTCAGGCGGTCACGCTCAGCGGCCAGGCGCAGCATAGTGCCGATGAAGTTGTTACCGTATCGACCGCACAACCAGGACACCCTGACAATGAGATGTGGTCCGTTTTGTGCCCGGATCTGCTGCTCTCCCAGCCATTTTGTGCGGCCGTAAGCGTTGACCGGATCGGGTGGATACGATTCCGGGTATCCGTCGGGCAGCTCGCGCCGGTGCTCCGGCAAGCCCGGAAACACATAGTCTGTGGAATATTGCACCATCAGCGCACCGGTCGCAGCGGCGGCACGTGCAATGATCTCGGGGGCAAGGGTGTTGACCGCCTCGGCCTGTCCGGTTTCGATTTCGGCCTGATCCACTTTGGTGTATGCCGCACAGTTGATGATGATATCCGGGGCAATTTGTGTCACGGCCTGCTGCACCTCATCGGCTTGTGTAATGTCCAGATCGCGTCGCGACAGGCCGGCCACATCCACCCCGTCTTTTTCCAGCGCCAGGACCCACTCGCGCCCAAGCTGTCCGGCCGCCCCGAGAACAAGCCATTTCAGGTCCTTTCCGCCAGATCCTGTGCCTCCTCCCCCGCCCAAGCTGCTTTCACTGCCCCTGGAAACCGGGCCGCCATCATCCGCATTCGATTTTTTTCCTTGCGTTCCTGTTGCCATCGATACCTTTTCAGCCATCCTCCTTCAGATGCATCAGCTCGTTGGCCTTGCGCAGCGACTCAAATGTCCCCGCATCGGTCCACCACCCTTGCATCACGCTGAACTGCATCTTGCCCTCGCGGATGTAGTGGTTGTTGACGTCGGTGATCTCCAGTTCACCGCGGCCGGACGGTTTCAGTGTACGTATGTAGTCAAAAACCTGCGCGTCGTACATGTAGACACCCGTCACGCACAGGTTCGACTTGGGATTTGCCGGCTTTTCCTCGATGCCGACGATCTTGTTGCCATCCAGTTCGGCCACTCCGTAGCGCGTAGGATCCTCCACCTCCTTGAGCATGATCGATGCGCCCTCGCCGGGGTAATCCGCGACCGCATCGTCCAGATCATCCTCGAAGACGTTGTCGCCCAGGATCACGGTCATGGTGTCGCCGCCCACGAAATTCTCCGCCAGCCCGAGCGCCTGGGCAATACCGCCGGCCTCATCCTGCACCTTGTAGGTGAAACGGCACCCGAAATCCTTCCCGGACCCCAGCAGGCTGACCACATCGCCCATGTGCTCGGTGCCGGTGACGATCAGTATCTCCTGGATGCCTGCGCCGGTCAGTTTTTCAATGGGATAGCTGATCATGGGTCTGGTTCCGACCGGAAGCAGGTGCTTGTTGGTCACTTTGGTGAGCGGATAGAGCCGCGAGCCGGTCCCCCCGGCAAGTACAATACCTTTCATGTGTTTAAAATTTTTGGATTCATATCGTCACATAGAATGACCAGGACACTTTTAATCATGCTCTTGTGTGACCGGGCTACAGTCATGGTCATTTCATGTGTTTAAAATTTTTGGATTCATATCGTCACATAGAATGACCAGGACACTTTTAATCATGCTCTTGTGTGACCGGGCTACAGTCATGGTCATTTCATCAGCAAATATGAATTTAGATTCGTATGGTCAAAATGATCTCACATGTCGCGATAAAACCAGTCCTGCGTGACAGCCGGATTCTACCGCCGGATTTCCCGCATAATAGGACATTCGGGGGAATACCTAAAGGGCGGATGTGACAAATGATGGCGGCGAAATCAGCCTGCCCGGTCGGTCACAATGAGCACCTTCTGTCCGTCGCCCGCAAGCGTTGCGAAAAGGTGCGCCTCCTCCCCCATCCGGCAACCCAGCTTGCTGTACAGCTGATAGACAGTCAGCGGAAATCCGCGCTGGTGGATGTGGACGCGCGTGAGACCGTTATCCGCCAGCCACTTGCGAAGGGCGCGCGGCTTGAAAGGCAAAGAATGCCGGATGTGGAAGACTTTGCCGGGAAAGCTTTCAGGGGCAGCGTCCGCACCGGTCAGATAACCAATTTGCGGGTGGATGCGGACCAGGCCATAGCGGCGGGCGGCCTCGTCGATCAGGCGCATTTTGAACAGTGCGGGATCGGGTTCGAAGAGCAGTGAGCCGGGTTGGAGAGTGGACTGGCCGCTGGACGGGGCAGATTCTGACTCCGGGTTTTGGCGTAGAACCGATGATCCTGAATGTACCCCGGACCCGTCTTCAGAGTGTTCACTGCTGAACCGGAATAGCTCATTTCCATGGGAATCCAGCATCACAGCATGGAAAATCGGCGATGACCGGCGAACAGCGGAAGCATTTTCCTGCACGGGGATGCAGTCGGCCAGCAGCTCCTTGAGTTCGCCATCCACGGAGACGGCATATATGGCAGCACAGTCTTCCAGTGACCGGGCCGCATCCACCGGATCCATCATGGGCGATAGCTTGATCAGGCAGCGACGAGCGGCGGAGCGGATCAGCGCGAGGTGCCGTGTGACGTCGGGTTCGCTGTCCTGCAGCGAGTGGACGCGCCTGCCGCCCTGGCGGCGCGACGGGTCGATGTAGATAAGGTCCAGTTCCGCGGCTTCCGGATAGCTGCCCTCTTGCCGGCTTGCCGTACGTCCGGTTGCCTTTTCACCGGTTGCCACTTTGCGAGTTGCCATTTGGCGAGTTGATGGTTGCCGAGTTGTCGATTGCCGGGTCGACTTCGTCAGACTTCCCTCCTGCTGCAGTGACTCCAGCCACTCCATGCCATCGCCGGTATGCCATTGAATGCGCGTCTCCAGGCCGTGCAGTTCGTGATTGTGCCGTGCAATAGCCGCAAGAACCGGGGTGCGCTCGCAATAGTCCACCCGGGCCCCTGCAAGGGCAAAGGCGGCAGAATCAATCCCCAGCCCGCCGGTCAGATCGGCAATCCGCAGGGGGCCAGATGGTTCGGCTTCGTCAGAATGGTCAGACCGCAACCTATCACGTGCCCCAATCCAGTTCCTGGCCCGCCAGGCCGCCGCCGCGTACCCGGACGCCTGTTCGAGCGCCTCCCGCTGATAGATCATGCCGGGACGGTGCAGCGGTCCCAGTTTTGCCTCGGCGCGCGGATAGCAGTGCATCTGTTCGGCGATTTCACGTACCGGCCAATCGCTGCGACCAGTAAACTGCAACGCAAATTCGGATGCATCCAGCTTCTGGTGGCGCAGCATCACATCCAGCCACCCAGGGGCGTGCAGCAGCGGATAGTCCGGCATGCTATTCCGCAGGTATCAGCCGGTAGATGACGCCCGGGTTCTCGGTAGCCACGTACAGGTAGCCGTCCGGGGCCAGGCGCACATCGCGGACCCTGCCGATGCCGGGGAGCAGCTCCTCCTGGGCCACCACGCGCTCACCGTCCAGCTCGACCCGGTGCAGGTAGCGCGGGGCCAGCGTACCGACCATGAGACTGTTCTTCCATCCGGGATAGCGGTCGCCGGTGACAAAAGCCATGCCTGAAGGCGCAATGGACGGCGTCCAGTGCAGAAGCGGCTGCTCCATGCCATCGCGAGCCGTATCCCGCGTGATAATGCTGCCATCATAGTTGATCCCGTGCGTGATCTTCGGCCAGCCGTAGTTCAGGCCGGCGCGGATGATATTGATCTCGTCGCCGCCGCGCGGACCGTGTTCGTGTGACCACAACTCACGCGTTTCCGGATGCAGTTGCATACCCTGGATATTCCGGGATCCGTAGACATAGATCTCCGGACGCGCCTCAGTTTGTCCCTCGGGCAGGTTGGCTGAATCCACAAAGGGATTGTCAGACGGCACCCTGCCATCGTCGTAAAGACGGATCACCACGCCGTCATGGCTGGACAAGTCCTGCGCCGAATCCATTACCCCGCGGTCACCGATCGAGAAATAGACATATCCATTATCATCAAAAACGATGCGGCTTCCGAAATGGTGACGCCTGCTGGAGGTGGGCTCACCGGAAAAAAGCAGCTCCACATCGGTAAAGGCGTATCCGTCGAGGCGCATGCGTGAAAGCGCTGTGTTGGAGCCGCCGCTGCCGTCGGGACGCGAATAGGTGATGTAAATCCATCCGTTGTATTCGTAGTCAGGATGAAGGGCAATGTCGAGCAACCCACCTTGTCCGTGCGCATGCACTTCCGGAACGTTGTCAAGAGGTTGTTCGCGCAGCTGCCCGTTTTCGACGATATGGATGCGGCCGGCGCGTTCAGTAATCAGCACACGATCATCAGGGAGGAATGCCATCCCCCACGGCACGCTGAGCCCCTCGAGTACGGTCTGGACATAAAAGTCCTGTACATCAGATGAGATACGTTCCAGGTCGTGTTCCGGCCCGGGGAAATAACGGGCATCGACACCGGGCGGGGTCTCGGGCTCTCCACCCGTTCTGGAATCATTGGAAGCGTTGCACGATGTGGTAAGAGTTGTTGCAAGCAACAACATGGCACTGGTGACTAGCACTTGAAGTTTCATTATACGAGGTTTCTGAGTGGTAATTAGGTTTTATTCGCTTGCCTGTCAGTACGTTTGCGGTTACGAAAGAAACAGCGATTCTCTTAAATTCTCAACAACCACACCTTATCAATAAATCCGCGCCATCCCATTTATTTGCATCTTTTTACGCTTTGAGGGCAACTTGCAGGTGGATGCAAACGTTTTTTCTTCGTATTCTCTGCATATGGTAAGTAAAATTTGTAACTTACCTGTTATTATTTCCGGACTGTCGCATTTCTGTTGCCGTCACTTCGGTTGGTTCCTTGATCCTCGATCGGGTTGTTTTGTTACTACTGATCCATATTTGAAAGTTATTTTGTTGCTATGACAACACTTGCACACACCTTCCATATTCCGGTCATGGGTACCGGGCACTCCATCGACACTCCAATCCGCGTGGCGCCGTTCGGTATCGATTCGGTGATCTCCATTGTCGACGACCTGCTGGTCGAGCGGATCCGAAAATACTACGCCGGTGAATACGGCCTCCCGTTTGAAAGCATTCCGAGAAGCGCTGAGGATGGACGCGCCAAACGTATCACCGCTTATCTTAACACTGTGGACGAGATCGTCCGCCATAAATTCGAGACCCTCCGAAACGAGCCGTTCTTCTCGGAGAACGACAAGGCCAAGTACTTCGAAATGCTGCCGGACTCATCCACCCTGAAAAACGCGTGGGAGCAGCTCAAGGCCATGGCGCCTTCCGTTGACCGGGAAGCGATGGAGCAGAAACTTTCGGCCATGATGCGGCCAGGGGCTATCGACGTGAACATCATGACCAAGCTGGACCGTCTCCTCAACGGCAGCGGGGGGCAGCCCATGAGCGCCGAGTTCAGTGACGCCAATGCCGCCTTCCGTGGCTTCGCCATGAGTACAGTTCGCGGTTCTGTGGTACTTTCAGCCGGTTTCAATCCGCGCCTGTTCGGCTACATGGGCGAGTTCCGCGATTTTTATCGCGACGCTGCCGGCGATCTGAAGAAAAAGATCATCCTTAAAGTGAGCGACTTCCGCTCCGCACTCATCCAGGGCAAGTTTTTGGCCAAGAAAGGGATTGAGATCTCCGAGTTCCGTATCGAGTCGGGGCTGAACTGCGGTGGACATGCGTTTGCCTCCGACGGACAGCTCCTGCCGTACATTCTGCGCGAGTTCCACGAGAAGAAGGAGCAGCTCACCAGCACGTTCCAGCCGCTCATCGACTCCTTTTACGACAGCATGGGCTGGGAGTATCCCGAACCGGCCCGCAGCGAGCAGCCGCTGGTAACGGTGCAGGGCGGAATCGGCACACCTGGCGAAAACGAACGTATGCTCAAAGAGTACGGCATGGACCGTACCGGATGGGGCACCCCATTCCTGCTGGTACCCGAAGCCACGCCTGTCGACGCGCCCACCCTTGAGCTGCTGAAAAAAGCTGGAGAGGAAGATCTTTACCTCAGCGGGGCCTCGCCTCTTGGTGTACCTTTCAACAATATTCGCGGCTCCGGTTCTCAAGAATGGATGAAAGAGCAGGCCGCCAAGGGCAAACCCGGTTCCAAATGCCCGAAAGGCTTCCTTCAGTTCAATACCGAATTCACTGAGGATCCGATCTGCACCGCCTCCGCCGAATACCAGGTGCTCAAACTGGCTGAAATTGATCGTTCCGGCCTGGATGAGGCCGAGCGCCACAAAAGTCGCGGCGAGGTTCTGGAAAAGGCGTGCCTGTGCAGCCACTTGGGCAACGGATCGCTGATTGCGCTGGGTATCATAGAGGAAGGACGCGGGCCGCAAGCCATCTGCCCGGGGCCGAACCTTGCCTGGTTTGACCGTACCTACAGCTTGCGCGAAATGGTGGATCATATCTACGGTCGCGGCCCATCGCTGGTGCCCGCACACCGTCCGCATATGTTCGCCAAGGAGATGTCCATGTACGTGGATTACATCGCCCAGCAGATGACCATTACCGATCCCGACGATCCGAAAGCCGTCAAGCGCATCCGCACCCTGCGTGACAATCTGATCGAAAGCATGGATTACTGCGCGGAAATTGCTGCAGGAAAGGCGTACGGCGACGAAAATCTCGCCTCGCTGGCCGAAGCAGTGAAGACCGAGCGGGCCCGGCTGGATGCACTCTTTGCCTCGGAATCTGAACTGGCGTAGGAATCTGTAAACACAGTAGAAACCTGCAAACACAGGTGATCTGGCGGATGCTCTCTTGCAGGACACCGCCTGCTCAGCCTCTGCGGTTTGTCCACTCGGTCTCCTCGGTCTCCGCGAAGCGTATCAAGCCTCTCGGTTTTGCCACTCAAGACGGCAAAACGGATGGCACCACTCCTTTCAGAATCCCCACGGCGGAGGCGGCGGCTCCACGCTCCGGCTCAGATCGAAATCCACACGGAATGTCCATTCGTCATCGCGCATTGTTCCGTAAGTGAAGCGCTCATTCGGGTGGATTTCCACGCGCCAGCCCATGAAAACGCCCATCTCTTCGGTGCGGGGCGGATAGACGAACCGCTGCCAGTACGGCCCGCCCTCGATGGCATCCCCGCCATACCAGGTGTTCTCCTCTTCGGAACCGTCCTGATGGCGGTGATCATGCCGAAGCTCCAGTCCGTCGGCGCCATGGTTGAAAAACACCCAGGTCCGCGAGCGGTCCCAGGCATCGGGACCTTCCTCTATATGGAATGGCAGGCGCGTCTCAAAATCCGAGCAGCTCCGGAAGTGCACGATCACCCGCTCGGTGCCGTCCAACAGGTCAAAGCCCGGGGCGGCCGTGACCAGGCGACCCTCGAACGCCTCGCCGCAATGTTCATGCAGGCGGGACCAAAACATGGCCTGATCCTCAGGTTCTGCAGGACCGGTTTGACCGTCCGGTGACGCCGTATCAGTGGGATCACCTTGCCTGTCAGGAGACACCATATCCGCAGATTGGGCAGGGCTTTCGGATTCCTGCGTTGCGGCCGGTTCTCCGGGTCCGGCGGAAGAGGCGGCATCGCGATCATCGCTCTGGCCGGATCCGCATCCACCCGTAACCAATACAGACAACAGGAAGGCTGCCACTGAAAATGCTGTAACTGCGTTATTTCCAGGCCGGATGTCCGCTAAGCGCATATGACTTGCGTATTTACTGTTTTTGTTCAGTTTCCGATGCGATAATCACCGATCAGGTGGAACGGGAGGCGTTTGATGTCACGGAAGGCCGGGTGGTCCAGCTCCACCAGCCCGTCGCCCTTCACCTCGTAGCTGAAGTCACGGTTGCCGCGCAGCATATCGATCAGGGTACCGCCAATGCCGCTGAGCCCCATGCTCAGGCGCACCGGAACATTGAGGTTCTCCCCGGAACCCACGGCGAGATCGGCGACATCGATGCCGCCCAGGTCATAACCGCCGATAGACGCGGCCAGGTTCAGGTCCGACAGCTTCATGCCCATGGGATTCGGATTTCTGATGTTCAGGGTCAGGGTCATATCCACCCCGGAAAACGAGAACGAATTCACATCGAAGCCGACAAAATCGACCTGGGGCATCCGCAGGCGCGGCAGAGTCCCCTCCACTGTCACCGGTATCATGGCCTTGCCGTAGACCGGGATGTTCACCCCGACCTCGGTGTTGAGCTGGTAGCCGAAACTGTCGGCCTGCGCCACCGACGATATCGATTCATACAGCTCGCGGTAGGAGAGCGTGAGCGGCAGGGCAATGGTGCCGGAGCCGCGCGAGGCGATCTCAAGCTGCTCGCTGTGCGACCCGGAAAGGAAACTGTACTCGTTAATGAGCAGGCTGTAGGCGTATTCTTCGAGGGTGACGCCCACGCGATTGGGGTTGTCGACTTCGAAATGGAATTTCAGGTCGATCTGCTCCAGCGAGATGCCTTCGATACTCATATCGGTGTAGCGGACGTCCGGCTCCTGGTAGCCGACGATGCGCTGGACGGTGCTGCAACCGCCCGCAAAAATGAGCAGAAGCAGCACAGCGAGGGGAAAGGTTTTATTCATATTGGGTTATTGCAGATTGCACATCCCGCCGGGACAACCTCCCATGGGCGGTGTGGATGATGATTTTTTTGTGTCCTGGGCCACGGCGAAGCCGCTGAAGACCTGTGTGAAATTGCCGGATCCGCATGATCCGCAACTGAGCGAGGCGGCCATCTCCTCTTTGGCGGCCATGGAGGAGCGGAATTCGACCACTTCGCCGCATTCTTTGCATCGGTATTCGTAAACGGGCATAATAAGGATTTTTCGGGTGGATGGATAATGGTTGGTTGCCACACATATGTTGGACATGCAAACGCAAATTTCCGCAGTGGCAATTACGTATATAGATTTCTATATAAGTTAAGAAACACGGGTCTTTGCGTCAAGAGGAAAATCCGGGGCCGAGAGGTATTTATTTTTTTCGGCGTCAGGGCGATGCATACCGGCGCATGGCGCGGCTGATCTGGCGGACGGCCTGGCGGATGCGGTGGGTGTTTTCCACCAGGCTCATTCTGACATACCCCTCACCCGCCTCGCCGAAACCCGTGCCCGGGGTCACCAGCACCTCGGCCTCATCGAGCAGCCACTCGGCGAAACGGTAGGATCCCATGTGGCGCCAGGGCTCCGGGACCGGCGCCCACACAAACATGGCGCCGCGCTGGGGCGGGATCTGCCAGCCGGCACGCGCAAGTCCATCCAAAAGCACATCCCTCCTGCTCTCGTACTTTTTGGCCACCTTCCGTACTTCACTGGCGTCCTTGCGCAGCGATATGATGGCGGCCACCTGGATGGGTGTGAACATCCCGTAGTCGAAAAAGGCCTTGATGCGTGACAGCAGCGCAATAATTTTGGCATTGCCCGCGCAGAAACCGCAGCGCCATCCCGCCATGTTGAAAGATTTGCTCATGGTGAAGAACTCAACCGCGACCTCCTTCGCCCCCGGGACCTGGAGCACGCTTGGGGCCCGGTAATCGCCGAAAGTGATGTCCTTGTAGGCGAAATCGTGGATCAGGATCACCGAATTGCGGCGGCACCAGTCCACCATCTCCTCGAAAAAGGAGAGGTCGACCGTCATGCCGGTCGGGTTGTGCGGGTAGTTCAGGTAGAGGATTTTGGGCGGAGCATGTGGAACAGTTGGAGCATGTGGCGCAGTTGGAGCGGATGGAACGTGTGACGAGGGTGAAGCAGGTGACGCGGCTGGATCTGGCTTAGTGGACTGTCCGGTGTTCCCGCCTTGTGCCATACTCGCCTCCAGGTTGCGGAGCATGGCGCCGGCGTCATCGGTCACCGGCACGGTGGTCACCTCGGCACCGGCAATGACGGCGCTCCACATGTGGACCGGGAAATAGGGTTCGGGGACGATGCACCGGTCGCCCGGGCCCAGCAGCGCCAGCGAAAGGTGCGACAGCCCCTCCTTGCTTCCGATGGTGGAAATGATCTCGGTTTCCGAGTCCAGATCCACCCCGTAAAGAGATTTGTAGTGATCGGCCGCGGCGAGCAGAAGATGCGGGATGCCGGTGGCGCGCGAGTAGCGGTGCGCCTTCTCGTCGTCCAGCACCTGGCGGATCTTCTCCACCGCATCGGGCGATGCCGGCATGTCCGGGTTGCCCATTCCGAAGTCAATGATATCGACCCCGGCGGCGCGGCGGCGCTGTTTTTCAGCGTTCAGGCGTCCAAAAACGTATTCGGGAAGCAGCTCCATACGCTTGGCTGGACGGATGGGGATCCCGTCGGTATCCGGGGCGGACTGCGGTCCGGCTGTCTGCTTTTCCGTCTGGTGGATTTTTTCACTCATCGAAGTGCGTCCTCCAGTTCCAGTGAAGCGTTGCTCTTTTCGTCGCGGTATTTGATGATCAGGGCACAGGAGATCTGCAAGTTGTGCCGGCGGGCCCAAGCAAGGTTATCCGAGGCCGGCCTGCTTCCCGGGACCACCACCGCATCCTCTGGAATCGGCTCGCCCGGATCCAGGCGCCGCTCGTTAACGCAGTCGTAGACCGGCACGCTGCGCGAGAGTTTCACCCCGGGAGCGATGACAGCCCGTCGGGATACCTGCACGCCCTCCACCAGCACCGAACCGGCGCCTATGAAAGCGTCATCCTCCACAATGACCGGGGCCTCATTTACCGGCTCCAGCACGCCGCCGATCTGCACGCCGGCCGATAGGTGCACACGTTTCCCGATCTGCGCGCACGAACCGACCAGCACGTGCGAATCGATCATTGTCTCCTCATCCACATACGCGCCGATATTGACATACGACGGTGGCATGATAATAACACCAGGTGCAATGTAGGAGCCGCAGCGCACCGATGTGCCGCCCGGCACCACCCTTACGTTCCGGTCCAGCGTGAATTGCTGCGGAAGCAGGTTGTGTTTGTCGACAAACGCTCCGTGCTCGGTCATTTTGCCGGCCCGGAATGCCTCAAGGATGGCCAGTTTGACCTCCGTATTGGCCACCCAGCGCCCGTTTGTCTTCGCGGCACTGCGCACTTTTCCGGTCTCCAGGTCGCGGATGGTCTGTTCCCAGCCGGTGGTTTTTGTTTCGTGGTCGATCAATTCAGTGCTGTTTCTACGGTCCATGGTAATGCTAAAATAATTATAAAATGTTGGATTTTTCAGTTCTATCTGCGGGATGGCGCCTCAGCCTGTCCGGCAGCATGATCCGCATGTTCGGCGGCGCGTCCTGTTCCCCCGAAAGTGGAATCCGCACGCTGATGTCCGGAATCCGATGCCTGCGTCCGGTACCACTCCCCGATCTCTTCGGAACAGCGGCGGACCAAATCCATCGAGGTCATGTCGTTCCTGTGAAGCGGCAGTTTGACTTCCGGGGTGCGGATGCGTCCCTCCGCAGCAAGCACGGCTTTGGCTGGCACGGGATTGGATGCGACAAACAGCGATCCGGCAGCACGCCGCCACAGGGCAATGTCGTCATCCGTAAGGCTTCCCGCAACTGCCATTTCACAGTAAAGCCGGGTTGCGTGAGGCCAGACATTCGCGGCCACTGAGACTACGCCCGCTGCGCCATGTGCGGCAAAATCGGGCAGCATCACATCGTCGCCACTGTACATTACGGCGCCATTCGATGCCTGGCGGTATTCCAGATAGTCGTCGACCGACCCGCTGGCCTCTTTGATGGACCAGAAATTGCGGTGTTCACTCAGCCGCTGCACGGTCTCCAGATTGAGCGGCGCTCCGGTGCGGCCGGGAATGTTGTAGAGCATGACGGGACGGCTGACAAAACCCATCAGTGTCGAGAACCAGTGGAATTGTCCCTCCCTGCCCGGCTTGGAATACAGCGGAGTGACCATGAGATACGCGTCAATGGGGCGCGTCTCCAGATAACTCAGCCATGAGATGATGTCAGGCAGATGGTGTCCACCCACGCCCGCCATCACGGGCACTTGCAGGTCCAGTGAGGTGGTGAATTCCACGATCAGCCGCCGCTCTTCGGGCGACAGGTTCAGCGCTTCGCCGGTGCTTCCCAGGATCAGGACACCGTTGCCGGCCTCCTCCTGCTCGCGGAGAAGCCGTTCGAAGCTGGTCATGTCCGGCTGGCCGGTGGCTGTAAGCGGGGTGACCAGGGCGGTCCATACAGGTTGGTTCAGGTTTTGTTGTGACATATCGTTTTCTTTATTTGGGGTTGGTCGGTTTTACTAATTTGGAGTGCTTCGGCGATAGCCGTTCTGTGCGCGCAGGCCTGCAAGTACAAGCTGCTGGAAGTCATGAAGCCCCGGTCCCGGCAGCAGATCGGCGTGGAGCACCTGCCGGGCAGCCCACAACGCGCCGGACGCGAAAAGCTTCCGGTCACGTGCAGAATGGTGGATGCGGATCTGCTCGAACGGTGTGTTTAGCGTGAGGGAATGTTCGCCGACCACATCGCCGGTGCGTTCCGATGTGACCTCGGCCGGCGCTCCCAGCCAGCGTTGCCACGACAATGCCGTGCCACTCGGGGCATCCTTCTTGTTTTTATGGTGGACTTCGTGGATGGCAAAGCTGTGCTCATCGTAGAGTGTTCCGGCCATGCCCAGGATCTGGATCATCTCGTGGACCAGGCTCATTCCCAGGCTGAAATTACTGGCGTGCAGCCACTGTAGTCCGTTTTCCGAGAGACTGCTGGAAAACGCCTCGCGTCCTTCAGGCCACTTAAAACCCGTAGAGCCGGTCACGACGGGAATGCGGCTGGCAATCAGTTCGGGGATGCAGGAAAGGAAAGCGGGGCCGGGCAAAAAGCTGATGATGACATCATGTCCGGACAGTGCCTGGCGTTCAGGCGGACGACTGGTGTTGAAGATGGATACGGACATTCCGGGGGTGGATGAGGCGAGCGCATGCACATGCTGGCCTGTTTTGCCGTTTCCAAGTAGTGCGATATTCATTTTTATGTGATCTTACGGTGATTCGGGATGATAAAAACCCGGGAGGCGTCACTTCAGACCACTCAGCGATATCGTAAAAGGCGGGCAGGCGGCGAATCGCTGTTTCGATAGGATTCACTTCCTAAAGCGCTCCACGATACCCGCAAGCGGGACTTCGTGACAGTTCCAGGGATTCAGCCACTGGACCCAGCACCGTGGAACGCCGCAGTTCCACAATACTTCGGCAGATCGTCCCATCACCATCGGTCATCGGCTCTGCGGCTTTCGGCCGCATACGGCACCTCACGATGGCTGCCTGACGTCTGCACCTCTTCAGGTTACAGTTAATAAAGAACAAGTCCGGTACTGGCCAAAAAACCAGGCCGTAAACGGGCCTGCCACAGCATAATAGATCCGGTCGCCGGGAAAACACCCGATCATCAGCTCCCCTCAAAGCTTCGATACATGGTGAAATCTTTCCGGCCGACCGGATATTTTTTGCCGCAGCAAACAAATAAGTGCGATTGCCAGGTCCCCGGGCGGGGTTGCCCGGCAATCGCCAAACCGAAGCAAACAAGATCGGGGGATTTCAGCAGGTTTGCATCCGGTATGTTGTCATAATGTCAAATGTCTGCCACCGAAGCCCGTCGGCTATGCAACCCGGACGGACCATTACGGCAGACCGCAATCCTGTCAGAGAAGGAATATGTCACCGGAAGTCAGATAGGCCGCTCAAAAGCTAAAAGTCCGGTTTTCAGAAAGGACCTTAAGCGCTCCACAGCCAATTCCATCTGGAAATTGAGTGACAGTCCCCGGGATTCAGCCCGAAGTCCCAGCACATCGGAAAGCCGTTTTCCCGGTATGCTTCGGCAAATTGCCCCCTGGCTGTCGGTCATCGGCTGTGCGGCAGTTTGCCACACCCGGCACCTCGCAACAGTTACCTGGCATCTGCACCTCTTCAAGGTAATCAATAACATAGCGACATTATCCTCAAAATCAAAATGTTTTTAATAAAAAAACGGGACGGTACGTGCTTCGCCGGAAATAATCCATTTTTGTTTTGGAAAAGCCCTTACATTTTCGCTGGCCGGCGCAGGATTGGACCGATTTTTTTACTGAACGGGTGGATACGGCCTCAGTCCAGCCACTTCCCCATGGTCAGTTCCTCGACGTACCGATCGCCCAGGCGCATGGATGCCGGATGCCTTCCCTCCACTTCATAACCCATTTTGCGATAGAGCCCTGCCGCAGCTTTGTTCTCGGTTATCAGGGTCAGGTACAACCTCCTTATCCCGTGCCGCCGCGCCCATTTTTCGGTCTCCTCCATCAGGCGGGTGCCTATCCCCTGTCCGCCATACCGCTTCAGGATCCCGATGACCAGGTACGCACGATGCCGGACCCGCTTCCAGGGCAGGCAGCGCACCTCGAGGTAACCCGCGAATTCCGAACCGCTATCCGAATAAGGTTGTGCGGCGTCTGGATCCCGTTTAGAGGCAGCTGGTTCCGAGATTGTGGTGGTTTGTTTGGGCGAACCAGTGTCATTATCGGCAAGGACGCCAGAATCAACTGGCCTTTCAGCTTCAGCGACAAAGAAAGTGCCGAACCGCGGAGGCTCCAGTTTCCGGATCTGCTCCCGCATAGCATCCTCATCCATCGGACGCTCCCCCGGCTCAAATAGCAGATAATCGGCCTCGTGGTCCAGTTCCTGCATCAGCTGCAGCAACCGTCCGGCATCCTCCCCGGTAATTTCCCTGATACGGATCATAATTTTCGCTGTGTGTTGGTATTCTGTTCGCTCATTGGTATTCTTGAATGCCCAAAATAACAACAAATCCGCATTTCCCCGATGGCATCCCGCTCCGGACTGCTGCTTATGTCGCTCGCCTCGGCCGTGATCTACGTGTCACTGGCACTGGTGATCGTGCACTTTTTTCACGATGAGCCGCTCGTCCACCTGTTTTCCCACGGATTCGGAACCGTCGCACAGCTCCTCATCGGCGCCGTTTTCGGGGTCCTGGCCGCGGCCGGGATCGGGTTCGTGATCTGGCGCACACCCGTATCCGGAATCCTGCAGGATTATGCCATTGTGGATATGGTCATGGGCATGCGATTTACGCGGTTCGACCGTATCCAGATCTCCTTTTTTGCCGGCACGGGCGAAGAGCTGCTGTTCCGCGGCGCCATGCAGCCGGTGCTGGGCATCTGGCTGACATCGCTGATATTTGTCGGCATGCACGGCTATTTCAAGTTCCGCTCGCCGAAGCATATCCTTTTCGGGGCGATGATGTTCGCCCTGAGCATGGGCCTGGGACTGCTGTACGAGTGGGCCGGACTCATCGCCGCCATGACCGCCCACGCCGTCTACGACCTGGTCATGCTCGAACTCACTCACCGTCTTCCGGCTCCGTGGAGTCATGAAACCCCGGTGGAATCCGGCGGTGATGCTCCGTGACGGACTGGTAGGCACGCGCCAGGGCCAGCACCGTGCCCTCGTCGAACAGGTGCCCGTTAAAGGTGATGCTCGCCGGAAGCCCCGACTCCGGATCGAACCCGGTGGGCACTACGACTGACGGATGCCCGGTGAGGTTTGTGATCAGCAGGTTGCCCCCGGCAAATGACGGCGAGACGTACACATCCACTCCGCTGATGGCCTCTTCCATCTGCTCCATCAGCAGCGTGCGGATGCGGTTGGCCTGGATGTACTCCACGGCGGGCACAAATCGGGACGTCCGGAACACGTTCGGCCAGGCGTTTTTGATCTGCCGCACCATCATGGTGTCGCGGCCCGAGCGCGTGATCTCGTCGAACGCCGCCGCCGCTTCCACGCTCAGGATGAACCGGATGGCCGCCGCCGGGATGTCCGGCAGCTCGATCGGCACCAGCTGCGCGCCAAGGGACTCGAGCACCTCCAGCACCGCCCTGTCATACTCCCGGTAGCCGTAATCGGCCTCAAACGCCGACTTCACGTAGCCGATTCTGAGGTTTTCGAAGTCGAAATCGGGATCGTAGTTGAACGGCAGGTCAAACACACCCGTTTTCCGGTGGATGAGGACTGGGTCGGCTGCGGCGGTCCCGGCCACAGTTTCGCGCCTGTCCGATCCGGCGCCGACGGTTTCCCGGGGGCGTTCGGCCGGACCGTGGATGGCGGCGAAGACCAGCGCGGCGTCGTGAGCCGAGCGGGTGATCGGGCCGATTTTATCCATGCTCCAGCTCAGTGCCATGGCACCGTGGCGGCTCACACGATCGTAGGTGGGACGCAGGCCGGTGACGCCGTTGCGGGTGGATGGGGACACGATCGAGCCCAGCGTCTCGGAGCCGATGGCGAAGGCCATGAGTCCGGCCGCCGTGGCGGATGCCGACCCCGCACTGGAGCCGCTGCTTCCGAATTCGGTGTTCCAGGGCGAGCGGGTCATCCCGCCGAACCAGACATCGCCCCAGGCCAGTTCGCCGAGCGACAGTTTGGCCAGGTGCACCGCTCCGGCATCGTCAAGCTTGCGGATGACGGCGGCGGTTTCGGTCGGGGCCTGGTCCTTGTAGATGGCCGATCCCCAGGTGGACGGGTACCCGGCCAGGTCCAGCAAGTCTTTTGAGCCGTAAGGAATGCCGTGCAGCGGTCCGCGCCAGAGGCCGCTGGCCAGTTCTTCGTCGGCCTGGCGGGCCTGCCGTCGGGCCAGGTCGGGCGTGAGGGTGACGACCGTCTTAAGCTCGTCGTTATAGCGCGCGATGCGATCCAGGTAAAGTTCGGTGAGTTCCAGCGAGGTGATCTGCCGCTCGCGGATCAGTACGGCCAGTTTTTCGACGGGATAGAACGCCAGTTCCTCGCGGTTTTCGGGCGGGGTGACCACTTCGGGCAGCTTCCAGTCAATGGGCCGCTGCTCCAGGGCGGGCAGGCGTCCGGCAGCCAGCACGTTGAACTGCATCGCGGGCGGCACGTGGTTGGGCAGGTCGATCCCGCGCATGGCCTCGTACGCTTCCAGGTTGGCGCGGAGCCCGTCCATCATGGAATCGCGCTGCGCTTCGTCGAAGTGCAGGCCAGAAAGCTGCTGGGCGCGGGCGACGTCCTGCGTGTCGAACAGCGATTCGTCGATGCCGGCCGGGTCCGCATCCACCCCGGCAAAACGGCTGCCGAAACCGATGATCATCGCGGTTGCCACGGCAGCCCCTGCCATGAACCAGCTTATTTGCTTCATTCCATATCCCATGGTGCTCCTCCCGGTTTGTGGTCCTTTTAGTGAATGCTAATATAGCTTTTCAGGCCAATTATCCGAACGGCGATTGAGGCTGGATCACCCCGGGATGCATCCTGAGCTTCACCCCTCGGCGCGCAGCACCTCAAGCGGCTTGCTGCGCAGTACGCCGCGGAAATTCAGGAAACCGACGGCCAGAGTGAGGGCGATGACAACCAGCGAGGCCGCCGCGAGTGCCGCCACATTCGGTACGAAGACCAGATCGAAGAAGAACCACGCCAGTAGCCATCCGGCAACGAAGGCGAGCAGGAGCCCGGTGAGACAGGCCAGCGTCCCGAGCCAGAGGTATTCCACGAACTGGATGCCGGTGATCTGCCGGCGCGAGGCGCCGATGGTGCGGAGCAGGACGGACTCGCGGATGCGCTGGAACCGGCTGATGGCAATGGCACTTGCCAGCACGATCAGCCCCGTCAGGATGCTGAACAGAGCCATGAATTGAACGGCCATAGCCACCTTGTCGAGGAAGGACTGCACGCTTTCGAGTACGAGTCCGACGTCGATGGCGGAGACGTTGGGATGGGCGCGCACCACTTCCTGCTGGATACGCGCAGTGGTTTCGGCATCGGGGACGCGCAGGGTCATGGCGTAAAACTGGGGCGCCGGTTCCAGTACTCCCGCCGGGAAAAGCAGGAAGAAGTTGGGCTGCGGGCGCTGGAAATCTACCTCCCGGATGGAAGCCAGCCGCGTCTCGATTGGGACGCCCTGCACGTCGAACGTGAGCCGGTCATCGAGGCCCACACCAAGGTCATCGGCAAGGCGGTAATCCATCGAGACCGGTACCGTGACACCCGATCCGATCCCCTCTGAACGCCCGATCCATTCTCCCTCACGGATCTTTTCGGCCTCGTTGAGCTCCTCACGGTAGGTTACCCGGTACTCCCAGGTGAGCGCCCGGATGCTGGCAGCTCGGGCCGTATCCTCCCGGATCTCACGAATGGTACGGTCGTTTACATGCGTCAGGCGCATCGACACGATCGGGACGCTCTCGATCACCCGCGCTCCCTCCTTTTCGGATATCTCCCTGACCGGATCGTGCTGGTCGGTCTGGATGTCGTAAAACACCAGATTCGGCTGATTTTCGCCCGTCTGCAGGTTGATGCGTTGCAGGATCATCTCCTGCGAAAGGTACATTGAGCCGATCAGGAGCATTCCCATGCCCAGGGTTGTCACCAGGATGGCGGTCTGGTTGTTGGGCCGGAACATGTTGGCGATGCCCTGACGCCAGACGTAGGAGAAAGTGGAAAGCCGGAGCGCGCGGGCCAGCCGGACCAGCAACATGGAGGTGGCCAGAAGGATCAGGATGGATGCGATCAGCGCCGCGATGAAGACGGCCGCCGCCGCCAGGCTCTCCAGCAGAAGGGCCAGCACCAAGACCAGCAAAGCGATAATGCCGGCGCCGACGGCCATTTTTATCCGCTTCTGCACATGCGCCAGCGGTGAGAAGTCCGTGGCTCTTATGGTCAGCAGCGGCGGAATGCTGTTGATGCTCAACAGGGGCAGCAGAGCCAGGGCAAAGCTGATGGCCACGCCGGTCAGGAATCCGAGAAGCAGCGCCGGGACCGACACCTGCTGGATCAGCTCAAATGGCAGGAAGTCCGTGAAAAGGACCGGCAAAAAACGCTGCACAAGCAGACCGAAAAGCGAACCGATTACGGCGCCGGCCAGTCCGAGTCCGGCCACCTGGAGCCCGAAAATATGTACGGTCTGGCGGGAGGAAGCCCCCAGGCAGCGAAGCGTGGCCACCACCGCGCTCTTGCGCTTGATGTAGACGTAGACGGCGCTGGCGACGCCTAGCGCGCCGAGCATGAGGGCAATAAAACCGACCATGCCAAGGAACCTGGTCATCAGGTCCACAACCTGGGAAAATTCCTCTTTGCGTGACGCCACGGTCGCGACATTGATGCGGCGTTCGGCGGCCGTTTCACGGATGCGCTCGGCGATGGATTCGATTCTCGCCTCGTCAAGGCTTAGGCCGGAGCCGGCCGCCCATGAGGCGGACGCATCATCGAACTGGATCCAGGTCCGGTACTGCACCCGGCTCCCGCGGTCGAGCAGATTCGTGCCTTCCACCACATCACGCGGTATGATCACGCGCGGACCTATCAATGAAAATGCGGCCGATTCCCCCGGCACCTCAAAAATCTTTCCCGAAATGACCAGCCACTCGTTGCCTATGCGGATGGAATCGCCGACCTGCAGGCCAAGCTCGTTCATCACGGGACGGTCCACCAGTGCGGTCCGGTGCTGCTGATAGCGCCTGGCGGCTTCCGGAGGATCGGTTTTAATCTGTCCGTAGAACGGAAACCCTCCATCTATGGCCCGGATCTGTGAAAGCCGGGTCTCGTCGCGGTAATCGTCTGGCTGGGTTTCTGATCCACCCGGCACACGATACAGCACCATGGATGAAAATTCTATGGAGCGCGATTGCTCACCTCCAATCGAATCGATTATTGCGATCAGATCCTCACCATAGGGCTCGTTACGGGTAATTTCCAGATCGGCCCCGAGCAGTTCCCTGGCCTGGTCATCAACGGTCAGCAATACATCGCTGCGGAACGAGAGGATGGCCACAAGCGCTGCTACCCCGGCGACAATGCCGCCGCAATATAGAAGCAGGCTCCGAAGCTGCGACCGGGCATCCCGCCACGCGGTTTTGATGCTGAATAGATCCGGCAGGAACTGTCTCATTGCGCCACCCGGTCTGCCACCTTATCGCCAACGGAATCCGAGCCGGTGGATCTGTTGATAGTGCCCGCGGCACTGCCAGCGGTATTTTCGGCACAGTCTGATGCGATCACGCCGCCCTTGAGACGAATCACACGGTCGCACCGGGACGCCAGTTCGGTGTCATGGGTCACGATAACCAGCGTGGTCCCCTCCTTGCGGTTGAGTTCGAACAGAATATCCTCAATCTGCTCCCCGGTCTCGGAATCAAGATTCCCCGTTGGTTCGTCGGCAAAAAGGATATCGGGCTTGTGGATGAAGGCCCGGGCAATGGCGACGCGCTGCTGCTCCCCGCCGGAGAGCTGGGAGGGATAGTGGTCCACGCGTCCCTCGAGCCCCACCTCCGAGAGAAGCCGCCGCGCCTCGCCGGCCACATAGTCATAGGACACACCCCGCAATTCCACCGGGACCATCACGTTCTCAAGCGCCGTAAGAGTCGGGATGAGCTGGAACGACTGGAAAATAAATCCGATGTGCCGGTTTCGCAGCACGGCCAGCTCGTCCTCATCCAGCTGGTGAAGGGCGTGGTCCTTGAGCCAAACTTCACCTGAAGAGGCGCGGTCCAGACCGGCAGCCAGACCAAGCAGGGTGGTTTTCCCACTTCCGGATGGCCCCACGATGGCGCACGTGGTGCCCGGCTCGATCTCAAATGAGACGCGGTCCAGTACGGTGAGCGGGCGGTCGCCGCTTTTATAAGTCTTGGTAAGTTGTTCAACACGAAGCATAGCTGCAGGGGAGCATTAAGGAATTTGACGGGTAGTTATACAATCCACTAAACTTATTCTACGTAAAAATCGTTGTCAGAGTTGGTAAATAAACGGCGCATTATTGTGCTTGCATATAGATTGAGATGCATTGCCCCCATCCAAACAATCATTAATCAGCTTTCAACCTGCCGGCGTATGTCATTCAGGTTGTTTCTTTCGTTGAAATTGTAGCACAGTTGAACTACATTTGTAACAAATCACATGCAATCCAACGATCATGCCCAGGAAAACTGCAACAGTTCGAGCCCGGTTGGAACCAGATCTCAAAAAAGAGACGGAGGATATTCTGGATGAGCTTGGTCTGAACACGACCGAAGCGATTCGGATTTTCTTCAAGCAGGTGAAGTTGCAGCATGGTCTTCCCTTTGAGATCAAAATTCCCAACGAAACTACGCATCAGGCGATTGCCGAGGCCAAAGCGGGCAAGAACCTGAAAGAATTTGACACAGCGAAAAAGCTTTTTGAAGACCTGGATATCTGATGAAAAGGATCTCCCGAACCGGCAGGTTCAAGAAAGATGTCAAGCTGATGAAGAAGCGTGGAAAGTCATTTGATGTTTTCAAAGAGGTCATTCAGCAACTGGTGCAGAGTGAGCCACTTGATAAGAAATTCCGGGATCACAAATTGACAGGAAATTACGCAGGATTGCGGGAATGCCACATCGAACCCGACTGGTTGCTGATATATGAAGATCTTGATGGGTTGCTGATACTGGTTCGCACAGGCACACATTCAGATCTATTTGGATGAAAAACTGCAATAGAACAGACTATCAATTAGTAATTATTTTCATACATGACCACCGCCATCGCCGCGATCTCCCTTTTAGCCTTTCTCTCCGCCACTGCAAACACAGGCGGGGAGAAAATCACCATCCTTTTCTTCGGTGACAGCATTACGGCCGGATACGGACTGGATCCCGACCAGGCGTTTCCCGCGCTCATCCAGGACCGGGCCGATTCGCTCGGGCTCCCCGTTGAGGCGGTCAATGCCGGAGTCAGCGGAGAGACTTCGGCCGGCGGGCTGCGACGCGTCGACTGGGTCCTGCAGCGCCCATTCAACATCTTTGTGCTGGGACTGGGCGGCAACGACGGCCTGCGCGGACTCGATCCCGACCACACCCGCGAGAACCTGCAGAAGATCATGGACAAGGTCCGCGAAAACCGTCCCGGCGTCAAAATAGTACTCGCCGGCATGGAAGCCCCGCCGAACATGGGCGAGGAGTACACACGCCGTTTCCGGCAGGTTTTCCAGGCTCTGGCCGATGCCAACGACGTCGTATTCATGCCGTTCCTTCTTGAGGATGTGGCCGGCATCCCGGAACGCAACATGTCCGATGGAATCCATCCCACCGCCGGCGGCCACCGGATTATTGCCGGCAATGTCTGGAAGGTGCTCGAACCGATCATCACACCCTGAACGCCATGGCACGCTGGATCATCCTCACAGGTGTCATTTTCATCATCGTAGGCATCATCCTGCAGATGTTCCCGGGGCTGATGAACTGGCTGGGACGGCTGCCAGGCGACATCCGGTACGAGTCCGGTTCCACCCGCGTCTACATCCCCATCACCACTATGCTGCTGCTCAGCATCCTGCTGACAATCGCCGTGAACCTGCTGCGCCGGCTATTATGAGTATACGCCGGCTTCTTTGAGAATGCATGCACCGGCTTCTCTGAGCATGCAGCAATGCTTATGAATGAGTAGCCAGGTTTGACTTTCGCGGGTTACCACAGTAAATTGGAATTCAGAGGTTTGCGTTTTTTTACACCCGATCCCCGCGGCCATGAAAACGTTGCTCACATTACACTCCCTCCTGCTTTGCGCACTGCTGTTTTCCATTCCCTCCCCCGCGCAGCAAGGTCCCGATTTTGACCTTGAAGCATACCAGCAATTCCTGGAACAGCATCAGAATCTCTCCTATGATGGAATTCTGGAACTCTACCCGGTCGACGATCTCCCGGAGAAATCCACCGTCCGGTTCCATGAAGCGCTGTACGCCGATACCGTCCAGCGGTTCTACCGGCTGAACGACCGCGAGCTGGAGATGCTCGAGCGACACCGTTTTCTGGTCACCGACCGCATCCGTTACGAAAGTTTCGGGGAGGCGTTTTTCACGATCTACAAGCGCGATCTGCCCGTATTCCTCTCCAGCGATGCCATCCTGCATGCATGGCACATGTCCTACTCGGAAATCCTGCAGAACCTCGAGCATCACGTGCTGCTGCCGCGCCTGGAACACCTGCTTGGAGAACTGCACGGCCAGCTGGAGGCGCTTGACCGGCGTTACGGTGACAACCGGATCATGAGACAGAGCCTGCGGGACATGGATCTGTACCTGACCATCCCGCTGCGGCTGCTCGGAAAGCCGACCGACCCGTTCTATGAAGACAACAGGGAGCAGGTCGGGGAGCTTATGGATGCGATCGAAGCCCGCACCATGGCCGAACTTCTGCTGTTCGCAGAGATTCCCCGCACCCTTGATTTCAGCCAGTTCACCCCCCGCGGGCACTACAACAAATCCAACCAACTCACCCGCTATTTCCAGGCCATGATATGGCTGGGCCGAACCGAGCTCTACCTGATCGTGCCTAAATCCGACCGATACAATCACCTGTCGCAAGAAGAGCGCGACCAGATTGCCCGGCGGCAGACCATCACATCCTACCTGATCCACGAAGCCCTGGCGCAGCCGGATGCGCGGCGTACACTCAACAGCATCGACCGCATGATCACATTTCTCGTCGGTGACTCCGACAACGTGACGCCGGACCATCTGGAAATGCTCAAAGAACGCACCGGGTTTGAAAATGCGCAGTCGCTGGCGAATATGGACGTCTACCGGGAGTTCCGGAGTGTGCTTGAGGATGCGCCCTTTGCCTCACAGCGCATCCTGTCGCAAATCCTGAGCACCGATCCCTCATCGCCCGACAAAGTGGAACCGGCATCCGCCTTCCTCCTGCTCGGTCAACGGTTCATCATCGACTCGTTCGCAATGGGCAATGTGGTCTACGACAAGGTTGCAAACCCGAACCGCATGCTCCCCAGGGGCGCGGACGTGCTCTTTTCCCTGGGTAATAACGATGCGCTCGAAGTACTTCGCAAAGAGCTGGAATACTACCGGTACATGCGCCAATTGGCGGCACAGCGCTACCTGATCGACACCTATGACGATTCCTTCTGGGAGAGTTCGCTGTTCAACCTGTGGCTCAATGCCATCAGACAGCTCAATCCCCGGCAGGACCGCATTACCCACTTCGGCACGCCATCCAACCGCTTTGAACAGCCGCTGCGAACCGAACTGCCGGAGTTCATGCAAACCCGGGCCTGGAGCCGCAAGACCATGACCACGCAGCTGGCATCCTGGGCACAGCTGCGGCATGACAACCTGCTCTACGGCAAGCAATCCTATTCCGTCGGGCCCGTCTGCGAGTATCCGCACACTTATGTTGAGCCGGTCCCTCAGTTCTTCCGGGCTATGAAACTGCTCTCGAGAGTCTCTCAAGACAAATTTGGCAACTTGCTCGATGACGGATGGATGCGAAACTGGATACTGCGTTATTTCCGGAACCTGGAGGAGATCATGGACAAGCTTGGTCCCATCGCTCAGAAACACATTGATGGTGTGGACACATCGCAGGATGAAAAGGCGTTCCTGCAGGAAATGCTGCATGAGTCATATGATTGCGGCATCGAGATCACAGGATGGTACAAGGATCTCTATTTCACGGGGGATGAGGGGGCTCTTGAAAAAGATTACGTGGTTGCCGACGTGCATACCTCTCCTTTCGACGAGATGGGCAATCAGGTAGGATGGGTCTTCCATGTGGGCACCGGTCCGCTCAATCTGGCGGTACTTGCTGCCGAACTGGGTGACGGCAACACCTACACCTTCGTGGGTCCGGTCATGAGCTACTATGAGCACACAAGCGTCAATTTCAAACGCCTGACCGATGAGGAGTGGGTGGCGATGTTCGAGGACCGTCCGGCCATGCGTCCGGAGTTCACGGAAGCCTACCTCTTTGATTCCGGGGAGTATTATTACGATCATCGCGGCTATGTCGTATCGGCGGATCCGGATGATAATCAGGCGTCGGCGAACGTCCCCGGCTCAATAGAACTCCACCAGAACTATCCCAATCCGTTCAACAGCGGCACAACCATTGCCTTCCGGATACCGGAGGCGCTGGCTCACAGTCCGGTGACCCTGTCCGTGTACAATGTGCAGGGACAGCTGGTCCAGACGCTGCTTGACCAGCCGATGCCTGCCGGCAATTACACGGTGCGCTGGGAAGCTCATGCAGCCAGCGGCACATACTATTTTCGACTGGAAGCGGGGGGACAGAAAAAAACTGGCCAGATGACACTCGTGAAATAGCGTGGCTAGAAATTATTTCTTATATAGCTCATAAGCACTACTTCCCTGGAAGCCGCCAGATTGCACACCTGATGGCATTTGGATTGATGCAAGCCATGACTACCAGACAGGTGGAATATTGGATGGCTCTAATCCCTCCACATATTCAATTAAGCTATTATGGAAAGGGCTTCAATGATACTGGCAATTGCGCTGATACTGACCGCTTTGAATGTTTACAGTAAAGCGACGCAGAAAAATGATCAGAGTGAACACACTGTTGAAAGGCTTGGCTACATCGAAAAACATGATGAAGAACTCGATACTATTCTGAATCCCGCCAATGTGCCGGAAATTATTGGTGAAGGTTTTTCATGGTCAGAGGGTCCAATATGGGTGGATGAACATGAGTTTCTTTTATTCTCTGATGTTCCGATGAACATAATCTATAAATGGTCGATGGAAGAAGGTGTTGTTCCATATCTGCAGCCATCAGGCTACACAGGTTCGGAAGAAAGAGGCGGTGGGCTTGGCTCAAACGGGCTCATCATCGGTTTGAATGGAGAGCTTATCCTGTGCCAGCACGGAGATCGGAGGATTGCCAGAATGGATGCCCCTCTTGACGAACCGCTACCGGAGTTTTCAACAATTGCCGGGTCCTTTGGGGACAAGCGGTTCAACAGTCCCAATGACCTTGTCCAGCACAGCAGCGGCAGCATCTATTTCACCGATCCACCGTATGGCCTTGAGGGATATGTGAACGACCCGGCCAGAGAGCTGGATTTCCATGGTGTTTTCCGGGCTGATCCGGATGGTTCCGTAACACTGCTTACGGATGAGCTGAGCAGGCCAAACGGGCTGGCATTTTCACCGGATGAAAGCATGCTTTACGTGGCCAATTCGGATCGGGGACGTGCCATCTGGATGGTTTATGACGTGCTTGATAATGGTGACATTGCCAACGGGCGTCTATTTTACGACGTTACAGAGTATGTCGGTAAAGAGCCCGGATTGCCAGACGGCATGAAAGTGAACCGTAACGGAGTAATTTTTGCGACTGGTCCGGGCGGTGTGTGGATTTTTAAACCGGATGCCACAGTGTTGGGTATCGTCAAAACCGGAGAGTTCATTTCAAACCTTGCTTTCGACACGGACGAATCCACCCTTTACATGACTGCCGATTCCTATCTGCTGCGGTTGCGATTGTGATTAAAAAAAGGATAGACAGATGAACCTGCGATGGTTTGTGTTACTGGCCGTATTTTCCGGGTTAACCCTTGCCGGATATTATTTTCTTAACCAGGAAAAAGGGTATGAACCGACGGAACTCGAAAAGCGGAATCTGGTAGTTTCGCAGTCGACGGTACAGGGGATGTTGAATGCCACCTATTTGTACGAGGACGGCACGTTTCTGATCATCAACGAATTTCCAGGCTTATCCGACCGGGAGCCATCGCAATGCTTTGAAGGTGAAATTACCATCGATGCCTATGATTCCTTCATCGGCTATCTGGCATCTAAAAACTTCATGGACCTGGTAATGTCACAGAATAATGACAATGATCTTCTCTGTGAGGGCACCTACAGCGTGAATGCCGTTATTGATAATATGAGTAACTCACTGAGCATGCCGTGTGCCGCGACGTATGATGAATCAACGGCAAGGGTACTTTCCGTGATGGACAACATTTCCCGTGAGCTGAATGAAATCACAACTGCCTCGAGGCAGGTATGCCGTCCCGGAAACTACCTGATCACATATTACATGGGAAATTGTTCTGCATTGGAAAGAGATCATAAACGGTATCATGACTCCGGGCTGGATTACGCGACAAGCGAGTTCGCCGAACTGGACCCTGTCCTGCAAGAAAGCCTGCTGTATGAGCGAGCCTATGTGTATGCAACTCCGCTGGATGAAACTGCGGAGTCCGTTCACAGGAGGTATTATGCCATATCAGGATCCTGCTATCTTGTCATGGCATCGCAATTTGACGGCGAGTATTTCCGGTCGTACGATTCTTTACTGCGGGATAGAAACCAGTGACGGAGGGCTCCGTTATGGATTATGACGCAGAGACAATCAGTTCCGTAGCCCGTGTGATGGCTGAAAGTTTCATGGAAGACCCCATGAACCGGGCTGTCCTGGAAGGACTTGAGAGAGCCGACAAGCTTATGGACGCGCACAGCCGCATCCATACGCGGCATGCGATCCGAACGGGCATGCTTCAGCTGCTCGAAGGCAACAATCCCGGTGCATTTCTCATCGGTCTGGACAGCCGGGATGCAAGCCGTCTGGACGACTGGAGGCTGATCGTCAGCATCTATGCGGCCTCAATTCGTGTGCTCGGGTTCCGCGACATCCGCCGGCTCTTTTCCAACAGCCGAAAAACCGGCAGCGTGCTGAGTTTCAGCTGGGAGAAGGAATTCATCAAGGGGCGGTATTACCGCATCAAGATCGTGGCGGTAGACAAAAGCATGCGGGGACAGGGCGCTTTCCGGAGGATGGTCACGCCGTTGATCGAATTCTCCGACACCGAGAAGGTGCCGCTCATCATCGAGACCCACAACGAGGACAACGTGGAGCTGTACCGGAAGTTCGGGTTTGAACTTGTCAAAACCATTACTTCCTCCCGGACCGACATCCAACAGTACTGCATGATCCGTTGGCCGGAATCCCAGGCGACGGGCGAAACTGGCTGATCACGTCTTGTCCGGATCCGTTTTTGCGGATACATCCGTGATCACATTCTGACGCCCGCGCAGCCGGCCGTAAGTGTTGCCGATCAGGATGAACAGCACTCCAGCTCCCAGGGCGGCGTAGGTGTGTTCGAGCGACGGGAACCCGGCCCATGAGAGCAGGATGTTGGCCAGCAGTGCCACCGTGCCGCCGACAAAGGCGAAACGCACCCCCTCCACCCGTATCCATCCGCGAAGGTAGATACCCATGATAATGACTACCGCACCGATGGCGCGCACACCGTAGGAGATGTAGGCGGTATCCAGGATGGCGCCGGTGCCGTACCAGGCCAGCGGGATGGTCACGGCGTTGACCAGCAGCACCAGCCGGCGGGCGGTGACGATCAGGTCGGCATCGGGGGCGGTTTTGTTGATGAGTCCGTGGTAGATATCCTTGGTGGCGATGGTGACCACGGCGAAGTTGACGGGTCCGACGGTGGAGAGGATTGCCGCCAGGATGCCCGCCAGCGCGATTCCACCGAGAAGCGGGTGGATGAATTCGGGGGTGGTCATGAGCGTCGGCAGCACCATTTTCATCATCTGGGGATCCTGCAGGTAGGGCTGCGGATCGAAGTAGCGGCCGGTGCGGGCCGTGAGTCCGAGCAGGGCCACCAGGATGCCGAAAGGCGCGATGATCAGCGCCGACAGCACGGCGGCCTTGCGCGCCACCGATGCCGACCGGGCGGCGAAGATCGGCTGGATGCTGGCCTGTCCCGCCATGCCGCCTAGCACCCCGCCGAGGATCAGGCTCCAGGCGAACCGGATCCCACCGCTGAACGGGTTGTAGAGGTTTTCGGGGGCGCCCAAAGTGATGAGCTCGGTGCGAAGCGCGCCCGGTCCGCCCACATCCACCAGTCCGATACCCGCGGCCACGCCGACCCCCAGGAACATGACGGCAACGTGGATGATCCCGGTCAGGGCGAGGGCGTGCATGCCGCCGTAGTAGGTGTAGACGGTGATCACGAGGGCCGATAGCAGGATGGCGCTGCCCCAGGTGAGTCCAAATATGGCCGAGAGCACGCTGGCGCAAGTCTGCAGCTGCACAAAGGCCAGGGTGACGTAGGCCAGCAGGAAAGCCACGGCCGATATGGCCCGGGCGCGGGCGCCGAAAAGCATCTCCAGCATCTCGCTGACGGTGTGCACCTGGTTACGGCGGTAGTGCCTGGCCACCGTGAAGCCGATGATGACCATCCCGAGCGCCGTGGAGATGTTGTAGAGCACCGGCTGCATGGTCGCGGTGCCGAAGGCCAGCTCGCTTACCCCGATGGTGCTCATGCCGCCCAGCCACTCCGAGGCCACCACCACGGCGCAGGCCACCACGCCAAGGTTGCGACCGGCAATGAGGTAGTCTGCGGCCGAGCGGGCCGCCAGTTTTTTTGTCAGGGTTGCAAGCAGTGTGATCAGCAGGAAATAGCCCGCAACCACAATGAAATAGATGTTCATCGGACGAGATGCTTGTCGGATGTGATGCCAGAAGTAAATGCCACGCACTTGGTGCCGGGCGCCCGGTGCCGGATGCAAATGCCGTACAGTGGTTGCCGGGCGCCAGTTGCCGGACTCCGGGCACCGGATGCCATGTTCCGGAATTGCAATGATACACATTATTGTTATTCCGGACACACACTGCGGAGACAGATCCATGAAACCCGGCAAAACACCTTTCTGAAACCATGGCCAAACTGAAAGTTGATCTGCACGACATCTACAACAAGGGGCACCTGATCGACCAGGAGTTGGAGAAAGTCATTGAGGAAGCGGTCGACAGAGGGATCAAGATCGTGGAGATCATCCCCGGCAAAGGCAGCGGGCAGCTCAAGAAACGGGTGCTGCGCTTCCTCGACCGGCCGGACATCAAGCAGAAGTATGACCGCGTCAAGAAAGACAGCAAAAACTTCGGACGGATTTTCGTCTACTTCAAGAAGTAGCGGTTGCGGGACGCAAGACAGGGACGGGCACGGTTCGGGCATTGTATGGACCGAACTGTGGATCAGGCAACGTCAGGAGTCCAGACCAGAAAGAGGGCCCTGGTGCGAAGACCGAACTGATTAATGCCAACTGATGGACTCCCCTCCTGCCGCTACGGCTGCAGCTCGCGGATCTCTCCCAGCGCCGATTTCAGGTCGGCCTCGGTGAACTGATGGTCTGACAGCGCCCCGGCGAAGTAATCCTCGTAGGCCTTCATGTCCACAAAGCCGTGTCCGCACATATTGAACAGGATCGTCTTCTGCGTGCCTTCCTTCTTGGCCTGCTCCGCCTCGCGGATCACCTGGGCAATGGCGTGCGTCGCCTCGGGCGCCGCAATAATCCCTTCGGACCGGGCAAATGTCACTCCCGCCTGGAAACACTCAAGCTGTTGCAGCGCCACCGCCTCGATCAGGTTGTCTTTGAGCAGCTGGCTGCACAGCACACTCGCTCCGTGGTAGCGCAGCCCGCCGGCGTGGATGGCAGCCGGACGGAAATTGTGGCCCAGCGTGTACATCGGCAACAGCGGTGTATAGCCGGCTGTATCCCCGAAATCGTAAAGGAATTCGCCTTGCGTCAGCTTCGGGCAGGATGCCGGCTCCACGGCAATGCAGCGCGTTTTCTTGCCCTCGGTGATATTCTTGCCGATGAACGGAAACGATATCCCGGCAAAATTGGACCCGCCACCCAGCGGTGCGATGATAATGTCCGGATAATCCCCGGCCATCTCCAGCTGCTTCTCGGCCTCCTGACCGATCACCGTCTGGTGCAGCAGCACGTGGTTTAGCACCGATCCCAGCGAGTACTTGTGCGACTCGTCCCGCACCGCCATCTCGATGGCCTCCGAAATGGCAATGCCCAGGCTTCCGCTTGAGCCCGGATCTTCGGCAAGGATGTTGCGTCCGGCCTGTGTGCGGTCGCTCGGCGAGGGATACACATCCGCCCCGAACGTATTCATCATGATCTTGCGGTACGGCTTCTGATCGTAGCTGATGCGCACCATGTACACCTCGCACTGCATATCAAACTGCGCGCACGCGAACGCCAGCGCCGTGCCCCACTGTCCGGCCCCCGTCTCGGTCACGATCTTCTTCACCCCCTCCTGCTTGTTGTAATAGGCCTGCGCCACGGCGGTGTTGGGCTTGTGCGACCCGCTCGGACTCACCCCCTCGTACTTGTAATAGATCTTCACGGGCGCATCCAGAGCCTTCTCCAGCCCGCGCGCACGGTACAGCGGCGAGGGCCGCCAGATGTTGTAGATATCCTGCACCTGGTCGGGTATCTCGATATACTTCTCGGCAGAAACCTCCTGCATGATCAGCCCCATAGGGAAGATCGGCGCCAGGTCTTCCGGTCCCACCGGCTGCTTTGTCTTGGGGTTGAGCGGCGGCTGGGGCTTGTTGGGCATATCGGCCGCGATGTTGTACCAGTGTGTGGGCTTTTCCGATTCGTTCAGGAATATCTTTCTCTTTTCCATGCTGTTCAGTCCGTTATTTGAGAGTAAAGTTGCGTGACAGAATAACACAAAATCCAAAAAAAATCCTGCAAAAAATCCGGGTGGATGCGGCTGGGCGTTTTATTACGGAGAAACGTATTTTCAGGGTGAACAATTCAGAAAAAAGCATCCATCCACCATCCACCAGAAACCCGTTACCAATGAACTGGAGTATTTACCTTGCCGGAGAGATCCACTCCGACTGGAGGACGCAGCTCATCGATTCCATCAACCAGCGCAACCTGCCCGTGCTTTGCACCGGTCCGGTCATCGACCACGATGCCAGCGACAATTGCGGTGTGGCGATCCTGGGCGAAGAGGTGTCGCCGTTCTGGAAAGATCGCAAGGGGGCCGGCGTCAATGCCATCCGTACCCGCACGCTGATCCGCCAGGCCGATGTGGTGGTGGTCAAGTTCGGTGAAATGTACAAGCAGTGGAATGCCGCTTTTGATGCCGGATACGCGGCCGCGCTGGGCAAGCCGCTGATCATCGTGCATCCGGAGGAGTACGACCACGCCCTCAAGGAGGTGGACGAGGCGGCGCAGGCCGTGGCGCGAACGCCCGAACAGGTGGTCGATATCATGCAGTATGTGCTGAGCGGGAAATTGCCGTAATGACCGGTCGTGAGCGAACATCCCTGTGCAATAGAGAGAGGCCGGCAGGGACAATTATTGGGCCCCGCAAGGGTAATTGCGGGAGACTTGCCGGGACAACCGTCATCCGCACCAACCGCCTGGATTCTGCAAAGCGTCACTTTTTACATGTCATGCGTAACTTTTACAGGCAAATCCGCTACTTTTCTGAATCTTTTCCGGGTAAACGAACGTTTAAACCGTTCAATCGTAGTGTATAGTCATTGAAGAGGTGCTCCGGCACCGTATAACATTCCTAACATTTCAGTCCGGTTGTAGAGGATGACATCCTGTGCCGGATAATCAAATCCATCCAAAATGATCAAGTCTTTTTTATGGCCCATACCGGCACTTATGCTGGCGGCCCTCCTTCTGATTTCCGCCGGCGCATGTTCCCCGGATTCTGCTGAACCAATGCGCGCCGCTGAGGCTGTATCCGCATCCCCCCTGGAAACCGGGATCGTTATGGGGTCTGGTATTGAACTGGAAAACATGGACATCTCCGTTCGACCGCAGGACAACTTCTACCGCTTTGTAAACGGCACATGGCTTGAGGTGACGGAAATACCGTCCGACCGCGCCCGTTGGGGCAGCTTTGACGAGCTGCGTGAACAGTCGCAGGAGCACGTCCTGGAGATCATCCTGGAGCTGGCGGAAGAAGAGCATGAATTCGGATCCGACGCGCAGAAGATCGGCGACATGTTCCGTTCGTTCATGGACACGCTTACCATTGAGGAGTTGGGGCTGAACCCGATCGAGGCCGATGTGGCCCGGATCGATGCCCTGGAGAGCCATGACGAACTGCCGGCGCTTTGGGGATACATGCAGAGGTACCGTTTCGGCTCGCCGGTAAGCGTATTCGTGGGGCTGGACCTGATGCAATCCGACCAGTATATCACCTCCGGCAATCAGTCCGGGCTGGGCCTGCCCGACCGGGATTTCTACCTGCGTGACGACGAGCGCAGCCTGCAGCTGCTCGACGGTTACCGCACATACATCACCCGCCTGTGGGATGCGGCCGAATGGGGTGATGGTGAGGATGCGGCCGAACGGATCATAGCGCTGGAAACCGCGATTGCTGAAAACCATTGGACCCGCGTGGAGAACCGCGACCGCCAGGCGACCTACAACAAAATGACAATCGGCGAGCTGGCCGAAGCGGCTCCCGGATTTGACTGGATCCGGATGCTGGAATATGCCGATTTGGGTGATATTGAGGAGATTGTGATCCGCCAGCCCTCTTATTTTGAGGCGTTCGCCGGAATGTGGCAGGATGTGGCTATGGACGACTGGAAGACATACCTGCGTTTCCATCTGCTTCGCAGCAACGCATCAAGCCTGAGCAGCACCTTCGCTGATATCCATTTCGATTTTTACGGAAGGGTCCTGAGCGGCGTCGAGGAGCAGCGCAGCCGTGAGCGCCGTGCCGTATCGAATACCGAAGGCGTGCTTGGCTTCATGGTGGGCAAGAAATACGTGGAGCGGCACTATCCGCAGGAGGCCGCCGACCGCATGGCCGACATGATCGCCAACCTGAAGGTGGCCTTCGACCAGTCGATCCGCGAGCTGGAGTGGATGTCCGACGATACCAAGATAGAAGCGCTCGCCAAGCTGGCCAATTTCAACGCCAAGATCGGATACCCGGAAGTGTGGCGCGATTATGACTGCCTGGAGATCCATCCGGACGACCTGCTCGGCAACCTGCGGCGCGCATCGCTCTGTGAATACGAGCGGAACATCAGCCGGCTCGGACAAGAAGTGGACCGTGAGGAATGGGGCATGACGCCGCAGACGGTCAATGCCTATTACAATGTAGCGCTGAATGAGATCGTCTTCCCCGCTGCCATCCTGCAGCCTCCGTTTTTCAATGTGGAAGCCGACGACGCGGTCAACTACGGCGGTATCGGCGCGGTGATCGGCCATGAGATTTCGCACGGCTTTGACGATCAGGGCCGGCGCTCCGACGGCGACGGCAACCTGCGTGACTGGTGGACCGAGGAGGATGAGGCGCAGTTCCAGGCACTGGCGCAACTCATGATCGAGCAGTACAACGCCTTCAACCCGATCGATGACATGCACATCAACGGCGCGCTTGCCTTGGGCGAAAACATCGCCGACCTGGGCGGTATGAACGTGGCGCTGCGGGCGTGGCGCAATTCACTGGATGGTGAGGAATCACCAATCCTCGACGGCTTCACCGGCGAGCAGCGCTTCTTCATGGGCTGGGGCCAGATCTGGCGCATCAAGTTCCGCGACGAGGCCCTGCGCCAGCAACTCGTCACCGGTCCCCACTCCCCTGGCAAGTACCGTGTGCTTGGCATACTCTCCAACATGCCGGAATTCTACGAGGCCTTTGACGTGCAGCCCGGCGACCCGATGTACCGGGAGGAGGACGTGCGCGTGCGGATCTGGTAACCCTACCGGAACCAGAACACGATGAGCAACGTGGCGACAAGCAGCAAAATCGAGTGGATGCGGTAGTTACTGTACCACGGGATCTGCCGCAGTTCGCGGGTGTCCTGATGCCACAGGTCCGGCTGCCAGGTGAACGGTGCGATGGCACCGGGATCGGGCCGGTCACCGGCCAGGCTCCACCCTGCCGTCACGGCCAGTGAGGTGACCAGGATGATCGGCGCGACGTATAAAAAGTGCAGGTCGATCGCGCCGAAAACAATTATGGACAGGAACAGGGCCAGCGACATCAGGTGCCCGGCTATGAGTCCGGCCAGCGCCCCGTGCCGGTTCATCCGCGTGGTGAAGATGCCGAGCAGCACCACGGCCACGAACGGCGGACTCTGATAGGCCAACACCGACTGCAGGTACTCCCAGAGCGTCGGGAAGCGGGTGATCACCGGCGCCCAGGCCGCGGCGACGATCATGAACAGGAACGTGGTGACGCGTCCGGCCACCACAAGCTGCCGCTGGTCCCACCCCGGCCGCAGCGGCTTCGCGAAATCCATGGTCACCAGCGTGGATGCCGAGTTGAGCGTGGAGTCGATGCTGGACATGATGGCGGCGATGAGCGCGATCAGGATGATGCCGCGCAGACCGACCGGCAACAGGTCGAACAGCAGCACCGGAAACACCATATCCGGCGAAAAATCATCCATGGCCGTCAGTTCCGGGTACAGGTGCAGCGCAAAAATGCCCGGCAGCACCATGATGAACAGCGCGGGAAGCTTGAGCAGGCCGGCGAAGATGGCCCCGCGCCGGCCATGGTCCACCGACCGGGCGCCCAGCACGCGCTGCACCATGAACTGGTTGGTGCACCAGAAATAGAAGCCCAGCAGCGGTACCCCGACGATCAGTCCCGGCCAGGGCAGGAAGGAATCATCGGCCGGCTGGATAAGGCTGAGCATCTGCGGATCGGTCTGCTCGCGCACCGTCTGCCACGAGCCGATCTCCCCCAGTGCCAGCACGCTCACCAGCAGGCATCCGAAAAGCAGCAGCACCGCCTGGATGGTATCGGTGTAGACCACGGCGCGGAGCCCGCCCGCCACGGTGTACAGCCCCGCCAGCACCGCCAGGATCACCACCGACACGGTAAACGGCACTTCGGGGTACAGCAGCGAGATCACCAGCGCCCCGGCGTACAGCGCGCCGGCCGTATCAATGAAAATGTTGCCGAAGATGGTGAACGCCGAGAAATAGTAGCGCGACCGGAAATCGAACCGCCGCTCCAGGAATTCCGGCATGGTGAAGATGCGGTTGCGCAGGTAGACCGGCACGATGAACAGCGCGAAAAGCACCATCAGCACCGCGGCCATCCACTCGTAATTATACACGGAGATGCCCGTATTAAAGGCGCTGCCGGCCATGCCGATGATGCTGGTGCTGGACATGTTCGACGCCAGCAGCGAAAAGCCGATCAGCGACCACGTGAGCGACCGGCCCGCCAGGAAATAGTCGGCCGAATCGCTGACGCGCCGCGCCACATAGAACCCGATGGCGATGATCACCGCCAGGTAAATGCCGATGCTGACCAGGTCCAGTGCGTGCAGCGAGAAATCGGGCATGGCTGTTCCGTTCCGGGTGGATGTGTTTCGTGCCGCAACCGGGCGCAGTAAAACAGTATCTATCGCCCTGGCGCGATCGCACAGGTACAGTCGCCCGGGCGCGGTCGTCGCCAGGACGCCGGCCGCATCCACCCATTTCAACTTTTTCTGCGATTCCGGAGTTAATATGGTAAAAATGGTGTTACTTCTCAAAAGAAGGTTTCACTCCGGAAGATTTCACACCGAAAGGTTTCACATCGCAAAACGTCAACGGAACAGTCAGAGGTCACAGTCAGGTACCATTATCGACCGGACGCCACTTCGCATTAACATCTGGAAAAGACATGTACAAAGGAATAAACATTTTCGGAGAACCGCTGAAAACATGCAGCATGGACCCGAAAACCGGGTTTTTCCGCGACGGATGCTGCAATACCGACGAGCAGGATTTTGGGTTGCACACCGTTTGCGCGGTGATGACCGAGGAGTTCCTGGCGTTCAGCAAGGAGCGCGGCAATGACCTGTCCACCCCGCGTCCGCAGTGGAATTTTCCGGGATTGAAAGAAGGTGACCGCTGGTGCCTGTGCGCCGGACGCTGGCTGGAGGCGTGGCAGGCGGGCAAGGCGCCGCTGGTGGATCTGGAAGCCACGCATGAAGAGACGCTGCGGGTGGTGCCCATCGACATCCTGATCAAATGCGCGGTGCAGAAAACGAAATGACGGGCGGATTCTGCTGTGTAGCTTGATTATGTGACTAGCGGATGAGGTGACTGGATGTACGAAGTGACTGGTCGGCTGAGGTGACTAGATGGAATGACCAGCCCGACAAAATTCTGATTGGACGATAAAGATGCCAGGCGACTAGTCGGACCTGTCCGAATCCCCCCCTTTCAGCACGCTATTTTTTCGGTGGTGTGTCCCGAGTTTTTATATTTTAGGGTAGCGGGCTTCCGAAGCCGGAAATCCAACAGGTTCTTTCCCATATAAGATATTCCACGACGTCAACCTACTATTTCCTCCCATGTACGGATCCCTGAAAAACGACCTCCGCAAAGAGCTTGATGCCATCCAGGACGATGGCCTCTACAAAACTGAGCGCATCATCACTTCACCGCAAAGCGCGGTAATCACCACCGACGACGGACGCGAAGTGATCAACTTCTGCGCCAACAACTACCTGGGCCTCTCCTCCCATCCGCGCGTCATCGAGGCCGCCAAGGAGGCCGTCGACCGGCGCGGGTACGGCCTCTCTTCGGTGCGCTTCATCTGCGGCACGCAGGACATCCACCGCGAGCTGGAGCAGAAAATCGCCGATTTTGTGGGTATGGAGGATGCGATTCTCTACGCCGCCGCGTTTGACGCCAACGGCGGGGTGTTCGAGCCGCTGTTCGGGCCGGACGATGCCATCATCTCCGACCAGCTTAATCACGCCTCCATCATCGACGGCGTGCGCCTGACCAAATCGCGGCGCATGGTTTTCAAGCACAACGACATGGCCGACCTCGAGGAGAAGCTCCGGGAGGCCTCCGACGCCCGGCACCGCATCATCGCCACCGACGGGGTGTTCTCGATGGACGGCACCATCGCCCAGCTCGACAAGATCTGCGACCTGGCCGACAAATACGACGCGCTGGTCATGATTGACGAGTGCCACTCCACCGGGTTCGTCGGCAAGACCGGCCGCGGGGTGCACGAGTACCACAATGTGATGGACCGGGTGGATATTGTCACAGGCACGTTCGGCAAGGCGCTCGGCGGGGCATCCGGCGGGTTCACGGCGGCGCACAAAGAGATTGTGGATATGCTTCGCCAGCGGTCGCGGCCCTACCTGTTCTCCAACACCCTCGCCCCTTCCATAGCGGGCGCTTCCATTGCCGTGCTGGAGCTGCTCGGGGAGACCAGCGAGCTTCGAGACAAACTCATGGAGAACACCCGCTACTTCCGCAAGGAGATGACGGCGGCCGGGTTCGATATCAAAAAAGGTGAGCATCCCATCGTGCCGGTGATGCTCTATGACGCCAAGGTGTCGCAGATGTTCGCTTCGGCGCTGCTGGAGGAAGGCATTTACGTGATCGGTTTCTACTATCCGGTGGTGCCAAAAGGCCAGGCGCGCATCCGGGTGCAGCTGTCGGCCGTCCACGAGCGGGAGCACCTCGACAAGGCCATTTCCGCGTTTGTCAAAATCGGGACCCGGCTCGGGGTGATCTGAGGAACCGGCCGGGTGTGATATGATCAACCGAAGGTCCCGGCATATGAATTAGCTCGTTTGGCAAGCGGCGGCCCGGGCGGAAATCCGTACTCAAGTTCAAGACCATTCAATCGTCAAAATTTTCAAGCTACAAATACAGGATCGCACGTGAGCAATACCGAAAGAATTCTGATCACCGGGGCATCCGGACAACTGGGGGTGGAACTGACCATGCATTTGCGCGCGCGGCACGGGGCGGATAACGTGATCGCCACCGATGTCCGCGACAACAAGGCGGTATCGGGGACAGGTCCGTTCGAGCAGCTCGACGTGCTGGACAGTGACAGTCTGGCCGCGATGGTACGGCGTCACCGGATCGGGACCATCTACCATCTGGCCGCCATCTTGTCCGCCAAGGGCGAGGCCGACATCCGCTGGACCTGGAAGCTGAACATGGACGGCCTGCTGAATGTGCTGGAGTTGGCGCGCGATGAGGGCGCGGCCGCATCCACCCGAATGGAAATCTTCTGGCCAAGCTCCATTGCGGTTTTCGGTCCGGATCTGCCGCGCGAAAACACCCCGCAGGAGTGTCCGCTCAACCCGACCACTGTGTACGGCATCACCAAGCTCGCCGGCGAGCAGCTTTGCGCGTACTACCATCGAAAGTTCGGGGTGGATGTGCGCAGTCTGCGTTTTCCAGGGCTGATCGGGAACAAATCGGAACCCGGCGGCGGCACGACCGATTACTCGGTGGACATGCTGCGCGCGGCGGCGGCCGGGGAGTCGTTTGTGTGTCCGGTCCGGCCTGAAACGCGCCTGCCGATGATGTACATGGACGATGCGGTGCGGGCGGCCACGGATCTGATGGATGCGGACGGTTCGAAGTTGCGTGTGCGGTCGAGCTACAACATAACTGCCATGAGCTTTTCACCGAAGGAGCTGCTGGATGCGATCAGGGCGCATGTCAACGGGTTTGATGTGGCGTACCGGCCGGACCATCGGGCGGAGATCGCCTCCAGCTGGCCCGACAGCATCGACGATTCCGCTGCACGGCGAGACTGGGGCTGGGAGCCGAAATTCGACCTGCCGGACATGGTGAGGGAGATGCTTTAACACTGACACTCGGTGACAATTCTTACGAGCCATCATCTGTCGGCCCGATCACAAATGTGGCTCAAATATTCTTGAGACGTTGAGATGAATCCAAATACTACATTTCTACCTTTCAATGCCCTGGATGAGAACTCATAAGGGCCTGTAAATTCATAAATTATGGAGACTTATAAATATTAGAATTTTTTAATAATATTGATTTGTGATTACTTTAGTTCAATATTTGGGAGGTCTAAAATGGGTAAAAAAAAGTAAGTAAAAAGCAGTTATTCAATACCGGACAGACTGCAAATCAGTTACAAGAGAAATGCTGAGTCTGAACCGGTTTGTGAGGTACAAACCAGACCAAAAAACACCTTAATCTAATCTGAAGGTGATTACTATGAGAATTCAAGAAATACCGAGAAAAGTGTATGCGGGGCTTCTTGTAGTCCTGCTGATGTTCGCCGTTTCCTGTGACGGTATCGTTGACAATCAACAGCAATCCGATCCATCAATCGACTCCATCGTTTCTCTTGGCAAGCAGAATGGAGGTTTGCTTGCCTTGGGAGAGGAAACCATCACCCTCTTTGCAGGGCAGAACATTCCTGTGGGAACGGTCAATGTGTCCAATGATGGTGATAACCTTTTCGTGGAATACTTGTTGGATGCTGATGCCATTGTCAAGGGATGGTGCATTACGGAAACACATGCCCACGTTGGCGGCAGCCTTAAAGATTTCCCTCTGAGGGGGCGTTGGAATAATCCGGCACCGGGGCAGTTTGATTACAAGGGAAAGCATCACCCCTGTGTTACAGATTTTTCCTATGAAATACCTATTGACACTGATTGGGGAGATGATATCCTGATAGCGACACACGCTGTTGTTAAGAGAATTTGTCCCGAACCACTGCCTGATGTAGTAAGTTTTAACATCAGCAACTGGGCAAATGCCCGCAGCGCCTGGGATATTTTGGTCGATGGAACGGAACCCACTCGTGCCGGCTGGTGCGGTGATGTGGCCACAAGGATTCCGTATGCAGGGGACCGGGTCGGCAGTGATGGCAATTATGATAATGCCTTCGTTTATGAGAGCATTTCCCTGCCGAGTGACGCACCGTCTTGCGTGGCTGTTTTGCCCTGGGGAAGCATCAACTGGATCCTGAACAACTGGAAAGACCTTGGTTACAGCTCAGGGGACGCACAGGTAGCAATGTGGGGACTGATCCACAACTACGATTTCAGTGTTTTCCCAAGAGAAAGGTTCCAAGGTATTGAATGGACTCAGGCCAATGTCGATGAGCTTGAAAAAATGGCCAGAAAAAATGCAGATTTCAAGCCTGGATATGATGATTTTTATGCCATAATTCTTTTGGTAGACAATAAGTGTCCGGATTACAACTTCCCGTTTGATGTACCTGACCCTCTTGAGATCATCAACAGACACCCGATAAAACAAATGGTCTATATTGATTGGCCAAAATGCAAGGGTCAGAAAGAGACCGCCTGGGGTGCTCATGATGTCGGCCTGATCCGGTTCAGCCCTGGCCGCCAGGGTAACTGGGCAACCTACTTTGAATATACCCTTGATTAGGAGTCCTGCGTCGAAGTTGACTTTTTCAGGTAATTACGTAGTTGTAAAAGGGAGGTCACTAATTTGTGATCTCCCTTTTTTATTTCGTGTCGACTGGGCCATCGGCAATACTAAATCTGAAAATAAGCCATAAGTTTATATGCAGCATATTCCGTTTTGTGATCTTAATTATTAAAAAATCATAAGATTGTTGTTGAAAAAATATCTCTTTATTAATGACTTCATATAATGAAGCATTCAAATTCACATCATTTTATCGTCCATGTTAGAATGCATTAATTAATTTGGCATCAGGGCATTTTGTACTCATATTTGCAGTGAGTGATGGTTCTTGAAACAATCATCGCAGACTACCTACCCAAACCTATGTGCAGCGATAAGAGAGAGACAAGCTTGGGCGTTGAAAGCAGCTTTCTGCAAAAACCCTGACCCGCCGGTCAGGGTTTTTTTATTTCCACCCAATTGACCCTCATCTTTTTTTTCTTAGATTTAGGGATGCAGCATGCTTCGCCCGCACAACATTCACACATGCTGAAGCATCCTGTTACGGTTCAGACGGAGAGTATTATAAATTATTGGCACTTGCAACCGAAATTATAATGGGGAAAGCAATTATGTACAGATCCTGCATATCCGGAATTGGCCATCACCTGCCCGAACGCATCGTCACCAACAAAGAGGTTGGCGCCATGCTGGATGTCGACGATGAGTTCATTGTGAAACTGACAGGCATCCATGAGCGACGGTGGGCCGGAAAAGGCGAAACCGTCAGCAACCTCTCACTCCAGGCCTCCCTCAAGGCCATTGAAATGGCCGGGATCAGCCCTGAGGAAATCGATATGATCATCTTCTCCAGCATGGGATCGGACTATCAGTTTCCGGGCGGTGGATGCGACCTGCTGCCCAAACTCGGCATTGCCGGTCCGCCTGCCCTGGATATCCGCAATGCCTGCAATGGTTTCGTTTACGGACTATCCGTAGCCGACCAGTACATCAAAACCGGAATGTATGACCACATCCTGCTGGTGGGCGCCGAAATCCAGAGCACCTCGCTGGACCTGACCCCAAGAGGCAAGAACATGTCCATCCTGTTTGGTGACGGTGCCGGAGCTGCCATCATCAGCAGGTCTGACAGCGATGAACGCGGAATCCTCAATACCCAGATCTATTCGGACGGAAAGTATGCCGATCGGCTGATCCAGGAAGCCCCCAGCCCCAACGACCATCCGCGGCTCTCAAAAGAGCTTTTTGAAACCGTGCGTATCTATCCGTTCATGGACGGACGCACTGTATTCAAGCACGCCGTTACCCGGTTTCCGGAAGTGATCATGGAAGCGCTGGAAAAGGAAGGATATGGCATCGACGACCTGGACCTGATTGTCCCCCACCAGGCCAATCTCCGCATCTCGGAATTTGTGGCCAGGAAACTGGGCGTGGAGAACGGCAAGGTATTCAGCAATATCGAACGATACGGCAATACCACGTCCGCATCCATCCCCATAGCGCTCAGCGAGGCAGTGGAGCAGGGTCTGGTGAGCGAGGGCAAGCTGATCTGCCTGGCAGCGTTCGGCGCCGGATTTGCATGGGGCTCGGCACTCATCCGTTGGTGAACCGTTGCAAACTGGACGATTTTCTTCCCGGTGAGATTATTCCGATTGGTAGGAATTTGCTATAATCTGGTGACCGACAGGCCTTTTTTCAGCATCTCACGGCGATTTTTGGAGATGCCGATCACAACTGCGGGCACCACGAAAAGCGTGAGCAGCGTGGCAAAAGCGAGACCGCCGATCACCGATTTTGCCAGCGGGCTCCAGGTCTCGGCCCCGACTCCCAGTTCCAATGCCAGCGGGATCATGGAGAAAATGGTGGTCATGGCCGTAAGCAGGATGGGGCGCATACGGCGCTTGCAGGCCTGCAGGAATGCGATCAGATAAACGCGGTCCATCCGGCTGTCCGACCCATCCCCCGATATCAGCCCCTGTCCGGTTTTCTGGTGGATGTAGTCCACCAGCACAATCCCGTTGTTGACAACAATGCCAACTAAAATCACGATACCGATGTACGCCGGCACGCTGAGCGGAGTCCCGGTAAGGAACAGCAGCAGCAGGGAGCCGAAAAAGGCCAGCGGAACGGTGAACATGATGATGAATGGGTCGCGGAAATTTTCGAACAGCGATGCCATGACCATGTAGGTGAGCAGCAGCGCAAAGAGGAATGCGATGCGCATTTCGCGGGCACTGTCGTCCTGGAAGCGCAGGCGGCCAGAGAAGTCGTACCGGTACCCGTCCGGCAGCACAATATCGCTATCGATGATCTCCTGGATGGTGTTCCGGTAGGTGCCATGGTCTGCCCGGACAATGAAACTCATATCCAATACCGCCTCCCTGTCGCGCCGAGATATGCGCTGCAGGCTTTCGCGGAGTTCAAACTGTCCGAGCGCCGAAATGGGTACACGGGTGTCACCAACCTGCAACAGTTCCAGATGGAACATATCGTCGCGGTTCTGGAACGAGCTGCGCACGTTTCGCACTTCGATGGGGATCTCCCTGCCCTGCTCGCGGTAGTAACCCGCCCTGCTGCCGCGCGACTGTGTGCCGAATGAGCTGGCCACCTCCATGGTGCGGACGTCCAGCCGGGCAATCCGCTCACGATCGGGATGGAACTCAAACTCCGGTCCGGGCCGCGACCTCGGATTGGATACCGACAACACCTCACGCTCCCGAAGCATCCGCTCCTCAATGCGGTAGGAAAGTTCGCGGAGCTTCTCCATATCCGGCCCGTAAAGCGTCATCTGGATTCCACGCCCCTCACCCCACCGGCCGCCACGCATCCCGCCGGGACCCGATCCCGCCACAGAGAAATCCAGCTCGGCAATCGGGTCATCAAATTCTTCTTCTATCATCTGGATCATGTCTTCGGTGGACCTGCGCCGCTCGCGCTGATCCACAAGCAGCACCTTCATCTGCCCCAGATTGCTCTGCGTCGACCAGCGCTGGCGCCCAATGCTCGTAATCACCGTGCGCACCTCCGGTTTCTCAAGGAGCCGGTCCGTGTAGTCACGTAACAGTTCGGCCGTGGCCGCCAGCTGAGTGCCGGCGGGCAGTTCCACGCGGATATCAAACTCACCGGTGTCGCTTTCCGGAAAAAACTCCCCTGGGATCGCCCGGAAAAAGTAGAAGGATCCAAAAAGGATGCCAACCACAAATAGTGCCACGACGTACTTCCGACGAAGTATCCAGAACAGGATCTTTCCGTAGTTCTTCTCTACCCGGTCGATCATAAGGAACATCCGGTTTTTGGTGCGGAACTGCCCGGGTTTCATAACGATGGAGGCCAGCACCGGGATCAGGATGATGGAGGCCAGGAACGAACTGGTAATGGCAATGGAGATGGTCAGCGCCAGGTCGCGCGTCACCGTCCCGGTCACCCCGCTCACGCCCAGTATCGGGATGAACACGGCAAGCGTGGTGAGCGTGGACCCCAGCAGCGCCCCGGCCACTTCGTTTGTGCCTTCCAGTGCCGCTTTGAACCTTGCTTTCCCCTGCACCATCTTGTAGGCGATGTTCTCGGTGACCACAATGGAATTATCCACCAGCAGCCCGATAGCCAGCGCCAGGCCGGTGATGGAGATGATATTGAGGGTGATATCCAGGAAATACATGGCCGCAAAAGTGGCGGTGATCGATACAGGAATGCTCATGGCCACCACGAACGCAATGCGCCATCCACCCATGAAAAGCAGCAGGATCAGAACCACAACGGTAAGCGCGATGAGCGCTGACTGCGCCAGGTTGTTGATGGAATTTTCGATGAACTCGCCTTCGTTGCTGAGCACCTGCATGGTCACATTCGAGGGCAGGATATCCGCCATGCGGTGCATTTCGGCGATGGCGTCCTGGGCCACGTCCAGGGTATTGGCGTCGGACTGCTTCTGGACCTGTAGCGTGACACTGTTGCGGCCGTTGACCTCCTCAATGGAGTTGATGTCGGCGTAGGTGTTCTCCACGCTGGCCACATCCCGCACACGGACCGGCACCCCGTCGTCGCCCATGCGCACCACGGTCTGCTCTATTTCATCGAGCGAACGGTAGATGGCCTCGGCGCGGATGCTATAACTGATGCGGTCGGTGACCAGGTTGCCGATGGGCTGGTTGACATTGTTGTTGCGGATGGCATTGACCACCTGCGAGGGTACCACTCTGTGCCGGCTCATGGCCGCGGGGTCCAGGCTCACATAGAAATTGCGCCGAAGCCCACCCTGAGTCTCGGCCGATGCCACTCCGGGGATGCGCTCCATGCGCGGCTCAATGAGCTCCTCGGAGAGCAGCCGCAGCTCATCCAGGCCCAGCACCGACGACTCCACGCTCATCTGCACGATCGGCGAGCGGTCCGGGTCGAACTGGAAAATGATCGGCTCGTTGGCCTCGGATGGCAAAATCGGGCGGATCCGGTCCATCGCCTCGCGCACCTTCATCTCCGTAGACTGGATGTGCGCATTCGGGCGCAGCCGAAGGATGATGAATGCTCCCCCGCGCCGCACGTTCGATTCCACCTGATCGATCCCCTCCACCCCCATGATGGCACCCTCGATGTGCTCTACCACAAGCCGCGACATGTCCTCCGGCGCCACATTGGAGTAGTTCACCGACACCGCCAGCACCGGTATGTTGAACTCCGGCATGAGTGTTATCCGCAGGTTGGCCAGCGAAAACAGGCCAAACCCCACCACCAGCAGCGACATCATGAAGACCGTCACCGGGCGTTTCAAAATGCGTTCGGTTATGGTGATTTTTTTCATTCGGGGTGGATGTGTTTCGTTTTCAGATCAGTGTGTTTTGTCGCGTATAGATGCGTGTCGTTTTGGCTGAATGCGTATCGCTTCGGGTGGATGCGGTCATGTGGCCGGCTAAGATGACGCCGCAGCCGCATCACCCGACAGCGGGTCTTCCTTGTGCACCGAGTCGAACCCGGCCTTCTCGACCATCTTGTTGACCAGGTTGTACATGCACGGCACGGCAAAAAGCATAAGGATGGTGGACATGGTCAGTCCGCCGATAACCGTACGCGCCATCGGGCTCCAGGTCTCCGCGCCGGCGCCGATCTGAAGCGCGAGCGGGGTCATGGCCAGGATGGTCGTCAGCGCGGTCATCAGGATCGGCCGCAGCCTGCGGGTCGCCCCGTTGACGATGGCCTGGTGGCGGTCCTGACCGCGCGCGCGCAGGATTTTTATATAGTCAATCATCACGATGCCGTTGTTGACCACGATCCCGGTGAGCAGCACGAGTCCGACCATGGCCGTCACGCTCACCGGCGTCCCCGTGAACCAGAGCATCAGCAGAACGCCCGACAGGGCCAGCGGTATGGTCACGATGATGATGAGCGGCTCGAGCAGACTTTCAAACTGCGAAGCCATCACCATGTAGGTCAGAACGCCGGCAATGAGGAAAGCGATCATCAGGTAGAAAAACGAGCGCTGCTGGTCTTCGGCCGCTCCGCCCACCTCGTATCGGTACCCCTCCGGCCAGTTCAGCTGGTTAAGGGCAGCGCGTGTCTGCTCAGTGGCCGAGCGCAGGTCCACCCCGCCAAGATCGGCGTTGATCTCGACCATGCGTTCCTGGTTGATGCG